>JAHCRH010000024.1:0-634 GCA_020148025.1 Patescibacteria group bacterium
TCGCAAAAGAGCTGGATCCAAAATATCCGGGCGATTCGTCGCAGAGATAACTATGACCTGGGTTTCTCTTTCAAAACCGTCCATTTCTACTAAAATTTGATTTAAAGTTTGTTCCCTTTCATCATGTCCTCCACCAAGACCAGCTCCTCTGTGTCTGCCAATAGCATCAAGTTCATCAATAAAAATAATTGAAGGAGCTGCTTTTTTGGCGGTAGAAAAGAGATCACGTACTCTTCCTGCGCCCACTCCTACAAACATCTCTACGAATTCTGAACCTGAAATATGAAAAAAAGGTACATTAGCCTGCCCTGCCACGGCACGGGCCAAAAGGGTTTTTCCTGTGCCGGCTGGGCCCATTAAGAGGACTCCTCTTGGAATCCTTGCCCCTATTTTTAAATATTTTTTAGGATTTTTTAGAAAATCAACAACCTCTTTCAATTCTTCTTTGGCCTCTTTTAAACCAGCCACATCCTTGAAAGTGATTTTTTCTTTAGGATGTCCTTCAGCGCCGAAAAGTCGAGCTCTGGCTTTGGTAAAACTAAATGCCTGGGTAGCTCCAGCTTTTGCCTGGCGGAAAATCATCCAGAAAAATAGACCAAAAAGCAAAAGAGGAAGTCCAAACATCAAGACAGGT
>JAHCRH010000024.1:644-926 GCA_020148025.1 Patescibacteria group bacterium
AATTTTTCTGAATCTATCCCCAGATTCATCAAAGACTCAGAAAGAGAACTTTCTGTTTCTTTTCTTGATTTTGCCGTTGTTTCATCTTGATATAAGATAGAAAGCTCTGAGCCAGAAACAGTAATTTTTTTAATTTTTTCCTGATTAATCTCCTCAACTAATTGTGTCAAAGAAATTTCTTTTTCCTTTTTAAAGGGCTGGGAAAATAAAGCAAAAACTGCTGAAATTATCAGAAAGATAAGCAGAATAAAAACTAAATTTTTAACCAGAGATTTCATAATT
>JAHCRH010000019.1 GCA_020148025.1 Patescibacteria group bacterium
TTTTAAGCCGTCAAGAGAGTATAGAACTCATTTTTGATCGAGAGGACCTCCCGATCAGTTTACAATTTGAATCCTGGAGTTTATGGCACTAAACTGTCAGGAGCTGGTGGTGGAGATTGTATGATTGCTATGGCTGATAGAGAAAATTGGCCCAATATAAAAAATGCAATCGAAAAAGCCGGAGGAAAGGTTATTGATATAAAAATTCAGGCTGAGGGAGTGAAAATCGAGTAGATATTTTTAAAAGGAATGAGAAAGGGTCTCGTTGCTCTTGCCTTGCTCTTTTGTGGAAAAATTAGATTTTGTTATAATAGGAAAAACATGAAAAAGTTTTTTCTTTTTTTAGTTTCTCTTTTAATTGGAATAGGGCTTTTTACTTGGATTATTAAGTTTGTTGGCTGGCAGGAGATAAAAAATGCCTTTTTAGTTTTCACTGGCTGGCAGGGAATAGTAATTTTAATTTTAACTTTATTGATAATCTTGATTGGAACCTTAAAATGGAAAATGATTTTAAAAAGCGAAGGAGAGGATATTTCTTTTTTAGATCTCTTTAAAATATACCTGGCTGGGTTTTCGATTATGTTTTTTTTACCAATGGTGATACTAGGGGGAGAGATTTTCCGCGGTTACATCTTAAAAAAGAGAAATTCTTTACACTGGTCAAAAGGAATAGCTTCTTCAATTATCGATCGAATTTTAGATTGGACTACTATTTTAGTAATTATTTTCTTGGGAACAATTTTTTTCCTTTTGACAATTGGACTTCCGCCCAAAAGAGTAGGAATAATTCTTGGTGGAACATTTTTATTTTTTTTAGCCGCAACTTCTTTTTTTTATTTTAAAATTTTTAAGAGAGAGAGTATTGTTAAATTTTTTCTTAAGTTTTTCAAATCAAAATATTTAGATAAAGAACCCTTAGTAATTGAAAAAGAAATTTTTGCCTTTTTTAACCCCAAAAAGATAGCTATGTGGAAAGGTTTTTTTCTTGCTTTTTTGGGAGGGGGAATATTTTTTTTGAGAACCTGGTTTTTAGTTAGTTTTTTAGGCAAAAATATTGGTTTTCTATTATCTTTATCTGTTCTTAGTTTTTCTTGCTTAGCCAGAATGGTTCCTATTCCGGCTAGTCTCGGAATTCAGGAAACAACTCAAGTTTTTGTCTTTAACTCCTTAGGTTTAGGAGCAGCTACAGGAACGGTGTTCACGTTAATTATTAGAGGAGCAGAATTAATTCTGGCTTTACTGGGAGCATTTATTTTTTTCCGTTTAGGATTTAGATTATTGGAGGACGGCCTCTTTCAAAAGCAAAAAACAAATAAAAATCTTGAGTCAGGGGAGAAATAAATTATTATCAGGGGCTTTAGTCAAAAGGTGAAACTTTAGAGGTTCGAGTCCTACCGCCGGAGTTGCCGCCCGAGAGTTTTCTCTCGGGTTTTTGTTGAGTGAGCCCACCTCATTTAACAAATTAACGAAGGAGAGATTTTCAGCTTCACAAAAAATTCATTTTCGAAAGTTATAATTAAATTTGTTGTGGTAATAGAAAAAGAAAGGACTAAAAAGAATTTTTAAAAATATTTTAAGAATTATGAAAAGACTCTACAAAAGTAAGGAAAATAAGGTTTTTTTTGGAGTTATCGGAGGCATTGGAGAGTATTTTAATGTCGACCCTGTTATTTTGAGACTTATTTGGGTTGCCGTAGTGATTTTTACAGCTTTAGTGCCCGGCATTATCGTTTATTTAATAGCTAGTTTCCTTATTTCCAATAAACCGTAAGAAACAGGATAATATTATAGGTTCTTTAAGCCAACCTCCAAAACAGGTTCTAACATCCTCCACCAGGGGACCAATCGAATCCAGAGAGTTTTTCTCTCGGGGGTTTTATTTTGCGGCCGATTTAAGTTATAATAAAACAATATGGCTTTTCTTAAGCAAGGTAAAACTAATTGGAAATATATTTTAATTGTATTGATTTTAGCTTTCATTGTTGGGGGAGGGATTTTATGGTGGATAACGAGACAAGAGATTCCTCTTGTTGAATTGCCTGAGATAGAGAAGCCTCAAGAAACGGGTTGCGATTGGAAACCTACCAAAGATTATGGTAATTGTACAATGCTATTAGGGGTTTATTATAATGGTAAAAAATGTGAATACATAAGTGGCTGTAGTGCACAGGGAGATGTAATACCATTTCAATCAATGGAAGAATGCCAGGCTTTGTGCGAAGGGGCTAAAGAGATTTATTCAATAATAGATGAAATTAATTTCATTGGAGAAACCTCAATTAAAGAATACGAGATAGGGAGTGCTAAATTTGTGATATTTCCTAAAATTTATAAAGAAGAAACTAAAGAATATCTTTGGGGATATTTCGAGGCTTATGATAAAGATGAAAAAATTTATACTTCAGAGCCTGTCTACGCAATCTCTGATTTATTCGCTTTCGAATATCAAAACAATAAGCATATTATATTAAGTGAGTATTCAGGCGGAGCCCATTGTTGTTTTCAAGAATATATCTTTGTCCTAGATACAAATAATAATCTAAAGATTATTAAAATCTTGCCTTTGGGAAACGCTCATATTACAAAAACTAGTCTGCTCGTAAAAAATGGCAAATTATATTTGGTGATAAAAGATGATAGATTCGCTTATTTCCATACCGCTTATGCCGCTTCTTACTTCTTCAATCAGTATTTTTCAATCCATGAGGATAATCTTATAGAAAGTAATGCCAACTTTAAGCAAGAATACATCGAAGAAGCTATAAATTGTGAAAATGATTTAAATAAGAGATTATTGGAAGACGAGAGCCAGTACATTGAGAATTGGTTTCCCCTGTTAGTTTGCAAAGTAGTAAATTATATAGCTGCAGGAGAAACAGAGAAAGCGTGGGGAGAGTTTGAGGCATATTTCGCTAAAGTAGTCGAGTTAGACCCTCAAACAGTTAAAGAGGAGGTGATAGAAATGTTAGGCCAAGAGAGATTTTGACGATATATCAACCATCGTCTACTGTTCACAGTTAATAGCCCGAGAGTTTCTCTCGGGTTTTTGTAAACATCCGTTTAATATGATAAAATATATTGAAGGTCAAGGAAATAATATTAAAAAAGAAATCTATGGATAACAAAACTTTAAAAGATTTAAGAGAAGATTTAATAGGAGAACTGGGAGCTATCAATCAATATCAGGAGCATATAGATGAGACTGATAATGAAGAGGTTAAAAAGATTTTAGGCCATATTAGAGATGATGAAAAAGAGCATTTTGCCGAGCTGGCAAAGATTATCAGAAAACTAGATAAAATCCAAGAAGAGAAATTCCAAAAAGAAGAACTTTAAGCTGAATAGGTTCTAACATCGTCCAGCCAGGAGAGCCGTTGCCCGAGGGCTTTTGCCTCGGGTTTTATTATGTTAGAATAGATAGGGTAGAAATAAAAGGTCGAATAATAAGTTTAACAATAAGAATCTCGCTTTATAAAAACATATGTCTAAAAAAAACATTGCAATCATTATCGCAATAATCGTTGTTGTGGGATTGGGGTATTGGATTTATCAATCAACACCAATATCCGAAGAAGAAAGTAAAGAAGAAACTAAAGACGAAGTTTCAATTCTTCTTGAAGACCTCAAACAAGAAACCAAGATAAATTTTTCAGAGATACAACCAGTTGAAATTAAATGGAATGTTGAAAAATACGAAGAGATAGAAGAAGTAGTTGTAGAAGGAAAGGGATTTGAAGCTAAGGGTATATCAAGTGAGCAATATAACAATGTTGAACTGTTTTTCGAAGATAAAGGATTTGAGGTAGATCTTTACAATGTGGCTGACGGCACTTTCGCTTGGTCAGTAGGATATAAAAAAGACTATTTTGTTTGTACTGTTATAGGGAGAATATGGCTGGATGAGGAAGGAATGCCGTTAGAGGGTGACAAAAATGATGTAGAAGTAAAGTGTGGAAAAGGAGATAGTTCAATTGAACATTTGTTTTCTAAAGAAGAATTAATAAAGAAACTTTTTGCCGAAAAATACAATAAGAAAGTTGCCCAGGTAAACCTGAGTATCAGCCAGGAAACAGAAAATCACGTCCGAGGCGGGGTCGCCTTTGTGCCAGGAGGACCCGGTGAAGAGGGTATCTTTTTAGCGGCAAAAGTTGATGACCATTGGGAATTAGCCTTTGATGGAACCGGAGCAATTTCTTGCGAACAGGTAGAAAAATATAATTTTCCAGAAGATATGATAGAAGATTGCCATAGAACGCAAACCATAGAAATTAAAAATGGCGATGAGTTTTCTATAACCCTGGAGGCGAATCCGACGACCGGTTATCAATGGGAACTAGAGTTTGAATCCGACTTTGTTCAATTGGTTGATAGAAAATATACTCCTCATTCCCCAGAAATAATTGGGTCAGGTGGTCATGAAACTTTTAATTTTCTTGCTTTAAAATCTGGAGAAACTGAGATAATGTTCTCTTATTTGCGATCCTGGGAAGATAAACCACCTATAGAGAGCAAGTTTTATGAGATAATGATAGAATGAAAGAGAGACAAAAGTAAAAAAAACTCTTCCAAAAAGGAAGAGTTTCTTTGTTTCTTTTTAGACAAGGTTAAGATTTATTCAATCCTTCTAACATATTCGCCAGTTTCAGTATTTATTTCAATAGTATTTCCTTCTTCAATAAAAATAGGAACATTTATTTTAGCTCCGGTCTCTAAAGTTGCCTGTTTTGTTCCGGGCTGGGCTCTTTCTCCTTTTATTGCAGGTGGTGCCTCAATAACTTTTAATTGAACTTTTATTGGCAAAGAAATATTAATTATTTTTCCTTTAAAAATTAAACCTTCAACGATTTGATTTGACTTTAAAAATTTAACTCCCTCACCAATTTGTTCTGAGCCCAAATCAAACCTTTTCGCAGGATTATCTTTCTCAGAAAAAAAATAACGATTTTTATGGGAATACAATAATTTTGCCTTAAATTTTAAAACTTCAGCTGTCTCAAAAGTATCTCCCGGCTGGAAATTCCGAGAGAAAACAGAGCCCGAAATAAGATCCCTGATTCTAGTTTGCAAAATCGCCTGGCGTCGAGCTTTTTTCATTGGCCTTGCTTCCAAAATTTCATAAGGTTGGCCATCAAGGATAATTTTTGTACCTTTTTTAAGGTCACTATAGGTTAACATATTTTTATTTTAATGTTATTCCAATAAAATCTCGGTAATCTCTTAAAAACTCTTCAGAAACCATTGGTTTTTTTCCTTCGAGTTGTAATTTTTCAATAATTAAAAAATCTTTTCCACCGGACAAAAATGGGAAACCCTTTCCGCACTGGACGCAAACCTTATCTTGAGCAACAAGGGTCTTACCCACGGGATAAGTCATATCTTCTGATGATTTTAAAACACTTGCTTTCAAAATTTTTATTTTTAGTGATTTTTCGGCTTTTCTTCCCCAACCAGCTTTTCTTTCCCAAAATGTATAACTTCCTGGCCAAGGATCAAAAGCTCTAACTTCTCGCTCAAGTTTCTCAGCAATTTTTTGCCATTTAATTTTACCATCTTCTCGAGTCAAAATTTTAGTATAAATTGCTTTTTCTTCATCCTGAGGATAAGTTTTAATTACGCCTCTTATCCAACGAGGGATAGTCTCTATGAGAAGTTTTCCTCCAAGATTAGCTAATTTATTACAAAGACTATTTGAGGTTTCATCTTTTTCTACTATTGATACCCTTTGACTAAGAATTGGGCCTGCATCCACTTTCTCACCCATAAGCATTATAGTCGCCCCGGTTTCTTTCTCACCGTTTAAAATAGCATATTGAATTGGCGTCGGACCTCTATATTTTGGAAGCAAAGACGGGTGAACCTTTAAACAACTGTATTTTGGAATTCCCAAAATTTCTTTTGGTAGAATTTGGCCATAGGCAGCAACAATAATAAGATCAGGGCCTGTATTTTGTATTTCAGATATAGCATCTTTAATTTTTAGAGGTTGAAGAATAGAAATTTGATACTTCTGGGCCACTTTTTTTACTGGTTCTGGAGTTAAAATTTTTTCTCCACTCACTGATTTATCAGGAGCAGCAACAACTAAACAAGGCTTGTAGTCATTTTTAATTAACAATTCTAAGACAATCGCTCCGAATTCAGGAGTTCCCATAAAAATGAATTTTAGTTTTTTGTTGGCCATTTTATTGATTTTTATCTAGCGGATGACTCTCCATTCGATATCTGATTCTTCCCCGACAAATTCAAGCCATTCTCCTTCAGGCGAAATTACATACCATCTCCTTTTTGTTCTTGACCATACCATTGGGTTTCCATTGTAATAGGGTTTTTTAACGATTTCTTTTGGTTTTAGCCTATCTAACTCCAACCATTTTTTAAAAACTGTTTCAATGGCATAATCTAACCCTCTTGACTTTGCCCATTCAGCTACTTTATTAATTGCTTTTTTAGCTTTTTCCATTGATCCGGCTAATTCCAATAGTTGTTTTGCAGGTCTTGTGAATCTTGAATAAATTATTTTTCTTTTTTTAGCAGATTTTTTAAGTTGTTCTAAATTAACATCTTTAGTTTTGAAATAATGAGTAATAAGCTGTCTTATAGCTGTTTCTTCTTTAAGCTCCTCATAGTATTTTATTTTTCCTTTTTTTAAGTATTCCTCAATTTTTTTAGCAATACTTTTACCAATACTCTGGATTTTCTCAAGGCCTTTAACTCTTTCTTTTTGATAAATGTCTGCAACATCTTTTTCCAAGCTTTCTAAAGCTTTAGCTGCTTTTCTATAAGCTCTTGGTTTATAAGCCACTCCTTTTATAGCTAATAGTTCTTCTATCTCATATAATATTTTGGCGATTTTTTTATTAATCATTTTATTTTCTTTAAAAGTTTCTTATAAAAATTTTTGGCTTTTTTCAATTCTTCTTTTCCTTTTTTGGTAATTTTATAAATTCTTCTTCTTTCTTTCACTTTGCTTTTAACAAAGCCGTCTTTTTCTAATCGATAAAGCACCCTATAGGGAGTAATTAAACCCGGTTTAAAATTAAATTTTTTATCAACTAAAGATCGAATTTCCCAGCCGTAAATTTCTCTTTTTTTAAGTAAAGAGAGGATATAAATCCAGAGATTCCCTTTTGTATTTAATTTTTGAAGACGCTCAAATGGCAACATACCGCTGTTATATTTGCACAGGTCGGACCCGTGTATTTTTTAAAACTCCAAAAAATCACTTTTCCACTGTTTTAACTTGACACACTATTTTACAATGGTAAAATAGTTTAATCTGATGAAATAGGCTTTCTAATTATATTAAGATAATCTTAAAAATATGTCAAAATCAATTAGAAAGGAAACACTAAAAACTAAAACACCTGAAGGGAAACTTGGGGTTTTGCTTCCGGGATTGGGCGCAGTAGCAACTACATTTATAGCAGGAGTACTTGCTATAAGAAAGGGTATCGGAAAGCCGATTGGCTCAATTACCCAGATGCAGACTGTTCGACTTGGGAAGAGAACAGAAAAAAGAACACCATTAATCAAAGATTTTGTTCCTTTAGCAGATTTAAAAGATCTTGTTTTTGGTGGTTGGGATATTTTCAAAGACAACTGTTATGAATCCGCAAAAAAAGCTGGGGTTTTGGATATAAATTTACTAGAAAAACTTAAACCAGAATTGGAGAAAATAAAACCGATGAGGGGAGCATTTGATAGAAGTTATGTCCGAAATCTTGACGGCGATTTTATAAAATCAGGTAATAGATGGAAATTGGCAGAACAACTAATAGAGGACATTCAGAGATTCAAGAAAGAAAATAAATGTGAACGTTTAGTGATGATATGGTGTGGAAGCACTGAAATCTATATGAAGCGACATAAAATTCATAATTCAATAAAAAACTTTGAAGATGCTCTCAAAAAAGACTCTAAATTCATTTCGCCGAGTATGATTTATGCCTATGCCGCAATAAAGGAAGGAACTCCTTACGCAAACGGAGCTCCTAATTTATCTGCAGATATTCCCGCCCTAATTGAACTTTCCAAAATTACCAAAACACCAATAGCAGGAAAAGATTTTAAAACAGGGCAGACTTTATTGAAAACGATAATTGCACCAGGGCTTAAAGCAAGAATGCTTGGTCTTAGCGGATGGTTTTCTACAAATATTTTAGGCAATAGAGATGGGGAAGTCTTAGATGATCCAATGTCATTTAAAACCAAGGAGAAATCAAAATTGTCGGTTTTAGAATATATATTGCAACCCCATCTTTATCCTGAGTTGTATGACAAAATATATCACAAGGTAAGAATTAATTATTACCCGCCAAGCGGTGATAATAAAGAAGCTTGGGATAACTTGGATATATTTGGCTGGCTGGGATATCCAATGCAGATAAAAATTGACTTTCTCTGTCGGGATTCTATCTTAGCGGCGCCTATTGTGCTGGACCTAATTTTATTTCTTGACCTTGCTAAACGAGCAGGATTAAGCGGAATCCAAGAATGGCTGAGTTTTTATTTCAAATCACCCCAAACTGCTGAAGAACTTTATCCAGAACATGACCTTTTTATCCAATTAACTAAATTAAAAAATACTCTCAGGTGGATGATGGACGAAGAATTAATTACCCATCTTGGCAGAGAGTATTACAATACTTAAATGTCAGACATTAAATATTGATTTTTTAAGATTTATTTGTTATATTAAAGATAGTTCGTTTCAAAGTAGGGGTGATGAAGAGATGAGTGAAGAAGAAGAGAAACAGAGTCCTAGACCTAATAAAAGCGTGCGATAATCCTAAAAACCAGGGATGAAAAAATGGTAAGAATTTCAGAAAAGGGTCCTCATTTTCCAGCTACCCCAAGCGCTATTGAAAGAATAAAAAGATTGAAGAAATTAAGGAAGAAAGAGAAAAGAGAGAACCGAAGGAGAAAAAGGAGAAAAAGGAAAAATAAAAGCGGCTCAAAAAGAGACCGCTATTTTTTTGTAAATTACTGATATTTTTCGACTGTAAATTTATAAATAATTATTTTCTCTCTTAATGGATCAATTCTTCCTTTTCGGCAGGCAATTGAAATTTGCTTTTCAATTGTTCCTATGCCTTCCAAATCTGGCAATAAAAGTCCAGTTTTGGGAACGAAATGGCCGTTAAAAATGACATCTGTGCCATCGGGCGAAGTAATTGGCACCGTTTTAACAACCACTCCATATTTTTTGGGGTTAAGTTCTTTTAAAGGGGCCTGTTTGCAAACAAGTGGGAGAGCGGTTGGCGGATTGTAATCTTTAACCAATTCTGGCTCGTTCAAAATATAAACAGTGTAAGAAAGATGAGGAAGTTCTTCTTCTTTAATTGATCCAAATCTGTAATCCTCAGTAGCTGCAGCTATAGCATTCGAAATAACTTCTTTTGCGATGTTCTGCCGAAGGGGTAGATAAGTCCCAATACACCCTCGGAGCTTGCCATCTTCTTCGATAGTGACAAAGGTCCCAGCCCTTCTCTTTAAAAGTTGCGCAAGCTTACTACGAGAAAATTCTAATGGCAAATCTTCAGGTAAAGAAATAATTTTATTTTCTTTAACAAAGGTTTCAACAGCTAATTTAGCCAATTCAATTAAATTCATAATTTAAAATGAAAAAGGGTTAAAGTCAAAAAAGAAACTAAAGGGATTGAAATATTATCGTCGATTGTCTCAATTCTCTCAACTGAGGTGGCTAAAACGGCAGCTAAAATTCCTCCAAACCCCATTTTTAGACCAATTAAGCTACAACAAATCAGCATTGCCAAAGATCCCTCCCAGGCTTTTGTTCTTTTTGCATATCTTAAATTTCGAACAATTCCAGTAATTCCGTC
>JAHCRH010000025.1 GCA_020148025.1 Patescibacteria group bacterium
TGAAAACCAATGTGGAAATCTCCAAAATTTTGGGATATATTAAATCAAAAAGGGGAACAATAATTAAAACTAAAGATATTGCTCATTACCCTGACTCAAAAATAACTATTCTTTGCACCGGGGCTCAGGGAGAAAGATCAGCCGCCTTAATGAGAATTGTCAATAAAGAACATCCTTCTCTTAGAATCAAAAGGGGAGATACGGTCATCCTTTCTTCTTCAGTTATCCCGGGTAACGAAAGAACAGTCCAGTTTTTAAAAGATAATATTTTAAGACAAGGAGCTAAGGTTTTCCACTATAGAATGATGGATATTCATGCTGGGGGTCATGCCCAGAAAGAAGAGTTAAAGCAAATGATTAAAATCATTAGACCAAAGTTCTTCTTGCCAATTCATGGACAATATTCAATGCTAGTTAACCATGGCAAATTAGCTAAAGAGATGGGCCTATCAGAAAAAAATATAGTGATAGCTGAAAATGGCCAGGTTGTTAATTTAAATAAAAAAAGAATTTTTATCGAAAAAAGGGCTATTCCTTCAAATTATGTAATGATTGATGGATTAGGAATTGGTGATGTGGGTGAGGTTGTCTTGAGAGACCGCCAAATTTTAGCCAAAGATGGAATGTTTGTCATTGTGGCTGTGGTTGATAAAAAAACTGGTAAAGTTAGGGGTTCTCCTGATATAATATCAAGAGGGTTTGTTTATCTTAGAGAGTCAAAGGAGTTATTACAAAAAACCCGGAAAAAAGTAATAGATATTGTTAACAAAGCCACTGGTTCAGGAGGAGCAGTTAACTGGGCTCATGTTAAAAATGAAATAAGAAAGAAAATCGGTCAATTTTTATATACCAGGACTCAGAGAAGGC
>JAHCRH010000003.1 GCA_020148025.1 Patescibacteria group bacterium
GAGTTTTTAAAAGAGGTTTTGACATTTTATTTTCCCTTTTTGGACTTTTAATTACTGCAATTTTGTTTCCTTTCATTGCTTTAGCAATCAAAATTGATTCTCCAAGCCCTATGTTTTATTCCCAAAAAAGAGTAGGGAAGGATGGAAAAATCTTCACTATTTATAAATTCCGGACTATGAAAGCTGGTGCAGAAAAGGAAGGTCCTCGGTGGGCTTCATCTGATGATCCTCGAATTACTCGAGTAGGAAAAGTTCTTAGAGCAATTTATATTGATGAATTCCCTCAATTTTATAACATTTTAAAAGGAGACATCTCTTTTGTTGGGCCAAGGCCAGAAAGACCAGAATTTGTGAAGCAATTAAAAAAGAAAATTCCTTATTACGGTGTTCGCCATTTGGTTAAACCTGGCTTTACCGGTTGGGCGCAAATTAACTATCATTACGGTGCCTCGGTAGAAGAGGCCAGAGAAAAACTTCAATACGATCTTTACTATATTAAAAATCGTTCTTTCTTTTTGGATTTAGGAATTATTTTAAAAACCATTAAGATTATTTTTAAATAGGGTATTTCCCAGTGCTAAATTATTTGCTATAATAATAAAAATATATGAATCAAGACTACAACCCACCCACCACCCTCCCGCCAGAGCGGGCCCCGGAAAAAATTCAACCAGAATATGAGGAAATAGATTTAATGGATTACGTGAAGGTGATACTTAAGAGAAAGCGATCAATTTGGGCTGTGTTTTTGGCAGCAGTGATAGCGGCTGGAGTTTTCAGTTGTGTTACGCCAAAATTTTATAAAATTGATACTTCTTTAGAAATAGGAAGGATAACAGGACAGGTGACAGAAGCTCCTTTTGAGGTAGTAGAACCACCTCAACAGTTGGTGGAGAAAATTAATAATGGTATTTATGGCTGGTTCCCAGGAATAAAAGTTAGCAATCCAACCAATACAAATTTGATAACAATTGAAGCAATTTCAAAAGAACCTCAAAAAACTAAAAAGATTTTAGAGGAGATAAATGAATTAATTTTAGCTGAACATAACAACAAAATTAACTCTCAAAAGAATCTTTTAGAAAAAGAAATTGAGGAATTGCAAGAAAAGATTGATTTTTTGATTTCCAAGGGTCAAGAAACAGCAATTCTTCAGCTGGAAATAAATAATCTTCAAAGACAAAAGGAAGCGCTTCAGCCCACCCAAGTAATAAGAGAACCCACCATTTCAGAAAAGCCGGTCAAACCAAAACCTGTCCTGAATATAGTTATAGCTGCTGTGTTGGGAATTTTTATTGGAATATTTTTGGCTTTTTTCCAGGAGTGGTGGGAAAAAGCAAAAAAATCTTGACAAGGTTTTTAGAATTTGCTAATATTAAATAGTGAGTGTGGCCCGAAAGGGCTCCATTCTAAAGTCGGTAAAAGATCTCACTCGAGCGAGATCTTTTACTTTTGGGAATAAAAAAGGCCGGGAGAGTTTACTCCTATTCTAAGTCTTTAGTGAGTGCTATCCTCCCGGCCCAATTACATTTTAACATAGTTTTTGCTAAAATAAAATAATGGACTTAAAAAAATTACTCTCTGGAGTCAAAAGAAACGTTTTGTTGAAGAACTACACAACTTTTAAGATTGGTGGTAAGGCTAGATATTTTTTTGTGGCAAAAACAAAAAAAGAAATAATCTCGGCAGTTTCAGCAGCCAAAAAATATAGTTTGCCATTTTTTATTTTGGGGAAAGGGAGTAATATTTTGGTTTCCGATGAAGAATACAAAGGATTAGTTATTAGGTTACAGGTTACAGGTTACAGGTTACAGGGGAATATGATTTATACAGAGGCTGGAACATTGTCAAGTCAGTTAGTTAATGTTGCTTTAAAAAATAATTTGACAGGTTTGGAATGGGCAATAGGAATTCCAGGAACGATTGGAGGGGCGATATGTGGAAACTCAGGGGCTTTTAGAAATTCAATGAAGGACGTTGTTAAAGGAGTGGAAGTTTATGATGTAAAAAAAGAGAAAGTCAAAATTTTAAAAAACAAAGATTGTAGATTTAGCTATCGAGATAGTGTCTTCAAAAAAAAGAAAAATTTAATCATTCTGTCCGCAGAACTGAAATTTAAAAAAAGAAAAAAAACAGAAATCCAGAAAAAGATGAAAAAATATTTAGAACATCGGAAAAAAAATCAGCCTAATTTGCCTTCGGTAGGAAGTATTTTTAAAAATCCTCAAGGTTCTTCAGCTGGAGAATTAATCGAAAAATGTAATTTGAAAGGAAAAAAGATTGGCAAAGCTCAGATTTCAAAAAAACATGCAAATTTTATTTTAAATTTAGGTGGAGCTTCAGCCAACGATGTTAAAAAATTAATAAAATTAATAAAACAAAAAGTAAAAAGTAGTTTTGGAATAAAATTGGAAGAGGAAATACAGTATTTACCATAAAATTTCTAATTTCTAATTTCTAATTTCTAAAAATTACTTATTCACACTTGACAAACTTTCTTAAAGTGAAAAAATAAAGTAATAAAAAAGTTTTTTAAAATTTTTGCAAATAGCGGTCGACTGTTTGCTCAAAATTTTTTAAATAATTTGCTCAAGTAAATGGCAAAGAAAAAAACAAAAAAGAAAAAAGCAAAAAAGAGAAGAAGTTGCTGCAGATAACCAATTTTATTATTTGAGCACCAATTTAAATGGTTAAAAGAAGAAAAGCAAAGAAGAAAAAGAAAGCAAAGAAGAAAAAGAAGGCAAAGAAGAGAAAGAAGAGAAAGAAGAGAAAGAAGAGAAAGAGATAAAGCTTTCTTACCCCGCCTCTTAAGCTCGTGGGAAAACTTGTAAAATTTCTAAAACAAGAAATAGTTTAGTTCAAATTAAATATTTCAATGAGCACAGGAGGCGGGGTCTTGTTTTTTTTAAATAACTTTGTTAATATTTAGAGATATTAACATTTTTTTTATGAAAATTATTATAAAAACTAAAAGTCGCGGCACGCGACGGTCGCTTCCGCGACCGCGCTAACACCGCTCCTTAAAACCCCTCGGTTTTAATCTTTCCGCCACGGGAAAACACTCAGTTTTCCCGACCCCTTTCTAATTTTTATTTTTATGAAAATCGTCATAAAAACTAAAAACGTAGAATTAACCCAAGCTCTTAAAAAATATATTCAAGAAAAATTCAATTCACTTGAAAAATTTTTGCAAATTTTTCAAGAAGAAAAATATTTTAATCATTTCTTTGGAAAGGGAAAACCAAGAGTTGAGCTCTGGGTAGAGATCGGGAAGGAAACTTTACATCATCAAAAAGGACCATTCTTTTGGGCAGAATGCCAGATGAGATTTCCTGGCAAAAGTCTGAGGGCAACTGCTCGTTTAAAGGATTTAAAGTTAGCAATAGTTGAAGTCAAAGACGAATTACAGCGACAACTAAAAAAATACAAAGAAAAAATAACAACTAAAGATAAAAGAAAACAAAGAGTTTTTAAAAAGACATTGAAGATTTCTCCCTCAGCCAGGTTTTATAGAAAAGGGAGGATAAGAGAAGAAGGGGTTTAAATAAAATGAAAAAAGTCAAAAATAAAAGAACTTATGGGAAAGAATTGATTATGGATTTGTTTGATTGCGACCCCAAAATTATTCGTTCTAAGAAAAAAATTTTGGAATACTCAAATCGGCTTTGTGATTTGATAAAAGTTAAGAAGTATGGTAAGCCAATTATAGAAAGATTTGGTTTTGGAAAAGATTTTACTGCTGGTTTCTCTTTAGTTCAACTGATAGAGTCAAGCTCTGTTACCTGCCATTTTTCTGAACTCTGGAATAGAGCTTTCATTAATATTTTTTCTTGTAAACTATTTAACGACAAAAAGGCGACAGACTTTACAAAAAAATTTTTTAATGCTAAAAGGATAAAAAATAGAGTAATTATTAGATAATCGCAGCAATCGCTTTTTTCTCTCTTTGTTTTTTCTTGATGGAGTTAATAAAAACTTTATCAAGATCGTTTTAAAAGCCTGAAGCTTTTAAAGCAGTTCCGTTTCTATCTAAATTAAGGAGAGCGGAACGCTCCACAAAGCTGTGGGGTAAAGCGATTGTAGGGAGATATGGTCCAGAAAACAAAGAGATCCAGAAAATGGATCCTGACCAAAGAAACAAATTTAAATTACGCTGGCATTCACTTGATTGCCGAATTTTGGAATGGAAAAATTATTGAAAATCCAAAAGAGATTGAGAATATTTTAGTTGAGGCGGTAAAGAAATCCAAGAATACTCCTTTACAAGTGGCAATTCAAAAATTTTCACCTCAGGGAATAACTGGGGTTGTTTTATTGGCCGAATCCCATATTGCCTTACACGCCTGGCCGGAAATAAATTATCTAGCGATCGATATTTTTACCTGCGGAGACAAAGCCATGCCCCACAAAGCCCTCGAATATTTAAAAAAGAAATTCCAACCCAAAAAAATTAAAGTTCAGGAAATAAAAAGAGGACTGGCGTCATGAACCCCGTTAAAAATCGAAAAAAACAAAAAAGAGAAAGCTTAAATCCGCGTATTTCTAACGGGGTGAAGAAAAATTTCTGGATTTTTAAAAAAAATCAATGGTTTTTTGAAGAAGAAGTACCTTTTGATGAATCTGAGATTGTGATTGGGATAAAAGTAAAGAGAAGATTATATTCTGTTAAATCTCCTTATCAAAAAATTGAGTTTTTTGATACTTCTGGTTTTGGTAGGATTTTAGTTTTGGATGGAATTTTGCAGACCTCTGAAAAAGACGAATTTATCTATCATGAAATGCTCTGTCAAGTTCCAATGTTTTACCATCCTAATCCTCAAAAAGTTTTAATTATTGGAGGAGGAGACGGAGGGGCATTGGAAGAGGTCTTGAAACATCCGGTAGAAAAAGTCTGGGTGGTGGAAATTGATGAAAAAGTAATTCGATATTGTAAAAAATATCTTTCCTCGATTTCTAAAAAAGCTTTTGAAGATAAAAGGGCAGAGATTATTATTGGGGATGGTAAAAAGTTCATAAAAAAATACAAAAATTTTTTTGATATAATAATCCTTGATCTTTCAGATCCCTTAGGTCCAGCTAAAGATCTTATCAGTTTGAAGTTTTATAAAGATGTTAAGAGATCTCTGAAAGAAAGAGGAGTGGTTTCTATTCAAAGCGGGTCTTTAACTTGTCAGCCAAAGCTAGTGGCAATTATTTACAAAAGAATGAAAAATATTTTCCCTTATGTTAAAATTCATCGAGCTGTTATTCCTTCTTATCAAGCTGGAGAGTATAGTTTTACAGTAGCATCCAAGCTTAATTTAAATTACAGTTTAGCTGCCAAAAAAAAGTTAGAAAAAAGATTTAAAAAACTAAAATTTAGTCTTCGATACTGGTCTCCTGAAATTCATTTTTCTTCAGCAATTTTACCAAAAAATTTACAGAAAAAGATTGAAAAGTAATTATTCCTTATTCTAATTTTTAAAAACAGCCAAAGTGGCCGTTTTTTCTTTTAAAAAAGCTAAATTTTCTGTATAATTTAAGCAAAGCAAAAATTATAAAGCATAATTAAGATTTAATATGTCGATTTTGAATAAAATTTTCGGCGATGCTAATAAAAAATATTTGAAGAAAATTCGGCCTTTGGTTGATAAAATAAATGACCTCGAAAAAGATTTCGAGAATTTTTCTAACGAAAAGATAAAAGAAAGAACCCTTGAATTTAAAGAAAGGTTAAAAAGGGGCGAAACTCTCGAGGATTTATTACCCGAGGCCTTTGCCTTAGTTAGGGAGGCAGCTAAAAGAACACTTGGTCAAAGACATTATGATTGCCAGTTAATGGGAGGAATAGTTTTGCACCAGGGAAAAATTGCCCAGATGCTAACCGGGGAAGGAAAAACCTTAGCTGCTACCCTGCCCTTATATTTAAATGCTCTAACCGGAAAAGGCTGCCACTTAGTAACTGTTAATGACTATTTAGCCAGACGTGATACTGTCTGGATGGGACAGATTTATCATCTATTGGGTTTGTCGGTTGGATGCCTGAATCATGAGCAATCCTTTTTATATGACCCGGATTATAAAAAACCGCCGGAGGAAGAGGATAGAATCCGAGATGAATTAGGTTCATTTTATGTAGTTGAGGATTTTTTGCGGCCCTGCCAAAGATTAGAGGCCTATCTGGCTGATATTACCTATGGAACAAATAATGAGTTTGGTTTTGATTATTTAAGAGATAACATGGTCTATGGTTTAAAAGACCGAGTTCAACGGGAATTCAATTATGCCATTATAGACGAAATAGATTTTCTCTTAATTGATGAGGCCAGAACTCCTTTGATTATTTCAGCTCCAGATAGAGAGAGCTCAAAATGGTATGGAGAGTTCGCCAGAATAATTCCCAAATTAGATTCTAAATCAGATTACGAAATTGATGAAAAAATGAGAGTTGTTACCTTAACTGAAGGAGGGATTTCAAAAATAGAAAAAACTTTAGGGATGAAAAATATCTATACCGAGCGGGGGATAAGATATTTGCATCATTTGGAGCAGGCCCTGAGAGCTCAAACTCTATTTAAAAAAGATAAAGATTACATAGTGAAAGATGGAAAAGTTATCATTGTCGACGAATTTACGGGAAGATTAATGCCGGGAAGAAGATGGTCAGGAGGTTTACATCAGGCAGTTGAGGCCAAAGAGAGAGTTCAGATTCAACCTGAGTCAATGACTTTAGCTACCGTCACTTTTCAAAATTTCTTCCGTCTTTACAAAAAATTGGCTGGAATGACAGGTACGGCCGTTGCTTCGGCTGAGGAGTTTGATAAGGTTTATAAGTTAGAAGTAATTTGCATTCCAACTAATGAGCCAATGATAAGAAAGGCTCTGCCCGATCGATTCTATAAAACCGAAAAAGGGAAATTTAAGGCAGTAGTTAGAGAAATTAAGGAAAGGTATCAAAAAAGCCAGCCAGTTTTAGTTGGCACAAGGTCAGTTGAAAAAAACGAATATCTGGGAAAATTATTAGAAAGAGAAGGGATTCCCCATCAAATTTTAAATGCCAAGCATCATGAAAGGGAAGGACAAATTATTGCCCAGGCAGGAAAATTGGAAGCAGTAACCATTGCCACAAATATGGCTGGTAGGGGAGTAGATATAATTTTGGGAGGAAATCCTCAAAATCCTGCAGAAGCTGAAAAAGTGATTGACTTGGATGGCCTCCATGTTATTGGAACTGAAAGGCACGAGGCCAGAAGGATTGATAATCAATTACGGGGAAGATCAGGAAGGCAGGGAGATCCAGGATCTAGCCAATTTTTTGTTTCTTTAGAAGATGATTTATTAAGGATTTTTGGCGGTGATAGAATAAAATCTTTGATGGAAATTTTAAAAATTCCCGAAGATCAGCCAATTGAAACAAAGCTCATTTCAGGGGCAATTGAATCTGCCCAGGCCAGAATTGAGGGTTTTCATTTTGATGCCAGGTCGCACCTTTTAGAATATGATGATGTGATGAATAAGCACCGAGAAATTTTTTATAAAAAAAGGAGAGAATTTCTTAAGGCATCTTTGTCAGAATTGAAAGAAAAAGTTTTGGGAATTGTAAAAAAGACAGGTTATTCAGGAGAGGATTTTGAGAAAAAAGAAAAGGAGATTGGATCTGAGAAATTTTTAAAGGCTATTCGATTTCTCTGTCTTCGAATTTTAAATTTTTATTGGATTAATCATTTAGCTGAGATGGAATCTTTAAGAGATAAAGTGAGGCTGAGGGCTTATGGTAGACTTGATCCTTTAGTGGAATATAAAAATGAGGGATATAAGATGTTTCAAAGATTACTAACAGCTGTTGAGTCGGCAATAGCCCAAACAGTCTTTAGAATTAAAACAGTAAGAGAGCCAGCAAAAGTCGTTCCGTCAACATCCACCAATATGACCCAAGTTCAACGGCCGTCGAAATCGCACTATAGGAAGGATAAAGCGAAGGTTGGCCGAAACGACCCTTGCCCTTGTGGTTCTGGTAAAAAATACAAAAAATGTTGTTGGCCCAAATACGGATAAGAACAAAACGCATTTGCTTGACAGATTGAATTTTTGGTATTATAATCAATTATAATAGTTCTTTGACAAAGGTGATAAGAGATGAGAGGCAGAAAAAGTTTGATAAAGATTTGGAGGAGGTTTTTCCCTAAAAAAGAAGAAGTGAGGCCAGAAAAAACGGTTATTCTTATCGATGGAGAGAATCTTCATAAGTCTCTGAAAATCGATCTTGGAGGACTGGAAATAAACGATTTTGAAGAATTCAAAAAGCGCTTGCTGACAGAAAGAGAAGAATTAACTGGACCGCCAGTTTACTACACCAGTGTGACTAGTGCGGATAAGGAAAAGCCTAGGAAAATTTTAAGACTCTTTGCTCGTTTAGCTGACGCAGGATATGAAGTTAAATCTAAGCCACTTCCAAAAGGGAAGGAGCCCAAAAGCGAGATTGACCCCTGGGTTAGCGATGGCATTTATCGCTGCGCCGTAGATAAAAATACTTCAACCATTATCCTTGTATCTGGTGATCATCATTTTGTACCGGCGGTAGAGTTTGCTAAAGAAAGAGGAAAGAAAGTAAAGGTGGTGAGTACGGCAGCTTCGCTTTCTGCTGAGCTTAAAAACGCGAGTGATGAATGGATAGATCTCGAGCAGGTAGTAACTGGAATAACTCAGAAATCGAGAATAGAAGAGAAGCGAGAACAAGCCCTTGAAAAACTTAATAGAGGGAAAAGAATAACCTTGTCTACTTTTGAAGAAAGTCCATAGGAGATGAAAAAATTTCATCTCTTTTTATTTAAAATATTGACTAGTTTTTAAAAATATGGTAAGAAAAAATTAGGAGGTTTGTTCTACAGCTCTTTAGAAAAAGGTGATAGTTGATGAGTTTCTTGAAAATTCTTGATTTTTTAATCCACTTGATTCCATATCTACCGAAAAAATTCCAGGGGACACGGTTGGACGGACTATGGCATAAGATCTACAAACAACCAAAGAAGCGATAGAAACTCTTTGAATTTAAAAAGTCAACAAAAACCCATAACCCACTATTTTGTGGGTTTTTTTATTTGACAATTTTTTTTTAAAATAGTAAAAAAGAAACAGGAGGTTTGCTCCTTAAAAATTTAGGAGGATTGAGAGATGAAAACATTTGTAGATAAGTTAATGGATGCGATCCAAGAAAAACAGAGCATTCTCTGTGTAGGACTTGACCCGCAAGTAAGATATATTCCAGAGCATATCTTAGAACAGGGATACGAGATGACAAAAGATCCGTTGAGCCTCTTTGAACCAGCTGCCCGAGCATTCGTTATTTTCTTTGAAGATATTATTAAAGCTACTGCTCCATTTGCAGCAATTGCAAAACCTCAAATGGCTTTCTATGAGGCCTATAAGCATTGGGGCGTGTGGGCTTTCGAAGAGATAGTAAAGCTTTGCAGGAGACACGACCTTTTAGTATTAGAGGACGCAAAACGTAGTGATGGTGGCGACACAGCAAAAGCTTATGCAGCAGGACATCTAGGAAAAGTGGATGTATGGGATCCGGTCAAATCTGAAATAGTCAAAAGACCGTCTTTCGATGTTGATGCAATGACTGTGATGCCAGGGATTGGCACATCTTGTCTATCTCCGTTCGTAGAGGTAGTAAAAGAATTTGGTAAAGGAATTTTTGTTGTCGACAAGACATCCTTTAGACCAAATTCTGAAGTGGAACAATTGGTAACGAAAACCGGACGCAAGGTCTGGGAAGAGACAGCGCTATTAGTGAAGCAATGGAGCGAAGGGTGCGAAGGAGAAAGTGGCATAAATAACATTGGTGTTGTGATGGGTGCTACATATCCTGAGGAAGCGGTAACAATGAGAGAACTTCTTCCTAACTGTTTCTTTTTGGTTCCGGGATACGGAGCTCAAGGTGGAGGTGCTGATGGAGCAGTAAAAGGTGGCAGAGTGATAGTAAATTCTTCACGAGGTATTGACTATGCTTTCTTAAGAAAATTCAAATGCGATCCCAAAGATTTCGCTCAAGCAGCAGAAAAATCAGCCAAATTCGCAAGAGACGATTTGAATCAGGCCCTAAAGCGAGCTGGAAAAATTCCTTGGTAATTAGATAGGAGGAGAAGGTAATGAACATAGAAACAGCAAGAAAAACATTAGGTTTAGAGGTAAAACTCATCGCCTTCGAAGACGTATTTGCTTGGTGCGATGCCATCTGGATCTATCGGGGATTTGAGGGCGAACCTCACGCCCTTTTAGCTTCCGGGAAACACAGCGATGGCTATATCAATTTGAATGCAGTTCTTCAGTTTCCGAATCTCTGTGCAGTTTTAGCCAAAGATTTGATCAAAAGGTTAGAGAAACATGGAATAACTACAGGAAATGTGGATGCAGTAGTCTCATCGAGTTTTGCCGCTCTTACCTTGGGGCAAGAGGTAGCTAGACGAATGGAAGCAATGTTTGTCTTCACAGAAAAAGAAGAAAAAAAGCAAAAATGGACCGGAAGATTTGAACTCCCTAAAGGTACAAGAATCTTGCAAGTTGAAGAACTCATTACAACCTTAGGAACTACTAGAAAAGTCAGAGAAGCAGTTTTGAATAGCAATCCCCAAGTAGAATTCATTAAACTCGACGGAAAGATAGTTGTAGCTACCGTTTTCTACCGACCCGACAATCTGGCAAGACCTGAACCCGATTATCAGATAATCCCGTTGATTCAAAAAGAGATTCATAATTGGTCTCCAGAAGAATGCCCACTTTGCAAGAAAGGATCTTCGGCTCTCAAGCCAAAACCAAACTGGCAAAGATTTCTTGAGTATCAAAGAAGATTTCATGGCCCCTGAAGAGACTGTTTAACAGAAAATCAAAATAGTTCCTTCCATACCCACTTTTGTGGGTTTTTTATTTAAATAAAAAAATCCCGCCCTTCATTCAATTAGTTAGGCGGGTTGGTTTTTGAAAGCCAAATATGGCTTTTTGATTTGAGGTGGTAATTCGTTTCCGTAAATCGGTTTTAGAGAGGCAATGAAGCCTTCGATTTTTCGTGTTAGATATTCTCTGGCAAAAGAATTAGTTTCAAGAGCAGTTCTATGGATTATTCCTCGCCATTTTCTTATGGTCTTTTTGGGCAAAGATATTCTTCCTTTACCATCTACTCGGATTCCAGTAATTAATGGTGCACCATTTCGACAATCGAATTGTCTGATTTTCTTTGGATTTACTTTGAACCCGAATTCTTCAAGACATTGAAAAATCTTTTCTTGTATTTCAGATTTCAAAGGTCCAGGGCCTGAAATGACAAAGTTATCAACGTAACAAGTAATATTATAACCTCGAGGACAAATAATCCAGAGTTTTCTGAATAACCCACTTTCAGTTATCGCTAGATAAAACAGAAATGGTGATGTCGGTGCTCCTTGAGGTAAAACTTGCCTGAAAGTCACTAGCTTTATTATTAAATCTAGGAGAGTTAAAGGCTCTTCTTTGAAGTAATCGGTGATTTTGGTTTGGTCAGAGATCTTTTTCCTTAGGATGTTTTTTAATTTAGAGATATTCACTGAGGGAAAGGCATTTTCGAGATCGAAGACAAAAATGAAACGAGAACCAGAATGAGATTTCGCATGACGAACATAGGAACCGGAGCGCAGGCCGTGAATACTTCCATAATGTGTTCTCCAGATCTTTTTAAAAAACCGAAGGATTTTTCTTTGAATTTTCTCTAATTCGGGCGAGGGAATGAATAGAGTTCGAAAACCACCTCTTTTTTTGCGAATTCTAGTTTCAGTGTATTCATTAGCTAAGGGTAAGGCTTTAATCAATTCTTTCTTATCTAACATTTAATCCACCTAATTTTGAAAGGACAATTGGTGGGACCTGTGGGCTACTCGAATGGTCAAACGACAAGGACCGGATTTCCTACCAGCTGGCAGCTTCTGCCAACCGCCCACCTAGGGTTGGAACTACCTGCGACTAGTCAGCGACGGGTGGGTCTCTCTAGCCCGGTTGCCCCCAATTTATTATAGGATAATGATTTGCAATGTCAACCCTTGACAGAATTCCAGAAATTATTAAACTAAAATGGAGATGGTTAAAAATGGCAGAATCGGAAAAGACTGCAAAGAAATTATTGAAAATGTTAGAAAGAGCTCAAAAGGGTTCTCAGATAGTTATGAAATTCATCAACGAAGGCAAGCTTGTGCCATCTATAGCTTCTCTCGACGGTACTGCCGAGGATACTAGGATTTATCTCGATATTCCTTGTGAAATTGGGATGATAGCCGAAGGAATCCAAGCAATAAAGTTCAGTCCGCACACTTCTGAATTAATCATTAAGTTCGAATAAGCCTAATTTTCCCGTTCCTCTCAGCTCTTTTCAAAACCCTTTGTGCCTAGTTCCCCAAAGACTAGGCATTTTTTTATTGCTAAAAGAGAGAAAATAAGTTAAAATAGAATATATGGTTAAGATAATTTCTCTTAAAAAAGAGGCTCAAAAAGAAATAAAAAAAGCCAAAGATCTAAAAGAATTAGATCAAATTTTTAAGAAGTATTTAGGCAAAAGAGGAAAAATTACTCAAATTTTACGTTCTTTAAAGAAGCTAAAAAAAGAAACAAGAATTAAGATTGGCAAAGAAGCAAATTTGTTAAAAAAAATTGTTGAGGAGAACATAAGAGAAAAAGCCGAAAAATTAAAAGAAAAAGCCAGAGCCGAAATTTTGAAAAAAGAGCAGATTGATGTTACCGTCCCTGGCAAAAAAGTTATCCTTGGCCACTTACATCCTTTAACTCAAATTCAAAGAAAAGTTGAGGAAGTCTTTCAGTCAATGGGATTTTCAGTTGTGGAAGGGCCAGAAATTGAAACTGAGTGGTACAATTTCGATGCTTTGAATATTCCAAAAGACCATCCAGCTAGAGATTTTTGGAACACTTTATGGCTAAAAAAAGCGACAGGCGACAGGCGACAAGAGACAAGATTACTTTTGCGAACTCATACTTCGCCAGTTCAGGTACGTTTCATGGGAAAAAATCCTCCTCCGCTACGTATTATTGTCCCGGGTCGAGTTTTCCGTCACGAAGCCACTGATGCTTCCCATGAAGTGAATTTTTATCAAATTGAAGGATTGATGGTTGATAAAAATATTTCAGTAGCAAATTTTAAGGCAATAATTCAGAAATTTTTCAAAAAATTTTTTGGAAAACCCGCCAGAGGCCCGCTTCGCCCGCGAAGCGAGGCGAGCGAGGCTCGCCAGGGGCGGCCGATTAAAATCAGACTGAGACCAAGTTATTTCCCATTTACTGAACCTTCTTTTGAAGTTGATATGACCTGTCTGACTTGTAGAGGAAAAGGCTGCTCAGCTTGTCAAAGAACCGGCTGGATGGAGATGATGGGAGCAGGAATGGTTCACCCAAATGTTTTTAAGGCAGTTGGTTTAAATCCAAAAGATTGGCAGGGATTCGCCTTTGGAATGGGATTAGACAGACTGGCAATGATGAAGTATAAAATAAACGATATTAGATTATTTTATTCTGGAGACTTGAGATTTTTAAATCAGTTTTAAAAATGAGGGAACAAAAATCTTTTACCCTAATTGAATTAATGGTAGTTATTGCCATTTTGGGTCTTTTAGCAAGTATTATTTTAGTAAGTTTAAGTGGAGTAAAAGAAAGAGCTAGAATTGCCAAGATCTTGGTATTTAGTCAAAGCGTTCATCATCTTCTCGGTGCCGATGTGGTAGGTATGTGGAGTTTTGAGACCATAGAACCAGGAAATAAAGTTCTTGACGCTTCAGGTTATGAGAATCACGGAACTGTTGTTGGTGCCACTCTAACCAAAGGCGTCATTGGAAACGCTCTAAGTTTCAACCACGGAGATTATGTGAAAGTTCCAAAAGGAAATCTAGCGATTACCGGGGATGTAACAGTTTCATTTTGGTGGTTCCCAACTTATTGTCCCGAAACTTATATGGGAATATTAATTTCAATGGGTAATCATCCAAAAGAAGCGTATATTTTTTATGTAATGGGGCAGGGAATACCCCCTTATACTTGTTGGCTTTATTGGGGATTTTATGATAATAGTGGTTCTGAACGAAATGTTGTATTTTATGTTCCATTCTCGAATATTTCGAATAGGTGGAATCATATACTCGGCGTAAGGAAAAATGGAGTTCTTACTCTTTATTTAAATGGAGATCGGGTAGCCGGCCCTACGGATTATAGTACTTATCCAGTTGTAACCCCAGTCGATGATTTAGGCATCTCAGCATTTAGCAATGGGGCTAATACAGTGAAGGGTCTCTTCGACGAGATCCGCATTTACGAACAAAGTTTTTGACGCCTTACATTTTTCACCATGATATTTTCTTATAATTGGTTACAATCTTTTTTTGAGAAAAAATTACTAAAACCAAAAAAATTGGCTGAGCTTTTAACCATGCATTCTTTTGAAGTTTCAGAAGTTAAAAGAGTTGGAAAAGATTTTACTTTAGATATTGATATTTTGCCAAATAGGGGACCGGATTGTTTTTCCCATATTGGAATAGCTCGTGAGTGCGCGACACTGTTAAATTTTAAATTCCAAATCTCAAATGAGGAACTAAAAGAAGATAAAAATATAAAAGCTAAAGATTTTATTAAAGTAGAGGTTAAGGGCCGGAAAGCTTGTCCTAGATATACTGCTAGAGTAGTCAGTGGTGTCAAAGTGGCTCCTTCTCCAAAATGGTTAAAGGAAAGATTAGGAATTTGTGGGATTAAACCAATCAACAATGTTGTAGATATTGCTAATTTTGTGATGTTAGAAACTGGTCAGCCTCTTCACGCTTTTGATTTAGAGAAACTTGAAGGCCCCAAAGGAAAGCCCTCAGCTTCCTACGGGGCAGGTAAAAAAATTATTGTCAGGTTTGCAAAAAAAAGAGAAAGAATTGTCACCTTGGATGAAGAAAGATACGATTTAAATCCAGATATTTTAGTAATCGCAGATGCTAAGAAGCCAGTAGCCATTGCTGGAATTAAGGGAGGAATAATCCCAGAAATCGATAAAAAAACAAAGATGGTAATGCTTGAATCAGCCAATTTTAATCCCAAAATTATCCGTCGGAGTTCAAAAAAATTAGGCCTGAAAACCGATGCTTCTTGGCGTTTCGAACATGGGATTGATCCTAATCTCACGGGATTTGCAATAAATAGAGCCGCTTTCCTGATTCAAAAAATTACAGGTGGGAAGATAGCCCAGGGTTTAATTGATTTTTATCCCAAAAAAGTTTTCCCAAAAAAAATTAAATTGGATCTAGATTATGTCGATAGATTATTGGGCATAAAAATATCAAAGTCAGAAATAAAAAATATCTTAAGGAAGTTAAGTTTCAAATTGACAGAGACCCGGTCTCTGTCATCTCGGACAGTGGTGGTTGAGGTCCCCACTTTTAGATTAGATGTTTCTCTCCCTGAGGATTTAATCGAAGAGATTGGCAGAATTTCGGGCTTTCAGAAAATTCCGGCCATTCTTCCTTTAGTTTCTTTGATTCCTCCCAAAAGAAATATTGATCGTTTTTGGGAAAATTTCTCCAAAGATACTTTAAAAGAGACTGGCTTTTCTGAAGTTTATAATTACTCTTTCATTAGCCAAAATTCAGCGAAAATTTTTGGATATCAATTAAAAGATTTAATTGAGATAGAGAATCCGATGAGTATTGAGCAAAAATATTTGCGTCCAAGCTTAATTCCGAATTTATTAAAGAATGTTAAAGAAAATATGAGAAATCTTGGAGAGATTAAGATTTTCGAATTGGGTAAAATTTTCAGAAAATATTCTCCTAAAAAAAATTTTGAGAAAAGATCACTAACCGGTTTGATTTTTAAAAAAGAAAAAAAAGCTGAGAATTTTTATGAACTAAAAGGGGTCTGCGATTTAATTTTGGAAAAAATGGGAATTTCAAATTTTTGGTACGATACTTACAAACCTACCCCCGCCGCCGAAGGCGAGCCTCGCCAGGGGCGGGAGGAATCAAAAATTTCCATTTGGCACCCTAAAAAATGTGCAGAGATAAAAATCGATCATCAAGAAATTGGATTTTTAGGAGAAATTTCTCCTAAGATTTTAGACGAACTTAAAGTTGGGAATGTTGTGATTTTCGATTTTGATTTTGAAAAATTACAGAAATTAGCAACTGAGGAGCATGAGTTTAGGCTAATTTCCAAATATCCAGCAGCAATTAGAGACTTAGCTATTTTGATTCCCTTGGAAGTTAGAATTGAAGAGGTTTTAAACAAAATTGAAATTGCCGGCGGCTCCCTGGTAAGAGATATCGATTTATTTGATATATACACAGGAGAGGAAATTCCTGAGGGGAAAAAGAATTTGGCTTTCCATGTAATTTACCAGTCAGAAGTTAAAACTTTAAATTCAAGAGAAATTGATGAGATCCACCAAAAAATAATTAAAGCTCTAGAAAAAGAAAAGGAATGGGAAATTCGCAAATAATTACAAAAATATGACTCGCCAAAAAATTAAAACTAAAAAGAAAAGAAAAAAGAGGATAGTTCAAAAAAAGAAAAAAACAGAAACAACTTATCGGGCTAAGGATATTTATGTATTGAAAGGATTGGAGCCAATCCGAAAAAGACCAGCCATGTATATTGGAACAACTGGATTAGAAGGATTGCACCATTTGGTTTGTGAGGCAGTCGGAAATGCAATCGATGAGGCGATAATGGGTTATTGCTCAGAGATTAAAGTATCTTTGCTTCCTAGAAATGGGATTAAGGTGACTGATAATGGTCGGGGAATCCCGGTAGAGAAGCATCCCCAAACAAAAAAGTCGGCTTTGGAAACAGTGATGACTACTCTGCATGCTGGAGCAAAATTTGGTGGAAAGGTTTATGCCTCGACCGGTGGACTTCACGGAGTGGGAATTTCAGCGGTCTGCGCCCTCTCCAGTTTCTTAAGAACTGAAGTTTGTCGGTCAGGTTTTAAATATTATCAAGAATATTCTCGGGGAAAGGCAAAAACCAAGGTTAAAAAATTTGGCAAATCTAAGCAAACAGGAACTACCGTTATTTTTGAACCAGACCCTGAGATTTTTAAGGAAATAAAATTTGATTATAAGAAAATCTTGAATTATTTACGTCGACAGGCCTATTTGACCAAGGGAGTAAAGATAACCTTTTCTGATCTTAGGGCTGAGGATAAAAAAACTTTCACTTTTTATTTTGAAGGAGGTCTTGTTTCTTATGTTAAACATTTAACTCGAGGAGTCACTCCTCGCCACCCAAATATTTTTTATGGCTCAGGTGAGCGAAATGGAATAATTACAGAAGCTGCCCTTCGATATACGAGTGAGTATGAATCTTTAGAGGAGAGCTTTGCTAATAATATTCTTACTTCAGAAGGCGGTAGCCATCTTACCGGTTTCAGGACTGCTCTAACCAGAACCTTAAATGATTACGCTAGGAAAAATAACCTTCTCAGAAAAGACGATGGTAATTTAACTGGTGAAGATGTTAAGGAGGGTTTAACTGGAGTAATCTCAATTAAAATAAGAGAACCTCAGTTTGAAGGTCAGACAAAGAAGAAATTGGGTAATACTGAGGCTAAGGCTGCGGTTGAAGCAATTGTTTCCGAGACTTTGTTTGATTTTTTAGAGAGAAATCCCCGGGATGCCAAAGTAATTATTGAAAATTGTATGTTAGCTCAAAAAGCCAGGAAGGCAGCCAGAGCAGCTAAAGAAACAGTGCTGAGAAAAGGGATTTTACAAGGATTAGCCTTGCCGGGAAAGTTAGCTGATTGCACTTCAAGAAAGCCCGAGGAAAGTGAATTATATATAGTAGAAGGCGAGTCAGCCGGAGGTTCGAGTCGTCGGGCAAGGGACCGTCATTTTCAGGCCATCTTACCTTTAAAAGGTAAGATTCTAAACGTGGAAAGAGCTCGGCTCGACAAGATTTTGACCTCAAAAGAAATTAAGTCATTAATTATTGCCCTGGGCACAGCGATTGCTGAAGATTTTAAATTAGAGAAGATAAGATATCACCGGATAATAGTCATGTGCGACGCAGATTCTGATGGAAATCACATCAAAACTTTACTTTTAACACTTTTTTATCGCTATTTCAAGCCAATAATTAAAGCCGGTTTCTTATATATTGCTCAGCCTCCTCTTTATAAAATTCAAACCGGCAAGCAAGTTGAATATGCTTATACTGAGGGTGATAAAGTGGAGATTTTAAGTTCGATGAAAGAAAAAAAAGCAGTAACTCCTTCTCTCCAACGTTATAAGGGTTTAGGTGAAATGAATCCGGAAGAATTATGGGAGACAACTATGAGTCCTGAAAATCGGGTTTTATTAAAGGTAGAAATTGAAGATGCGAAGGAAGCCGACCGAATTTTTGACACTTTAATGGGAGAAGAAGTATTGCCCCGGAAGAGATTTATCCAGACTCATGCTAAAAAGGTAAAGAATTTAGACATTTAAAAAAGCTTGACAGTAAAGGGCTCTTTAGCTAAGATATAAAAAGAGCCCTGAGGGGCTTTTTAAAAAACAAATTAAAATTAGCAACAAATTTGTGCGAATCAGCAAATTCCCCAAAAAAATCATCGCTTTCTTAAAAGAAGTGAGATTGGAAATAAAAAAAGTTAACTGGCCTTCCAGAAAGGAGCTTTTTAAGAATACTCTAATTGTTATTGGTGTTTCCCTGGCATTAGCCATATTCTTAGGCGGCCTAGATTTTCTATTCACCACCATATTAAATCAATTAGTCCTATAATTTCCAACCGTTTTATGGCAAAACGTCGCGGCACGCGACACTCGCCTTCGGCGAGTGTGCTAACACCGCTCCTTAAAACCTTGCGGTTTTAATCTTTCCACCACGGGGAAACACCCAGTTTTCCCGATCCCTTTCTAAGTTTTGTCATATAAATATGCCAAAACAACAATTACCTCAAGAAAGAAATTGGTACGTTATTCACACCTATTCTGGATATGAAGATGCAGTAGCTAAAAATCTTAGACAAAGGATTGAGGCTTTAAGTATGGAAGATAAAATTTTTAATGTGATAGTTCCAAAAGAAAAAAAGATTAAAATAAAAGATGGTAAAAGAAAGATAGTTGAGGAAAAAATCTATCCAGGTTATGTTTTGGTTGAAATGATTGTCACCGATGATTCCTGGTATGTAGTTAGAAACACTCCTAACGTTACTGGTTTTGTTGGAGCAGGAACTATTCCTGTTCCAATTTCATCCAAAGAAGTTGAAGTTTTAAAAAAGAGAATGGGAGTTGAAGAGCCCCAATACAAAATTGAATTTCAAGTTGGAGATTCGGTAAAAATCATCGACGGGCTCTTTAAAGACTTTGATGGAAAAGTTTCAGAAATTGATGAAGAGCGAGGAAAGGTTAAAGTTTTAGTTAATATGTTTGGCCGGGACACCCCTGTTGAGTTAGACTCGCTACAAATTAAGAAACTATGAAAAAAATCAAGGCAAAAATAAAATTACGGATTCCTGCTGGTCAAGCCACTCCTGCTCCTCCGGTTGGCCCGGCTTTAGCCCCCCACGGTTTAAATATTGCTGAGTTTTGCCAGAAGTTTAACGAAAAGACCAAAGATCAGAAAGGCTTTACAATACCTGTTGAAATTACTATTTTTGGAGATAAATCTTATGAGTTTAGATTAAAGACTTCGCCTGCTTCTGAGCTCTTAAAAAAGGCGGCCGGTCTTGAGAAAGGCTCGGGGACACCAAATAAAATTAAAGTTGGAAAGGTTAGTCGAGTGCAGCTTCGGGAAATTGCCAAAAAGAAAATGGAAGATTTAAATACTCAAGATTTAGAAAAAGCGATGAAAATAATCGAGGGCACAGCAAAGAATATGGGGATAGAGATAGAATAGGATGTTTTTAGAACTTTGATTTAACGGACCTTTTAGATATTATTATTAAGTGATGTATAATGTTATAATATCTTTATGATTCTTTCTGACCGCGACATAAAAAAATACATTAAAGAAGGCAAGATTAAAATCACGCCAAAACCAGATTTCAAAGAGCAATTGGGGCCGTGTTCTTTGGATTTACATCTGGGAAATATTTTTAAAACCTTTAAGCCCTCCCAATATCCTTATTTGGATCCAAGAAGAAAAATTGATTTTGAAGAAATTATGGAAGAAATAGAGATTGAAGATAATGCTCCTTTTATTTTGCAACCAAAAGGCTTTGTTTTAACTACGACAAAGGAAGAATTTTCTTTAAGTGATGACTTAATGGCAAGGCTTGATGGGAGATCTACTTTGGCAAGGCTTGGACTAGTGGTTCATTTAACAGCAGCTCGATTTGATCCTGGCTGGAAAGGAAAAGCGGTGATGGAGCTCGGCAACATGGGAACCATGCCAGTTATTTTATATGCGGCAGTGACCAGAATTTGCGCTTTAACTTTTGAGACCTTATCCAGCCCAGCTGAAATTCCTTATTTAAAACAAAAGGATCACAAGTATGCTAAACCTAAGTCTCCCCAAGCGAGTAAAATAAATCAAGAGATTGGGAAGAAAACAAGATGAAGCCCCGTTTAATCTCAGACTTAAATGTAAAAATTTTAGGAATAATTCCTGTTTTAAAAGATAAAACAGGAATTTTAAATCCCCAGCAAATTGTTTCACTTTCTGGTCTTTTAACATATAAAGGTAAATCAATAAAGGCTATTTTCGAGGGGATTAAAAAGAAAAATAAAAATTTAAATAAAATAGTCAAGGATGTCTTACAGAAATCTTCCCTGATCGGTCATGCTTCAATTGCCACTACTCCTTCTTTTTGCTTGAACTATGAGGGAAGTAAGTTTTTAGATTCAGCTTTGACTGGGATATACTTTTCTTCTTCTTTGGTTTCTTCTGGGAGGAGAACAGAAACCGGCGAAGAAGATATTGTTTTTCCAAATCAAATATTTTCTAACAAAAAAGCAAAAGAAATTTATCAAAATATTTCAAGAAAAATTATTAATTTTTTTAATTTCCTTTTGTCTCAAGGTATTCCAAAAGATGAGGCAAGTAAGATTTTACAATACGGAATTTACGGCACTGGTGTAATTCAATTGCCAATCGAATCAATAGTGCTGGTGAAGAGAGAATATGAGAACGAAAAGGAATGGATGCCAGAAGAAATTGGAATTTTGCTTAAAGAAATTGAAAAAAAATTAAGGAATTTAGGAATAGATTTGATTTATGCCTCTAGAGAATCAGCACCAAGAAACCTCTATCCTTACCCGAACATCTTTAAAGATCCGGAGAAATCAAACCTGACCAGAGAGCTTCGAAAAAAAATAAAGTTGGAAAAGGGGACAAAGTTGATTTCAATGGATATCTTGCCAACTTCGGGCTTGAGGAAAAGATTGAAAAAGTTACAGCAGCTTACTGAAAAAACATTTCGTTCATTAAAACAGATTAAAAAGGATTGGCAGAGACTTCTCATTTTTCGTCAGGAAATTTTTAGGGATTATAATGAAGCTGTGAGATTTAAAGTTTTGTCTTCGGTTCCCTGGCGAGTTTGGGGAGAAAAAAAGAGGCACCGGACTTGCCCTCAGATTATAGAGTCAATATACTTTTGCATTGAAAGAGCGGCTAAAAGATTTGACAAATTTAAAAATCAAATTAAAAGAAAAGAAATCAATAAAAAATTGGTGAAGGAAATAGAAGAAATTTTCTCCGTTCCTCCCTCTGTCAAGCGAAACCCAGAATTTTTATTAAGATATCTTTCTGTTGCCCAAGAGGCATTTAAGGGATATCAAAACCTGATTAAATTAAAAATTAAGCCAAGAAATGCGATTTTTTTAATTCCAAGGGCAGTAAAGATCGATATTCTGCAAGAATATGATTTATACAATCTTCTAACTGGATATTACCCTTTACGGCTTTGCCCAACTGCAGAAGAAGAGATGAAAAGAAAAACCGTAAAAGAGGTTTTCCAAATTAAAAGAGCTCTAACTAAAAGGGGATACGGCTGGTTAAATAAATTTATTGGGCCAAAATGCGAAACTATTGGATTTTGCCCTGAAGAAAAAAGCTGCTTCCATATTAAAAAATTGGTTAAAAAATATAACAAAAACTTTCATCAGAAGATGAAGGTTGAGCTGAAAAAGAAATTTGAGAAAAAATTAAAGAATTTGAGAAAATGATTTTGGGAGTAAAAAAAATTTTAAAATTGGTTAAGGAAAAAAAAATGGTGGAGAATTTATCTAAGAGGGAATTGAAGAATCCTGAAGGAGCTGGTTTGGATTTTAGGATAGGGGAGATTTATGAGGTTTCTGGAAAAGGCTTTTTAGGGGTTGAAGAAAGGGAAACTCCAAAAATTAAATTACTGGCAAAGTATAACCCGAAGAAAAAGAAAACTTTTGCTTTTAAACCAGAAAAATATTATTTAATGAAAACCATAGAGCGGGTGAATACTCCAGAAAATATTTTAATTTTATTTCGGCCCAGGTCGACTTTATATAGATCAGGAATGATGATTTTCAGTGGGAACGTATCGCCAGGTTACAAAGGAGAATTAACTTTTGGAATTGCCAATCTTGGTCAATGCGAGGTTAAGATTGAATTGGGGGCAAGGGTCGTTCACGCCATGTTTTTTGAAATTAAAGGAAAAACAAACTTGTATCGAGGCCAGTGGCAAGGGGGGAGAGTTTCTACTATAAAAAAAGAAAAACAAATTTAAAATGAAAAAATTATTAAGTTTACTCAAAAAACATCAGGAATGGCGGGGAAATTGTATAAACTTAATTGCTTCAGAGAATGCAATGTCACCAATAGCTGAGAGAGTTTATCTTTCTGATTTAATGCACAGATATGCAGAAGGTCTTCCATTCAAAAGATATTATCAAGGATTAAAATATTTTGATGAAATCGAAAATAAAGTAATCGAAGAATTTAAAAAGCATTTTAAAGCAAATTTTGTTGATGTTCGTCCAATTTCTGGAACCTCGGCAAATTTGGCTACTTTTTCTACTCTAGCGAGAAAAGGAGATAAAATTTTAACTTTGGGAATTCAAGGGGGTTCTCATGTTTCTCATGAGCCACCTGGGGCAGCAGGGATTTTAGGGCTCAAAGTTTTTCATTTTGATTTCAATAAGAAAATTTTAAACATTGATTTAGAGCAGGCAAGAAAGAAAATTTTGAAAATAAAGCCAAAATTTATTATCCTCGGGGGTTCAGTAATTTTATTTCCTCAACCAGTAAAAGAATTAAAAAGAATCTGTCAAAAAACTAAAACAAAAATAATTTATGATGCTGCCCATGTTTTTGGCTTAATTTGCGCTGGTTTCTTTCAAAACCCTTTAAAAGAGGGAGCAGATATTATAACCTCTTCCACTCATAAAACTTTTCCCGGGCCTCAGGGAGGAATAATTTTGGGAAATATTGATAACGACCTCCAAAAGAAAATTCAAAAAAAGGTTTTTCCAGGAGTTTTATCTAACCATCACCTCCACAGAATTCCAGCTCTTTATTTAACTTTACTGGAAATGAAGAAATTCGGGAAAAGTTATGCGAGACAAATTATTAAAAATGCAAAAACTTTAGCTAAAGAACTTTACAATTTTGGTTTTGACGTTTTAGGAAAAGAAAAAGGATTTACTCAAAGTCATCAGGTGGTAGTTGATGTTAGAGAAAATGGAGGAGGAGATTTCGTAGCTAAGCGATTGGAAAGAGCCAATATTATTTTAAATAAAAATGTTCTCCCCGGTGAGGAAAAAGTAGATGTAATACATCCAGGGGGTCTTAGGATTGGAGTTCAAGAAATGACCAGATTCGGAATGAAGGAAAAAGAAGTGAAACAAATTGCTAAATTTATGAAAGAAGTAGTTTTAGACAAAAAAAGTCCGGAAAAAATAAAAAGAAAGGTAATTAAATTCAGAAGAAATTTCAAAAAAGTAAAATATCGTTTTAAAATCTCATAATCCCTGTCAACTTGACAGGGATTTTTCTTTTTGAAAAATCCGATATAATTAAGATATGAGGAAGAATCCTTACGCTGGTCAGTTTATTGTTTTTGAGGGGATTGAAGGAGCAGGAGGTGAAACTCAAAGCAAATTGTTATTTGACTTCTTTAAAGAACAAGGAAAGCAGGTCAAAAGATTATCTTATCCTGATAACAAAGGACCAATCGGAGAATTGATTCATCGATTTCTTCATCGAGAATATGAGTTCTCACCCCGAGTTCAATTTTTACTCTATTTTTTGGATTTCTTAAAAGATAAACAAAAAATTGAAAAATGGCAAAGAGAAAAAATGGTTATTATTTCGGATAGATATTTTACTTCAACCTTGGCTTATCAATGTGCTCAAAGCTTTCCCTTACAAGATGCTCTCAATATTGCTCAAATTTTTGAACTCCCCAAGCCAGATTTAGTAATTTATCTTAAGATTTCACCCAAAACAGGAATTCAGAGAAAACTGAAAGAGAAAAATAATTTAGATAGACATGAGTCGAGTAAACAATTTATTGAAAGCGTGGCAGATTTTTATGAAAAATTGATTAAAAATCAAATTTACAGTAAATGGGTGGTGGTAAGTGGGGAGAGAAGTATTAAGGAAGTATTTGAAGAAATTAAATTACAACTGAATTTTTTATATGAAAAACGTCGAGATTGAAGTCCGGAGTTTTATTACCAAAGAAGAATACAAAAGACTGCTTAAAAAATTTAATAAAAAAGCTAAATTTGTTAATTCAATAAAAGAAGAAACTGTTTACTTTAGTCTCAATGATAAAAAAGATCTCCGTCTTCGGTGCAATGAAAAAGAAGCCTTTCTTATTTTAAAGAAAGGAAAAATTCACGACAATATTCGCCAAGAATTAAAGATAAGATTTGCCAGAGAAGACTTCGCAAAGCTCGAGGAGTTATTAAAAGCAATAGGTTTTAGGGCAAGAGTGAAATGGTTTCGTAAACGTCGAGTCTACTTATGGGACAAAATAAAAGTATTTCTTGACGACACAAAAAGTTATGGTTTTATCATTGAGTTGGAGAAAATTGGGAGAGCGGGGGAGGCAAAAAAGATTTATAAAAATTTAAAAAATAAGTTAAAATCTTTGGGGATAAAAATTACTCCCAAAAAGGTCTTTGATGAAAAATTTAAATACTATAAAGATAATTGGGAAAAAATTCTAAATTATATTAAATAAATCAATAGGTGACTGTCACCATGAAGAAAGTTGTTGGTAAATTTTCAAAATCGTGCCAAATATGAATATTGCTAAGATCATTGATCACACTAACATAAAAGCCGACGCTACGGCGGAAAAAATAAAAAAGACTTGTCAGGAAGCCAAAAAATATAACTTTCGAGGGGTTTGTATTAATCCAAATTGGGTAAAATTAGCAAAAAAAGAATTAAAAGATACTAACATTAAAGTTGTGGTTTTAGTTGATCCACCAATGGGAATTTCCCCTCATTCAAAAAGAATGAAAATCTGCCGGCGAGCTAAAAGAGATGGAGCTGATGAGTTGGATGTGGTGATGAATATCGTTGAGTTAAAATATCAAAGACATAAAAAGGTCTTGAAAGATTTAAAAGAAATTTCAAAAATTTTACCAACAAAAGTAATTATTGGCTCTGGTTTCTTAACCGATACTGAAATCGAAAAGGCCTCTCAAATCGTTAAAAAATCTGGAGCTTTCTGTGTAAAAACCGCTACCGAAAGAGATCCCTTAGATAGATTTGAATTAAAAGAGAAAACCAAACATTTAAAAATTATGAGAAAATCAGCTCCCGGTCTTCTAATTAAAGCAGCAGGCTCTATCAGGACTTTGAAGGATTTAAAAATGATGTTAAAAGCCGGCGCAGACGTCATTGGAACAAGCTCAGGCGTGGAGATTATAAAAGAAGCTCAGAAATAATTCCTTGGGGTCTGACCCTGTGGAAATTTCATATGAAAAAACAAAGAGCCTTCACCCTAATTGAGCTTTTAGTAGTCATTGCTATTATCGGTCTTATAGCCAGCATCGTTTTGGTGAGTTTGAAAGGAGCGAGACAAAGAGCTAGAATTGCCGCCGCCTTACAGTTTTCAGATTCTCTAAGAGCCTCTTTATCTGATGCTCTTGTGAGCTGGTGGAATTTCAATGAAGGAGCAGGAGGTGCAGTTGGAGATACTTGGGGAGGAAATAATGGGACAATATTTGGTGCCACCTGGACAAAAGGAGTAGCAGGAGATGCTTTGAGTTTTGATGGAGATGATTATGTTTCCATTCCCAATGTTCCAGATTTTAATTTGTATGACTTTACTCTTGAGGCCTGGGTTAAAACAAGTTATGCTGGCACAATAATATCAAGGGGTCAGTTCATGACTTTTTATAATTTATATATTAATGAAGGAGGAAGTCACCATGGAAAAGCATCATTTGCTCTATTTGGTGGTGATCTCATTAATCTACATGGTTCTTTGGTAAACGATGGAACCTGGCACCATCTAGTAGGGACTTTTGAGCAGGCAACACATACAGTAAGGTTGTATGTTGATGCAGAACTGGTTGATTCTGATACTAATATGAATGTGACAAATCCAAATGGAGCATCCAACCTTTTTATAGAAAAGGAAGCTGCTTGGTGGGCTTTGGGAGAATGGATGGTGGGAGAGATCGACGAGCCTCGCATTTACAACCGTTCCCTCACTGCCTTAGAAATTCAAAAAAGATATGTTGAAGGATTAAAGAAATTTAAGTTAGTTAAAGAATAAATCGCCACGGGGTCTTGACCCCGCGGGATCAAAAAATGTCCGGGGTCAGACCCCGGAAAATTAGTAATTTAATATGGTTAAATATCAGCCAGTAATTGGCCTGGAAATTCATGTTGAATTGAATACAAAATCAAAGATGTTTTGTAGTTGTCCTAATGATCCTGATGAGCGTCATCCGAATGTTAATATATGTCCAATATGCCTTGGACACCCGGGGGTACTTCCAGTGATAAATGAAGAAGCAGTTAAAAAGGTAATAAAGACTGGTCTAGCCTTAAATTGCAAAATTCCTGAATATTCCAAATTTGATCGAAAAAATTATTTTTATCCTGATTTGCCAAAGGGATACCAGATTTCTCAATATGATACGCCACTTTGTGAAGATGGATTTTTGATGATAAATGGAAGGAAAATTAGAGTCAAAAGAGTCCATTTAGAAGAAGATACAGGCAGATTAATTCACGAAAAAGATTATTCTTTGGTTGATTTTAACCGAGCTGGAATTCCTTTAATGGAATTGGTAACTGAACCAGATTTGAGATCAGTAAAAGAGGCTAGGAAATTTGCCGAAGAATTCCAGTTGATTTTAAGATATTTAGGTGTTTCCAATGCCGATATGGAGAAAGGACAACTTCGTGTTGAAGCGAATGTATCGCTTCAAGCGACAAGCGACAAGCGACAAGTGACAAGGGAACTGGGAACAAAAGTGGAAATTAAAAATCTAAATTCTTTTCGAGCTTTAGTAAGAGCATTAAATTATGAAATTGAAAGACAGGAAAAAATTTTAAAGGCAGGCAAAAAGGTTATTCAGGAAACTAGGGGCTGGAATGAAATCAGAGGAGCGACTTTATCTCAGAGAGAAAAAGAGGAGGCTCATGATTATCGCTATTTTCCTGAACCAGATTTACCGCCCCTTCGTTTTACAAAAGAAGAGATTGAGAAAATTAGAGCTGAAATTCCCGAGCTTCCTCAGCAGAGAAGAAAAAGACTTAAAAAAGAATACAAACTCAAAAATTTAGAAACCGAGTTTTTTGTTCAAAATAAAGATTTAGGAGAATATTTTGAAAAAGTGGTCAGTGAGTTTGAACCAGGACTTTCTCATGAGAAACTTTTGAAATTGATAAAATTAGCTTCAAATTATCTGATTACTGATTTACAGGGATTATTGAAAGGGGCTTCGGTTTCTGGTGAAGATTTCTTAATAACTCCTGAAAATTTTTCTGAGTTTGTTATTTTGATTGCTGAGGAAAAAATTTCAAGTAAAATCGCCAAAATCACACTTGAGGGAATGTTTAAAACAGGAGCCGATCCCTCCCATATTATCGAAGAAAAAGAACTATCATTAATGATAGATGAAGTTGAAATTGAGAAGATTGTCAAGGAAGTCATTTCAAAAAACCAAAAAGCAGTTTTAGATTTTAAAAAAGGAAAGGAAAACGCTTTGCAATTTTTAATCGGGCAGGTGATGACAGCTACCAGAGGAAGAGCCAATCCTAAAATCGTCAGCAAGATATTGCACAAAGTCTTGAGAAAGTTATAATGAAGATGGTTCCTTAAATCTTAGGGGGTGATAAGGCTTGAAATTGGAACCGAGAGATTTAGAGGAGGTGATGAGAGAAGTAGAGTTAATGGAAATCAGGAAAAAAAGAAGGATAGATCCTAAAATTAGGGATCTGGTAATAGGTCTTCGTCGGTGGGGTATAAATACTGGGATGTCCTGTCAGGGTGATTATGAGAGATTTCCATTTCCCTGGATAGATATTTCTTCCAAAGATACACGGAAACTACTTGCGATATGCGGCTGGTATAACGTCCAGAAAAGACCATTTCTAGAGACAATCAAATGGGTGATACTACCAATGACCTGGCCCTCAGGAAAGATATCTATTCGATTGGTGCCAAGAGGAGAAGAGTCCTTGGAAAAACTTCAGGAAAGTGCTATTGAGTTCGGTAAGTTCTTGCAAAAACTTCCTGAACTTCCCCTTTTTTAAAAAAAGAGCCAGTTTTCAAACTGCTCTCTTTTTATTGCGGAATTTGGATATTCCTCTTGACAAACTAAATGCAGTTGCTATAATAGGAACACGAATAAAAAGGAGGTGAATGACTATATGAGTAGCGATTGGTGGATACCTTTGGTGCAACTTGCTGTCGGCGTGTGGACGATGGTTGTCGCTCCGATACTTGCTTTCCAATGGATGAAGGGATACAACGACAGTAAGAGAATAAAGGCAAAAAACGACAACGACAAGAGCTAAGCAGCAAACTACGGAAATAAGAAGAAAATGGGACGAAGAGAGAAAGGAGAAGTCTCTTTTCGCTTTAGAGAGATACGTTAAAGTATCTGTTTTCACCTCCGATAATAGTTCTTTAAGGAAGGAACGCTTTACCTTCCTTTTAATTTTGAAGAAATTTCCTTGCTAATTTTTCTGCTCTTTGATAATTTCTTACCCAATGAATTCTTTTGCCTCTTTTAAACCAGGTTATTTGTCTTTTGGCAAGTTGTAATGTGTGAAGTATGATTTTTTCTCTTAATTCTTTTTCATTAATTTTTTTGTTGAAATATTCCTGCCATTCCTGATATCCAATTGTTTGCATTGAGGAGATATTCCAACCATATTTTTCAACTAAATCTTTCACCTCTTTTTCCAGACCTAATTTAAACATTCTTTTTACTCTTTTCTCAATTCTCTTTTTTAATTCAGTTTTTGGCAGTTTTATTCCAATCTGCAAAATATCAAAAAAAGGTTCCCCCTTTTTTCTTTGTTGCCAGAATGGTTTTTTTGTAGCTTTACAAACCTCAATTGCTCTAATTAACCTCCTCTTATTTTCTTTATCAATAAATTTAGCACCAAGAGAATCTAATTTTTTATAAATTTTGAATAACTCTTCATTACTTTTTTTCTCCAATTTTTCTCTTAACTCCTTTTTAGCAGGAACTCTCGGGAAATCAATATTATCAACAATTGCTTGAATATAAAGACCGGTTCCTCCAACCAAAAATGGCAATTTCCCTCGCTCTTGAATATTTTTAATAGCTTTTATTGCCAATTTTTTATAAATCGCCACATTAAACTCTTCATCAGGATTAACGATGTCTATCATGTAGTGGGGGACACCTTTAGCTATATATCCTTGTCTCTTGTCTCTTGTCTCTTGTTGCCTTGGTGGCTTCGCCGTTCCGATGTCCATTTCTCTATAAACTTGTCTTGAATCAGCCGAAAGAATCTCACCATTGAATTTTTTGGCCAATTTAATTGCCAATTCTGTTTTTCCAATAGCGGTGGGACCCAAAACGACAATTAATTTAGTTAATTTTTGAGAAATCAACTTAAAATTTGACATGGTATCTGTTTTAAGCTATTATAACATGGCTATTTAAGTTAAAAGGAGGGAAAGTAAATTGGGAGTCCTTAATAGATTTAAGGAGAAAAAGAAGAAAGGAGAGGTGAAGCAAGAAAACGTAAAGGAAGAAGAGAAAACAGAAGTTCTTATGAGCCAAGGAAAGAAAGAGAAATGTAAGAAATGTGGGAAGAGGGATGCTACAGAAGAAGATGGCCTATGTGATCCTTGCAGATTTTTGGCAGTTTTAAACACGATGACAGAGAAAAAAGGGTAATGATTGATGCAATAGCGATAAACTAGAGCCTTAGCTTGCAAAACTAAGGCTTCTTTTTATTTATATTAAGATTCCTCTTAATCCCCAAGGGAGAGCATCGATGATTTTCACTTTGGCAAATTGACCTGGTTTGATTGTTAATTGCCGATTGTTAATTGTTGATTGAACTTTAACTGTCTTATAGGTCCGTGTTTTACCTAAAAATATTCGTGATTCATTATTCATGATTCGTGATTCATTCACTAGAACTTCAACTTCTTTTCCAATATATTTTTTATTTTTTTCTAGAGTAGCTTCTTTTAAAATTTCGGTTAAAGTTTTCCACCTTCTCTTTTTTTCTTGAGGCGGGACATCATCTTTAAACTTTGCTGCGGTAGTGCCAGCTCGAGGAGAATATCTGGCAATATAAGCCATATCAAACCTTATTTCTTTAAAAAGTTTTGCTGTATTTTGAAATTGTTTTTCAGTTTCTCCTGGAAAACCAACAATAACATCAGTAGATAAAGAAATTTCAGGAATTTTTTTTCTAATTTTTTTGACTATGTTTTTATATTGCTCAATTATATAAGGCCTGTTCATTCTTTTTAAAATCTCATTATCGCCTGATTGGACAGGTAGATTTAAATACTCAGTCACTTTTTCACATTTAGCCATTACATTAATTAATTCATCAGAGAAATCCCTTGGATGAGAAGAGGTAAAACGAATCCAAAAATTGCCTTCAATATCATCTACCATCTTTAGAAGCTTTGGGAAATTAACTTCCTTGTCGCTTGTCGCTTGTTGCTTGTCGCTGAGATAGCTATTAACGTTTTGGCCAAGAAGCCAAATTTCTTTAAAACCTCTCTTTATTAGATTTTTTATTTCAGATAAGATCTCTTCAGCAGGTCTTGAAATTTCTGGCCCCCTTACATAAGGAACAACACAAAATGAGCAAAAATTGTTACATCCGGTCATAATTGGAACATAAGCTGAAAAATTATTTGAGTATTTTTGTTTTTCTTTTAAATAATAGGCATTGAATTTCTCATTAAATTTTTCTTCTCTTGGATTCGGATAGTAAAAATATTGCGCTTTTTTCAAAAATTTCGGCCAATAAAAAAGGACTTTGATCGGTAAAATAAAATCAAATTTGTTTTTGAATTTTTTAAGATCGGATTTTAAAATACATCCTGTTAAAATAGTTTGTAGTTTGTAGTTTGTAGTTTGTAGTTTTTTGAATTTTGGTAAAAGTCCATAGACTCTATCAACTGCTGATTGTCTGACAGAGCACATATTGACCAAAATTAAATCTGCCTCATTAATTTTTAAAGCTTTTTCATAATTCATTTTCTCTAAAACTGCAGCAATTCTTTCAGAATCGCTTCTATTCATTTGACATCCGTAAGTTATAATAAAATAATTCATACCCCTTATTTCAGTTTTTTTATCTATTTCAATTCAAAGCCCCACCGAAGCGGGGCTTTCAGGTCAAATCTTCAGAGAATCAATCAAATTTAAGGTGCCGCTTGAATTTGACACTTTCCCCCTATACACTTAGCTTTCACGTTGATACATCTAGCACTTATAGTGCCTGCCGGACCACATCTCGGTTGGGGACAGTCGGCATCAGTTGTACATTCCGCTTCTTTACATTTTCCTTTATAAGCAATTTCTGCACCGGCTAATTTAGCAAAGCAGGCATTGGAATAGGTTTTCCCGTCTTTACTGCAAACTGGATCCCATAAAGTGATACAAACCGCTGGTTCTTCTGGTTTGGGAGAAATTTCGATGTCAGCTGGAATTACGCACTCAAAAGAAACTATACAACCTCTGTCATCTCTTTTGATTATAATTCTTCCTTCTTCACAAAAATCAGGAGCTGGTTTTTCTATTTCTGGGCAATTTAATTTTCTAACTCTTTCTTCAGCTTTTTCTATAATTCTTTCCCTGACTTCTGTCACTATTCTTTCTCTGATTTCAGGTTGTCCCTTTAATTCTGATTTGAGATTTTCCATGATTTCCAGATGTTTTTCTTCTTCACCCGAGATTTTATCTAAATACTCCTTAAATCTTTCTTGGTCTTCTGAAGACATCTGTTCCAAATCTCCTTTTAATCTTTTTAAAGAATTTTCCTGAGCTTTTCTTATTGCTTCTTTGGCTTCCTCTGGAACTTTTTCTTCTAATTCCAATAAGATTTCTAAATTCTTGAAATTTTTGTATTTTGAGCCCTTTTGATTCTCTAGAGTTTCATCTAATTTTTCAGTGATTTTTTCTTTTCTACCCTCCAATTTAAGCATGACATCTTGAAATCTCTCCAAATGTCTCTCCCTAACTTGTTTTATTTGCCCAAAGTTTTCGGTTCGAACCTGATTTTCTAATCGAGCGAGGAGTTTTTGGTGTAGAGTCTGTTGATGCAAGAATTTATCTAAGAATTTCTCCACCTCTGGATTTTCCCTTGCTTTTTCTTGGATTCTATCGGCTCGGTTTTTAATTCTTTCTATTTCTTCTTGGTAATTTTCTATTCCCTCTTCAACAATCTCTGGATTTTTCTTTAGTGCAATTAATTTTTTTACCTCCATTAATTTTTCATTGGAAAATTTTAATCTGAGTTCAGCTTTAGTAACCGGACGGAAAGCAAAAAATAATCTAATGGATCTTGCCCAATTTTTCAGGAAATATAAAGGATGACCCGGTAAGAATGTAGGTTCGCCAACTTCAAGATCTTCGGGTTGGACATCTTCATCGAGCTCTATTGCTTCAATTACCTCGGGTGATATTTCTCCAGCAGGTTCGGTTTCCTGAGCTAATGCAAACATTCCAAACCCAAAGAGAACCAATATTATCAGAGAAATTTTTATTGATTTTGACATAATTTTATTTTAATTTTTGAGATTTTTTATTTCGATCTTTATTTTTTCTTTTTAACTTCATTTTTTATTTTCTCCAAAAACTTGTCAAGTTTTATTGGACCTATATCTCCTTTTTTCCTTTCTCTAACCCTGACTGATTTTGTTTTCATTTCTTTGTCGCCAACAACTAAAAGATAAGGTATTTTTTGCAGCTCGCCCTCTCGAATCTTTTTTGAAACAGTTTCGGCTTTATCTTTTACCTCAACTCGAAATCCCTTGTCCGAGAACAGTTCTCGGACAGATTGGGCATATTTTCGATGTCTTGATCCTACCGGAATAATCCAGATTTGTTCTGACGATAACCAAAGAGGTAAAGCTCCAGCATAATTTTCTAAAAGGCATCCAAAAAATCTTTCCAATGAACCTAAAACTGTTCGATGAACCATAATTACCCTTTGTTTTTTACCTTTTTTGTTAATATAGTTTAAATCAAATTTCTCTGGGAAATTGAAATCAACTTGAATTGTTGGTCCTTGCCAAGTTCTTCCTAAACTATCAATTAGATGAATATCAATTTTGGGCCCGTAGAAAACAGCTTCACCAATAGCTTTTTTGTATTTCAATTTAGATTCTTTAAGGGCATAAATTAAGGCATTTTCAGCTTTTCTCCAAATTTTACCTGTTCCTAAATATTTTTCTTTTTCTGTTGGGTCTCTCAAAGATAGATCAATTTTATATTCTTTGAAGCCAAAGGCCCTTAGCATAAAGATTGAAAGATCTAGAACTCCCTTTATTTCTTCCACTAACTTCTCTGGTTGACAAAAAATATGAGCATCGTCTTGAGTTAAACCCCTGACCCTCATCAATCCATGGAGAACACCCCCTTTTTCGTAGCGATAGACAGTTCCAAGCTCCCATAGTCTTAAAGGTAAATCTCTATAAGATCTAATTTTTGATTTGTAAATTTGGCAATGGAAAGGACAGTTCATTGGTTTCAAAAGATATTTTTCTCCCTTCATTTCAATGGGGGAGTACATATTCTCTCTATAAAATTCCCAATGACCTGATTTTTTCCATAAATCTAATTTTCCGATGTGGGGAGTAGAAACTAATTGATAGCCTCTTTTTCTGTGCTCTTCTTTCCAGAAATTTTCAATAATTTCTCTGACGATAGAACCTTTTGGCTGCCATAAAATTAAACCCGGTCCTATTTCCTCACTTTGACTAAAAAGTTCTAAATCCCGTCCCAATTTCCGATGGTCTCTTTTTTCTGCCTCTTCCAAAAAGAAAAGATGTCTTTCCAATTCCTTTTTAGTTTTAAAGGCCACTCCGTAAATTCGCTGTAACATTGGATTTTTCTCATCACCTCGCCAATAGGCGCCGGCAATCCTAGTTAATTTGAAAGCATCTATAACTTCTTTTGCTTGCCCTGAACGGAGTTGAAGGGTTGAGCGAACATGAGGACCCTTACAAAAGTCAACAAAATCGCCTACCTGATAAACTGACAGAGGCCCGTCCTCTGGCAATTCTGCGATAAGTTCTAATTTATAGGGTTGATTTTTGAAGATTTTTTTGGCTTCTTCTTTGGAAATTATTTTTTTCTTAAACTTAATCTCTTTTTTAATTAATTCTTTCATTTTTTTTTCGATTTTGGGTAAATCTAAAGGAGCTAAGCTCCTTTTTAGATCGAAGTCGTAGTAGAATCCCTTTTCAATTGCCGGTCCAATACCAAATTTAGTTCCAGGGAAAAGTTCCTGAACAGCATAAGCCATAATATGAGCTAAAGAATGACGAATGGTTTCAATTTTCATAAAATTCTAAATCCTTATTTTGTTTAGAGCTTAGGATTTCGTGCTTAGGATTTCTCTAGGATTTCTTCGATATCATCTGCAATCATTTTTGGTACTCCGTCTCGATTATTAATCCGACCTTCGACAAAAACAATTTTATTTTCCTGAAAAACAGAGGGATTTCTCTCAATCACTCCCGGAAAAACAACAATTTCTATTTTGTCAGTTAAATCTTCCAAGTTCATAAAAAGCATTGGTTTGCCGTTTCTGGTAATAATTCTTTTAATTTTTGAAATAATTCCTCCGATCCTAATTTGATGATTGGTAAAAGTAGAACCCAGCTCAGAAATTTTCATTGCTTTTTTTTCTAAAATTTTCCTAAAATCTTCTAAAGGATGAGAACTAATGAAAAGACCCAAAAGTTCTTTTTCCCAAGCTAATTTTTCACTTTTACTAACAGGCTTAGTCTTCTGAAGACGAATTGTATTCTTGAATTTCATTCCATCAAAAAGCCCTTTTTGACCTGCTATTTTTATTCTGTGATTTTCTCGATTCAATTCTAAAAGTCTTTCCAAATTGAATAAAAGTTGATTTCTTTCAGTAAATTTATCAAAAACCCCAGATTTAATTAAACTTTCCAAAGATTTTTTATTTAAAGTTTTGGAATCAATTCTGGAGAGAAAACCATCAAGTGATTTATAAGGACCCTTTGCTTTTCTTTCCGAAATAATTGATTCAACAACATTCTGTCCTACATTTTTAATTGCTAATAATCCAAAACGAATCTTTCTCGCCTTTGGTATCACTGAAAAGTTCCTGAAACTCTCATTTATATCTGGGGGCAAAACTTCAATTCCCATTTTTTTGCACTCTTTAATCAAAAAGCCAATTCTTTCAGTATCTGCTTTTTCAGAAGTTAAAAGTGCGGCCATAAATTCTATCGGGAAATGGGCTTTCAAGTATGCTGTTTGATAAGCAATAGTGGCATAAGAACAACTGTGAGCTCTGTTAAATCCATAACGAGCAAAAGGTAAAATCCAATTCCAGATCTTAAGAGCCACCTCTTTATTTGCCCCCTGATTAATCATTCCTTTAATAAATTTTTCTTTTTGCGAGAGCAACAAACTTTTTATCTTTTTACCAATCGCTTTTCTTAAAACATCGGCTTCAGATAGCGAAAATCCTGCTAATTTTTGGGCAATCTGCATTAACTGCTCCTGATAAATACAAACTCCGTAGGTCGTTTCTAAAATTGGTTTTAGTTCAGGATGTAAATATTCAATTTTTTTCTTTTTCTGTTTTCCTGCTATATAATCAGGAATAAATTGGATTGGCCCTGGTCGATAAAGGGCTACCATGGCAATAATATCTTCAAGTTCTGTTGGCTTTAATTGTTTTAAATATCTTCGCATCCCTTCTGATTCCAGTTGAAAAACGCCGATTGTTTCTGCTTTTTGGAAAAGCTTGAAAGCCTCCTTATCATCTAAAGGAATATTTTCAATATCAATTTTTTTATTTTGAACCTTATAAATTCGAACCAGGGTGTCTTCGATAATAGTTAAATTCTTCAATCCCAGAAGGTCTATTTTTAGAAGTCCCAAATCTTCGATAGAATGCATTTCATATTGGGTGACAACAGCCTCATCGTCTTGGGTGGGGTGTTGTAGAGGTACAATATTATCCAGAGGTGTGGTTGAAATTACTATTCCACAAGCATGAGTGGAGGCATGACGAGCAACTCCTTCCAGTTTTTTGGCAAAATCAATTAGTTTTCTCGCCTTCTCATCAGTTTCATAAATTTGACGAAATTCACTGATTGTTTCTAAAGTTTTATCTAAGGTAAAACCAAAGGGAATCGTCTTGGCAATTTTGTCACAGTAACTATAACTATATCCTTGAGCCCTTCCTACATCTCTTATTACTGCCCTGGAAGCCATTGTCCCAAAAGTAATAATCTGGGCTACTTTATCTTGGCCATATTTTTGAATAATATAATTTATTACCTCCTCTCTTCTTCTATCTGTAAAGTCAAGGTCAATATCTGGAGGAGAAACTCGGGAGCTGGTTAGAAACCTTTCAAACAAGAGGTTATATTTTAGAGGGTCAACATTGGTAATTCCTAATGAATAGGCAACAAGGGAACCGGCTACGCTCCCTCGACCTGGACCCACAACAATCCGATTTTTCTTTGCCCAATTAACAAAGTCTTGGACAATCAAAAAATAGGAGGCGAAACCAGTTTCTTTAATCACTGAGAGTTCGTATTTCAGTCTCTCTAAAATCTCTTTTTTTGGGGGTGAACTATATCTCTCTTCCAATCTTTTTAAACAGAGTTCTTTTAAAAATTCATCGGGACTTTTTTGAGAAAGGACAGGAAATTCTGGAAGTTTAATTTCGTCTAATTTGAATCGAAAATTACACAAATTGGCGATTTTTTGAGTGTTTGTAGTAGCTTCAGGTAAATCTTTGAAATCACTCTCCATTTCCTGAGGACTTCTCATTGAAAAATCATCAGCCTTTAAAGTGAGTCTTTCGGGATCATTTGGGTCAGCTCCAGTATTAATCAACATTAAAATATCCTGAGCTTCAGCATCCTCTGGTCTTAGATAATGGATGTCATTGGTAGCAACTAAAGGTATACCCAATTTCTTTGAAATTGAAATTGAAACCTGATTAACAATTTTTTGCTCTTTAATATTGGGGTGATGTTGAACTTCCAAATAAAAACTATCTTTTCCAAAAATTTCTTGATATTTTAAAGCCAGTTTTTTAGCCTCTTCAATTTTTTTAGCCAAAATTAATTTCGGAATTTTTCCCTGCAGACACCCTGAAAGACAGATTAAACCTGAACTGCACTCTGCCAGTAATTTCTCATCAATTCTCGGTTTATAATAGAACCCCCCCAAGTGAGCTTTAGTTATTAATTTGACCAAATTTTTGTAGCCTTGTTCATTTTTTACTAAGAGGACTAAATGATATCTTTTATCATCAATATTCGGTCTCTTTTGAGCCATTTTCTCATAGGCCATGTATATTTCTGACCCAATGATTGGTTTGATTTTGCGCTTCATTGCTTTCTTATAAAATTCAACTGCTCCATAAAGCACTCCATGGTCAGTTAAAGCCAAAGAATCCATCCCCAATTCCTTGGCATAATCTAAAAGCTCGTCAATTTTAGGGAGACCATCCAGCAAGGAGTAGTGGGAATGGACGTGAAGGTGAGTAAACTTTGGCATAATAATTAAATCTATTATCTAATTTTAGTTTTTTAAAAAAGATAAGTCAATCCTTTGGCAGGCTACGGATTGGATAAAAAAAGAGCTGAGAATTTCATTCCCAGCTTTTCAAATTTTAGGGGCGATGGATATTTCCATTTCTTCACCTCCCTCTTCAGAGAGATTTCTTTCAATCTCTTCTAACTCTTGGATTTCACCTTGCATCTTTCTAAAGGCTTCCTGTTTGCTTTCTAGTTTCTTTCTAATTTCTGTTCTTAGTCCCTGTTTCTCCAAACATTGGATTTCGTTATGTATCTCTTGGAGGGTTCTCTTTCTTCTTTCGAGCTCTTCTGGTATTAGGGGTTCTAGTTTCTCCTTTGCTTTTGTTCTTATCCCTGGAGAGTCGGTGGAGTCCCAAATATCATACAATTGCCAGACAGATAATTTTTCAATCATACCTTTTTCTTTACCTGTTTCCCAGACACTATCAAGCAGTGATTTTACAGCTCCTGCAAGCCAGACGAAGTCCTCTAGGCTCATTCCTATTTCCCAGTGTTTTTCTAAAGCCTCGATCTGTAATGGAGATCCCTCTGGAAATTCTTCTAGATCTTCTAATTCCTCTTCAATAACAAGAAAGTCATCAGTACTTGGATTTTGGTCCAAAACTCTTCTTGCCAGTGTTTTTTTTAATGAAAACAATTCGATTCGGCGGATCATCCTTCTCAAGATGCCATTTGGAATATCTTCATTTTCTCCAAGATATTTTCTTATTACACTTTCTAAGATTTCCTGAGAACCTATTTCCCTAAGGATAGTCAATAAGCTACCCTTGTCTAAGAACCCTCTTCTTTCTATTCTTTTTGCTGCCCTTTCTTTTATTTTTGTTGCCCTTTTTGCTCCAATTCCAACACTTTTGACATATTGAAGAATAGTCAGCAGATAAATTTTAGGAAGAGTTAATCCTTTTCTTGAAAGGAGCTCTTCCGCTATCTCAATACTTGGTTCACCGCCTTTTTCAGTAATTCTAAGTAACTCCCTGTTTAGTTCATCGTCCTTTTCGATAAGGTCAAGCAGCTTATCATTGGTCGATTCCTTTATTTCTTCTATCAACTTTTTTGTGAACAACTTGACTACTTCCTTTCCAATGTACTATTAAATTATCCTAAATTTATTTTACTCTGTCAATAGCAGGATTTTCGATTTTTCATTTCTGAATATAAAAATAATTTCTTTCTGATATAATTGATATAATAAAAGTTTGTTGAAAAACACTATGTTCCCAAATTTTCGAGAAGAGAAAAGATTATGGAGAAAAGGACACAAAAAAATCGCTGGTTTAGATGAGGCAGGAAGAGGAGCATTAGCTGGACCGGTAGTTGCTGCGGCCGTGATGATAAGACCGATTCGTGAAATTCGTGGTAGATTCGTGAAAATTCGAGAGATTAAAGATTCTAAAAAACTCACTCCTAGAAAAAGAGAAAAACTTTATAGAATACTAATAAATCATCCTCAAATAGAATGGGGGATAGGTCGAGTTTCAGAAAAAGTAATTGATAAGATTAATATTTTGGAGGCGACGAAATTGGCAATGGAAAAGGCGGTTAGAAAGTTAAAAAAGAGACCTGATTTTTTAATTTTAGATGGGAATTTGAAAATCAATCTAAAAATTCCTCAAAAGTCAATTAAGAGAGCCGATGAAAAAGTTTTTTCCTGTTCCTGCAGTTCTATTATCGCCAAGGTTTATCGTGACAGAATAATGAGAAGACTTCACAAAAAATACCCTCAATACGGTTTTGATAAACACAAAGGTTATCCAACTAAATATCATTTTAAAACGCTGAAAAAATATGGGCCCTGCAAAATTCATCGAAAATCATTTAAACCAGTAATTAAAGCTAAAAAACGCAAGACCAAAAACGTAAAGTCGCAATTAAGAACTTGAGACTATTGAAAAATTTTGATTATTCTGTTAATATTGAAGATAATTTTAACTTTCTAGATTTGAATTTCGAGTTTTTATTATGGGGGTACCAACTCAAAGACATACAAAATCAAGAAGAAATAAACGGAGGATGCATATTTTCCTTAAGCAGCCTGTTTTAACTCGTTGTCCAAAATGTGGGAAACCAGTTTTACCCCATACTATTTGTCCAAATTGTGGGTATTATAAAGGCAGAGGAATTATTGATGTTTTGGCAAAACTTGAAAAGAAAGAAAGAAAGAAAAGGGAAAAAGAAATAAAGACAAAAGAAAGAGAAGAAAAAAAAGAACTCAAAAAACAAAAATCATTGAGTTGGAAAGAAATGTCAAGAAAATAGCTTCAAGATGCTAGCCTCTAGGTCTTTAGTTAACGTTAACTAGAAGCTCTAAGCTGTAAGCTAAAAATCTAATATGTCATCTCGTCATTTATCAAGAAGTATTATAATGCAATCTCTCTACGAGTGGGATTTTTTTGGAAAGAAATCTAAAGATTTAAAAAAGATTGTTAAAAAAAATATTAAAGAATTTGGGCCGGGGCTTGAAGATGTAAGTCTTATCTGGCAATTGGTCGATGGAATCTCTGCTAATCTTTCTCAAATTGATAAAATTATTGAGAAGGCAGCCCCAGAATGGCCAATTGAACAAATAGGTATTATCGACCGAAATGTTTTGAGAATTGGACTTTTTGAATTATTATATGGAAAAAAGGATGAGGTTCCACCAAAGGTGGCAATTAATGAAGCAATTGAATTAGCCAAGAATTTCGGCGGCGAGTCTTCCGGAAAATTTGTCAACGGCGTATTAGGGACAGTTTATAGAGAAATTGAGAAAAAAGAACAATGAAGGATTTTTCACCTTTTGAAAAAAAATTGAATCTCGAATTTAAAAACAAAGATTTTTTAATTCAGTCTTTTGTTCACAGGTCTTACTTAAATGAAAATCCTGATTTTTATTTAGCTCATAACGAAAGATTAGAATTTTTGGGAGATGCTGTTTTAGAATTAGTTGTTACCGAATGTCTTTATCAAAATTATCCAAAAAAATCAGAGGGTGAACTTACCAATTGGCGGGCAGCTCTGGTTAATGCCAAGATGCTGGCAAAAATTGCTCGAGATTTAGATTTTAATAAATTTTTATTACTTTCCCGGGGTGAAGAAAAAGAGACGGGAAAGGCTCGCCAATATATTTTAGCCGATACTTTCGAAGCCCTGATAGGAGCAATCTATTTAGATCAGGGATATAAAGCTTGTCAGGATTTTATCCAAAAATATTTAATAAAAAAATTGCCAGAAATTATTGAAAAGGGTCTTTATAAAGATGCTAAATCATGCTTTCAGGAAGAGGCCCAGGAAAGGGTAAAAATTACTCCCATTTATAAAGTTTTAGAAGAATGGGGACCAGATCATGCAAAGCACTTTATAATCGGGGTTTTCTTGGGAGAGAAATTAGTTGCCAAAGGAGAAGGTTCGTCAAAACAAGAGGCTGAAGAAGAATCGGCTAAAAAGGCTTTGGGGGTAAAAAATTGGTAGAGCGTTCAGGTAGATTACTTCCAAAGCACGCAGTCAGTTAGCCCACCGAGCTAACCGCTGCTCGTCTCTCGGCCTCGCTCTCTGCCTTCGGCAGAACCATGGCCGCCCGGCCTCCGAGGCGTCTTTGTCAGCAACTACCTTCACTTAAGAGAGAGAAAAAAGATGTTAGTTATAAGATTTTTACGAGTCGGTAAAAAAAATCAACCCTCTTTCAAGATTGTTGTAACTGATAAAAGAAAGCCACCAAGAAGTGGTCGTTTTGTGGAAGAGGTTGGTTTTTATAACCCCTTAACTAAAGAAAAAGTGTTAAAGAAAGAGCGAATTAAATATTGGATGTCAGTTGGGGCCAAACCTTCAAATATTGTTTATAATTTATTAGTCAAAGAAAAAATTTTAGAAGGTGAGAAAATTCCTGTTCATAAAAAACCTAAAGAAAAAGCAAAGAAGAAACCAGAGGAAGGAAAGGTGAAAGAGGTAAAGAAAGAGGAGAAACCAGCCAAAGAGGCAAAAGCTGAAGAGAAACCGCCTGAAAAAGCAGAAATTCCTGAGGAAACTAAACGTCCAAAAGAAGAAAAACCCTCCTCCGCTTCCGTCTCCGCTAAGCTTTCGGCGGACAAGAAAGCTATGGAGGACAAGCCTTCAGAAAAAATTGAAGAGAAAAAGGCATAAAATTACGTTTTTTCTTCTTACCGCCGAGAACTATTCTCGTTAATTTTATTCTTGACAAGGATTTTAGAAAGAGTATAATAGATAATAGTAGCTTTTCAGATTCTCCCGAATTGTTGGAGGAGAGAATCGCTTGAAAGGTCGGGAGCTACTTGTAAGATTTTTATCAGTTTTGATCTCTAGATCGTTAATAGCGATTTAGAGAAGAGATGATTATGCCAAAAGAAACCGCTGATAAAGAATTCCTTGAGTATTTAATAAAAGCTTTAGTTGATCACCCTGAAGATGTGAAGATTGACAGAAAGGTTGACGAGATGGGAGTTTTACTTTCTCTGAAAGTTAACCCTGAGGATATGGGTCAGATTATTGGGAAGGCTGGTTCCACTGCTCGAGCGATTAGATCTTTAGTCCGAATTGTTGGTCTGAAGAACCATGCTCGAGTGAATCTAAAGATTGAGGAACCAGAGGGTGCTCGTCCTGCTCGAGGAAAGAAAGCTCCGGCTGTCGGAGAAGAACTCGAAGAGTTGAAGTTGTAAACCGGAGCACATAATTGACGTGCTCAGTTTACAGGAACTAGAAAACCGTGCTATCATACCAGGTAGGACGGTTTTCGTTTGTTATATGAGATTTGATGTTATTACAATTTTTCCGGAGATATTTGATTCTTATTTAAAAACCTCCATAATTTCGCGGGCCATTAAAAAGGGCTTAATTAAGATTAATATTCACAATTTAAGAGATTGGACCACTAATCGGCATAAAACTGTTGATGACCGACCTTATGGAGGTGGAATTGGAATGGTGATGAAGGTGGAGCCGATCTTCAAAGCAGTAACTGCTTTGAAGAAACGAAAAACGAAAAACGAAAAACGAAAAACGAAAGTAATTTTATTTACACCGCGAGGGAAAAAATTTAATCAAAAAATTGCCTATTCTTTTTTAAAATTGGATCGATTAATTTTAATCTGTGGGAGATATGAGGGAGTTGATGAGAGAGTAGCAAAATATATTGCTGACGAGACTATATCGATAGGAAATTTCGTTTTAATGGGAGGAGAATTACCAGCCATGATCACGATTGAGACAGTGGCTAGATTGATTCCTAGAGTTTTGGGTAAACCACAATTATTAAAAGAAAGAATTACCAAGAAAAGAGGATTTATTGAATATCCCCAATACACAAGGCCGGAAATGTTCGATTTAAGCAAGTATATAAAGAATTGGAGGGCCTGCCCGCCTAAATTTCGCAAAGCGAAAATTTGGCGGGTTCCTAAAGTTCTACTCTCAGGAAATCACAAAAAAATCGCCCAGTGGCGAAAAAAACACTCAAAAATTATTGAAAAATAACTGTTTTTTGATAAAATGATTAAAAGGGTGCGTGGGAGAGTAGCTAATCCATCAGTCTGTAAAACTGACGCCCTCGGGCTTCGCAGGTGCAAGTCCTGCCGCACCCACTGCCAGGATAGTTCAGTGGTTAGAACATCCTTCCTTTTTTGCCTGGGTAGCTCAGTCAGTTAGAGCACGTCTTTGGTAAAGACGAGGTCGGCGGTGCAAGTCCGCCCTCAGGCTCAATAATATGGCTACAAAAAAACCTTTTATTAAACTTAAATGTCAGGAATGTAAAAGAATAAATTATTTTGTCCACAAATCAAAAGGAATGACTGGTAAAAAATTAGAATTGAAAAAGTTTTGTAAGTGGTGCAGGAAGCATACTTTACATAAAGAAGTTAAAAAGTAAGGGGGATGTGGTGAAATGGCTATCATAGGAATCTCCAAAATTCTCGTTCCAGGTTCGAATCCTGGCATCCCCGCATAATCTGAGCGAAGCGAGGATTCGACCGGGCGAGTCCTGCCGTCCCCGCCCAGAATTTTTATAACTTATTAAAAAATGAAAAAAATTAAAATTAATCGAAAAATCCTTCTGGGAATTCCCTTGGCTATAATATCTTTTGAGATTTATTTAGGAATAGTTTTTGGATATTTTTTAGGAAAGTTTCTCTCTGGCAAAAGAACTGGTCAATCAGGAACAATAAAGTCAATTGTTCTTAATATCGGTAATCATAAATTGCACATGCATCACTGGTTATTATCTTTGGGAATTTTGATTTTTAATTTTCTATCTAGTTTTTCTCTTCCTTTTCCCCAATTCTCTTTGAGTTTTTTTGGAGGTTTGATGATTCAAGGTATTTTTTGTTATTCTGATTGGCACAAAATCTTTATTGGGGAAATTTAGAGAAAAATTTATTCAATAACTCAAAATACGTGTTTTCAACACGCATTTTTTAAAATTATAACTCGCCTCACTTACCTGTGGGCCTTTATTATTTTTCCTATCTTTAATAAATTATTTTTTTAAGCCGTCTGGCACCGGTATTCCTAATTTCGATAAGTTTCTAAAAATCGAGGCCAAAAGAACAATAACTATCAAAACAAAGGCTGCCATAACAGTGAAATCCAAAGAAGGTAGAGCTTTCCCTGCTATTTCAACAATGGCAAAACCAAGAACATAAGCCAGAACTGCTCCCTTCATAAACTTAGCCAATTTGCCAAAAACAAATTCTTTCTTAATCCAAGCAGCAATAATTCCCAGCACAACATCAATGGCTATCAAAGTTACGATAACTTGCATCTGCCAGGTGCCAAAAAAAGCAATTATATCAGCCATTTTTATCTAATTTCTTTTATTTTTTTCCCTTCGACTAAGGGGGAAAATATTTTTAAATTATATAACATCTTTTGAAACCCTTCTATATTAAACTGTGGAAAACTCAATATTGGCTAAATTTTTACTCCTGGTTTTTTAGATAAGCCTTGTTTTTTTATAAAGATGAGATAAAATTAAAAGAAGGGTTTAAAATTAAGGAATAAAAATATGATAAGGAAAAAAATAATTTTAATAGCAATCATTGCTATTCTCGTAATAATTTTTGGAGTTTACCAAGGTTTCATTAAAGAGGAGAAACCAAGTTTTGCTTTGGCTGAAGTCTCTCGAGGAGATATTTTCCAAGAGGTTTCAGAGACAGGCACAGTTAAGAGGGGAGAAGAGATAAACCTTAGTTTTAAGAATGCTGGTCGAATTGAAAAAATATATGTTAAGGTTGGAGATTTAGTGAAATCTGGCCAGGAATTGGCAAAACTTGGAACAACCCAGCTCTATCTTCAACTTGACGAGGCTAAAGCCAACGCTGAAGCTCAAAAAGCAAAGTTAATAGAATTACAAAAAGGTACTAGACCCGAAGAAATCCAAATTAGCCAAACCCTCTTGGATAAGGCAAAAACTGATTTAGATAATTTGTATCGCGATGTATCAGTTATTTTAAATCAAGCTTATAATTTAGCTGATAATGGAATTAGACAACGGATTGCAGCATTATTTCTATATAGAGCAGAGGCAACAACACCATATTATGACCTGACTTATAAATATTGCAACGACCAAGCAGCTAACGATTCTACTTATCTGAGAAAAATTGTCGAAGACGAATTAAATATCTGGCGAACTGAACTTCAGAATTTGAATGATAACCCAAAAATACTTGATGAGGCTATTACTAAAACGGAAGAGTATTTGACGGTGTTGCAAAACTTTCTCAACAGGTTAAACGATACATTGACTAGCGATTGCAAGCTTAGCTCTGAAGATCTAAATAAAATTAATACCTATAAATCAGCGGTCAATTTAGCTTTAACAGATGTAAATACAGCTTTTACTTCTGTTTACAGCCAGAGAAAGGTTATCGAAGCACAAAAATTAATTATTCAAAACCATCAGGAGCAACTTAATCTTAAATTAGCCGGTAGCACGTCTGAGCAAATTACTTATCAAGAGGCTTTACTAAAACAGGCAGAAGCAAAAGTGGCTCTTTTGCAAAATCAGATTCAAGAAACTACGATCATCAACCCCACCGAAGGACAGATTACAAAGGTAAGCAAAGAATTAGGGGAGATGGTTCAAGTGGCTGAGGCAGTTATTTCTTTGATTCCTACTAGTCCCTTTCAAATAAAAGTAGATATTTATGAAGAAGACATTGTTGAAATAGATGTTGGTAATTCGGTAGATATTACTCTTACTGCTTTTCCCGGCCAGATTATAAAGGGCAAAGTGGTCTCTATAGATCCAGCCGAAAAACTAATCGAAGGGGTAGTTTATTATGAGATAACTATTGATTTTGAAGGAATCAAGGAGGGAATAAAACCAGGAATGACTGCCGATGTTGTTATTAGAACTGCTTTTAAAGAAAATGTCTTAATTATCTCTGAAGATGCCATTCAGAAAAAGGACGGTAAAATTGTAGTTCAGGTTTCTAAAAATGGCCAAATAGAAGAGCGAGAAATAAAAATTGGTCTTTTGGGCAGTAACGATATGGCTGAGGTCATTTCTGGCCTAAAGGAAGGGGAGGTGGTAGTTTTAAGATGAAACCTATGAGCGAGGACCCGATAATAAAACTGGAAAATGTCTGGAAGGTTTATCAATTAGGGAAAGTAGAACTTACGGTTTTAAGAGAAATAAGCCTGGAGATCGCTCCGGGTAGTTTTGTATCAATCTTGGGTCCCAGCGGTTCAGGCAAATCAACTCTTTTAAATATTATTGGACTTTTGGATACTCCCACTAAAGGGAAGGTTTTTTTAGAAAGGCAAGACACTTCTCGGTTTTCAGAAGATGAGTTAGCTCAGATTAGAGGTAAAAAAATTGGTTTCGTTTTTCAACAGTTTAATTTACTACCCAATCTTAACGCTCTTGAGAATGTAATGATACCTATGGTTTTTCAGGGCATTCCTGAAAATAAAAGAAGGGGAAAAGCTAAATTTCTTCTTTCTTCTGTTGGTCTGGGAGAAAGGGTTTTTCATCGACCTAGCGAGCTTTCGGGTGGCGAACAACAGAGGATAGCCATTGCTAGATCTTTAGCCAATAATCCCGAGGTTGTCATTGCTGATGAACCAACCGGTAATTTAGATTCGGTAACTGGTCAGAAAATAATGGAAGTTCTAATCAACCTTCATAAAGAAGAGGAAAAAACCATTATCGTTGTAACTCATGATCCTAATATCGCAGATTACAGCGAGAAGATAATTAACCTTAAAGATGGTCAAATAGCATCTGATCATCTGGCGGGAAAGAAAATGCTTTGGGAAAGAAAAAAATAAGAACCTTTCGCTCCGCTCAAGAACCTTGATTCGCTAATGTATAAATATATAGTCTTGAATTAATATGTTAATAGAATATTTTAAAATAGCAATTAAGAATCTTAGAACCCGACCCCTAAGAAGCTGGTTGACAATTCTGGGTATTGTTATTGGTGTTTTTTTAATAATGTCTCTGCTTTCCTTAAGTGAAGGATTAAAGGCAACTGTTCTTAAGCAATTAAGAGCGATAGGTAAAGATATTGTTATGATTATACCCGGCAACTTATCTGATGTAATGACTACATTTCTTGGAGGCGCAGAACTGACAGAAGATGACTTAAATGCGATAAGAAAGACTAGGGGAGTGGAAATAGTTATTCCTAATGTTTATAAAGCAGAAATTATGAAATCCCAAGGCGAGAGTAAGACCGTTCTCTTGTTTGGAATTGATTTAAAAAATGCCTTAGAGATCTATGAAGAAGATTTAGGTTTTGATATGTCTGAAGGCCGTTGGCCAGAAGCTGGAAAAAGAGAACTTCTAGTTGGTAGTTTAGTGCCAGAAGAAATTTTCCCTGGTTTGAAGACAGGGACAAGAGCTACTATAAAAGGAAAGCAGTTCGAAGTTGTTGGAATATTAAAATCTTTAGGAAGCAGACAAGATGATTCTATGATTGGTGTCGATTTGGATATTTTTCGTGGAATTACAGGCAAAAAGGATGGTGCGCCCCAGGCCATTGCTAAAATTGCATCCGGATTTTCTCCTGAAGAAGTAGCAGAAGATATAAAGGAGAATCTTTTGGAAACAAGAAGAAGACAAAGAGGAGAAGAAGAGGGTTCTTTTTCTGTTTTAACCAATGAGGCAATGAGTGGAATGGTTAGTAACATTATGGGTGTAATTCAACTTGCAGTTTTCGCCTTTGCCAGTATTGCAATGATTGTCGGTGGAATTGGGATAATGAACACAATGTATACTTCTGTCCATGAGCGAACTCGAGAGATAGGAATTTTAAAAGCAGTGGGAGCGAAAAAATCGACCATAACCACTATTTTCTTGATTGAAGCAGGTGTTATCGGTCTGGTAGGAGGGATAGGAGGAATGATATTGGGATTGGGATTAGCTAAATTAATTGAACTTGTTGGTCAGGTTCATCCAGTTTTCTATATCTCAGCTGCTATCTCCCCCGGTCTCATTATTTTTGGCTTAACATTTTCTTTTTTGATTGGATGTCTCTCCGGATTTCTTCCAGCTAGAAGTGCAGCAAAGCTTAAACCGGTCGATGCTCTTCGTTACGAATAAAAGCATACTAACATTAGAATGTTAATATGTTAAAATGTTAATATGACATCAATTGATTCTTTAATAAACGAGGACTGGTTAAGAACTCCGAGAATAATTGAGGCTTTTAAGAAAATTAAAAGAGTTGATTTTTTACCAGAGGATATAAAAAATTTGGCTGAACTAAATACAGCTTTACCAATAGGCTTTGGCCAGACAATTTCCCAACCCTTAGTAGTTGCTTTTATGATTGAACATCTCCAACCCCGACCAGGAGATAACATTTTAGATATTGGTTCAGGATCTGGCTGGACAACAGCTTTATTAGCTGAAATTGTAGGGGGACAAGGAAAAGTTTTTGGTATGGAGATAATTCCAGAATTGAAGGAATTCGGTAAGGAAAATGTTTCAAAATATAATTTCGTCGAGAAGAAGATTGCTGAATTTATTTGTGCTGATGCTTCAAAAGGTTATCCTAATATGGCCTCTCATCCTGAGCTTGCCGAAGGGTTCGATAAGATTTTAGCTTCAGCTTCAGCAAGAAGAATGCCTCGGGTTTGGAAAGAGCAGTTAAAGATTGGTGGGAGAATTGTGACGCCAATAGGTACTTCAATTTGGGTCTTTATAAAGAAATCAGAGAAAAAATTCGCTGAGATTGAATTCCCAGGCTTTATTTTCGTCCCCTTAGTTGAAAAATAATATGAGGCATTTTTTTATTTTTTTATTTTTAGTTTTTATCTTTTGTGTTTTTCTTTGGCAAGGGATTTATTTAGCAAAAGATTTGACCTCTTTTGAAGAAAAAATGTTTTTGGTTGAAAAAGGACAAAATATTTTTCAAATCGCTGAGAATTTAGAAAAAGAAAATTTAATTAAACATAGATTTTATTTTGAAACATACCTATTTTTGATAGGGAAACCAAAAAAACTCCAGGCAGGAGAGTATTTGCTTTTTTCTTCAATGACAATTCCCGAAATTACAAGAAAAATTGTTTCAGGTGATGTGATAAAAGAAAAAATTACCATTATTGAAGGTTGGAATCTCAGAGATATTGGCTGGTATTTAGAGAATGGGGGATTGTTTCAGGCTGAAGAACTTTTTGAAATTGCCGGTTTTCCGTTAATTGATTATTCTAAGGTAACCGATTTACCTCCACCAATTGATTTTTCTCAAGAATTTGAATTTCTGAAAGATAAACCCAAAAATTTAGGATTGGAAGGTTATCTTTTTCCCGATACTTATGAAATATCAAGAGGGGAGAGTCTTGAGGAGATTGTCAAAAAAATTCTTAAAAATTTTGAGAAGAAACTGAAGCCGGAACTGAGAGAGGAGATTAATCGTCAAGAAAAAACAATTTTTGAGATAGTAACCATGGCCTCCCTAATTGAAAAGGAAGTGAAGACACAAGAAGACAGAGAGCGGGTCTCTGGAATCTTGTGGAAAAGATTAAACAATAATATTCCCTTACAGGTTGACGCAACAATAACTTATATTACTGGTAAAAAAACGATTAAAATTTCAAGAGAGGAAACTCAAATTGATTCGCCTTATAATACCTACAAATACAGAGGTTTACCCTTGGGTCCAATTTGTAATCCAGGTCTTGAAAGTATTTTAGCTTCATTGTATCCTAAAGCAAGCGAGTATTGGTACTATTTATCTACTTCCGAAGGAGAAACTATTTTTAGCAAAACCCTAGAGGAACACAACGTCGCCAAATCAAAATATTTAAAATAAACTCTCTACGAGAAGTGTTCTCGTAGTATTGTAAAAATATGGCAGAAAAAATTTTAGAAAATAAAAAAATAGCAATGATTATTGCTTTTAGAAATTTCAGAGATGTCGAATATTTTATTCCCAAAGAGATTTTAGAAAAAGCGGGAGCAAAAATAACTAGTGTTAGCACGAAATTAGGAACAGCTATTGGGGCTGATGGGGGAGATGTTGACATAGATTTAACTTTGGAAGATTTGAATCCGACTGGTTTTGATGGAATAGTTTTTATTGGAGGTCCAGGATGTCTTGAATATTTAGATAATGAAAATTCTTATAAAATCGCCAGAGAAACAGTGAAACAAAATAAAGTTTTGGGTTCAATTTGTATATCGCCAGTAATTTTAGCCAAAGCTGGAGTATTATCTGGCAAACGGGCAACTGTCTGGTCAGGCCCATTGGATAGGGGACCAATTAAAACTTTGGAAGAAGGAGGAGCAATCTATCAAGACTCTTCGGTGATAGTTGATGGAAAGCTGATTACCGGTAATGGTCCAGCAGCTGCCAAAGAATTTGGAGAAAAATTAGTTGAGGGGTTGACAGAGGAATAAAAACAAATATAATTAAAAGAAGCCACAGACAATAGGCATTTAAGACCTATCGAGGCAATGAATTTAGGGTTAGACTCCCTACTGTCTGCGGTAGCAGACATTTTTTGTTTATTGTTAATTGTTTATTGACATTATGGCTTTAACTCGCGAACAAAAAGAAAAAATTATTGAAGATTTAAAGGAAAAGGTTGAAAAGCAGAAAATAACAATTTTTGTTAATTTTAGTGGTTTAAAAGTAAAAGATTTTTTTGAATTGAAGAAAAAATTGAAGTCGGCTAATTCTCAATTAAAAGTGGCAAAAAAAACTTTACTCAATCTTGTTCTTAAGGATTATGATTCTGCTTTTTTCCAAGAAGCAGCAAAATTGAGGGGGGAAATAGCAGTTATTTTTGGGTTTGAAGAAGAAATTTTACCAGCTAAAATTGTTCACCAGTTTTCTTTAGAAAATCCCAAATTGAAAATCCTGGGAGGCTATTTTGAAGGAAAATTTAGAGAACCAGACGAGATAATCACTTTAGCCGAACTTCCCAGTCTGAATGAACTTTTAGCGCGATTGGTGAAAAACATATCAGCTCCAATTTCAAATTTTGTTAATATTTTAGGGGGAAATATAAAAAATTTGGTTTACCTATTAAGCACAATTAAAAAGTAAGTATTTAGGTGCTTAGCTTCTAGGTAATTAGTCATATTCGAGATCTGGGAACCTAGAACCTAAAACCTAGAACCTAAACTTTATGGTCGAAAAAAAAGAAAAAGAACCCAAAAAAATTGACCCCGAAAAATCAGCTAAAGCAGATAACGGGGTAAAGGTTCCAGAAAAATTTAAAAAATTGGTTGGAGAAATTGAAAAAATGTCGATTTTAGATCTGGCTGAGTTGGTAAAGGTTTTAGAGAAAAGATTTGGTGTTTCAGCCGTCCAACCTGTAGTCGCAGCTCCTGCCCCAGCTACTCCGGCAGTTGCCGAGGTTGAAGAAAAAACTATTTTTAGTATTTTCTTGAAAGAGATAGGAGATAAAAAGATTGAAGTAATTAAGGCGGTTCGTGATATTACAGGCCGTGGTTTAAAAGATTCAAAAGATTTAGTTGATGCCACAGCTTCTGGTCCCCAGCTGATTAAAGAAAATGTTAAGAAAGAGGAGGCTGAAGAGATGAAGAAAAGGTTGGAAACAGCTGGAGCAAAAATTGAATTAAAATAAAACTTCAGTTTTTAATTATGGATTGGATTTTTATTCTCCAGTGCCTTTATTTTTTTCTTCCCGCCTATTCTGCTAATATGACCCCAACTTTTGCCAAGAAAGGTAAGGTTTTTAAATTCTTGGCAAAACCGGTTGATTTTGGAAAGAAATATCAGGGTTTTCCAGTTTTTGGTCATCATAAAACCTGGCGGGGAATAATTCTGGGAGTTTTAATTGGTATTTTAGTAGCTTTACTTCAAAGATTTCTCTGGCAATTTCCTTTTTTTGAAAAATTAAGCTTCCTTAATTATCAGGAAATTAATGTCTTTTTTCTTGGTTTTTTGCTTTCTTTCGGAGCTTTATCGGGAGATTTAATTTCCAGTTTTTTCAAAAGAAGACAGAAAATTGAGTCGGGAAAATCCTGGATTCCTTTTGACCAAATAAGCTTTGTCATCGGCTCTTTTTTACTAGTCAGTCCTTTTTTTGAAGTTCAAATTTCAGCCTGGTTAATCATTCTTTTTCTTAGTTTTCTTTTACACATAATTGTTAATCGAATTGGTTTTTGGTTGAAAATTAGTGATAGTAAAATGTAAAAATATTGCCTATTTTTTAAAAAAGAGGTATATTTAAATAATATGTTCAATTCTTTTATTTTTCCAGCAATTAGCCGGGGTTTTTTACTCCAGATTTTAGGAGCGTTTCTGGTTTTTATAGTAGGTTTGGTCATCTCCTGGATCATCAGTAAAATAGTGAGGGACTTTTTAAATAAAATCCGTCTTAATCGAGTAATAAAAGGGTTGGGTTGGAAGGAAGCTTTTGCTCGGGCAGAAATTAAACTTGATATGGCCAAATTTTTTGGAGAAATTGCTAAATGGTTGATTTTAATTATTTTTTTAATGGCGGCCTGTGAGATTGTTGAGCTTTCCCAATTTAGCCAACTTTTAGGAAGGATTGTCGATTATTTTCCCAATATCCTTGTTGCTTCTCTAATTTTCATTGTTACTGTTTTTTTAGTTGATTTTACTTATCGGATTTTTCTTGCCACCACCAAAAAAACTGACAAAAGAACTGAGCTTACTTATTCGAGATTTCTTGGGGTGGGAGCTCGCCGGGCAATCTGGGTTTTGGCAACTTTAGCTATTTTATATCAACTCCAAATAGTGCCTGATTTGATTTTAAGCCTTTTTATTGCCATTTTGGGATTACTCGTTTTGGCTTGCGGAATTGCCTTTGGTTTAGGAGGTAAAGAGATTGCCAAAAAAATCTTAGAAGAGTGGAAAGAAAAACTTCCTTAAATGTTTTATGAAAGCTGATTTGCACATGCATACTAATTTTTCCTATGATGGTCTTCCTTCTCCAAGAGAAGTTGTCGATGCTGCTATCTTAAAAAAAATCGATTGCATCTGCATTACCGATCATGGAGAAATAAGGGGGGCAATTGAAGCCCTCCGTTTTGCTGAAGGAAAACCCATTTTGGTTATTCCAGGGATTGAAAGCAGAGCTAAAGAAGGTGAGATTTTAGGTTTGGGTATTCAGAAAAAAATCCCTGATGGTCTGTCAGTCAAAGAAACGATAAACGCAATAATTAAACAGGGTGGAATGGCAGCAATTGCTCATCCTTTTGATTATTTTCTGTACTTTAAAGATATTGAAAAATATCAAGATTTATTTCGGGAAAAAGGAGTAGCCATTGAAGTCTTCAATGCTTCTCTGTTTTTTAATTTTTGTAATATAGAAGCTCTGGAATTTGCTGAAAAATTTAATCTTCCTTTTGTTGCTGGTTCCGATGCCCACTCAGTAGATTTTATTGGTAAGGCCTTCTTGGAAATTCCAAAGGAAGATTTATCTGCCAGTGAAGTTTTGGAGGAAATAAGAAAAAGAAATGTTAAGGTTGGTTCCGACACAATTTCCTTTTGGGAAAAATTTGGAGACCACTTGAAAAGAAACATTGCCAAATTCAAAAATCTATAGAAAAAATGTTAGAAGAAAGGCGAGAAAAACTTAAATTTATTTCTGAGAAGATGGGTTTGTGTTTTTCTAAATCTAAAATTCATCCAAATTTTTTTACTTTAATTTCTCTTTTATTTAGTTTTTTTTGTTTTCTCTCTTTAGTCAAAAATAATTTAATTCTGGCAATTATCTTTTTTCTTTTGGCTTCTTTTTCTGATTTTATTGATGGGGCAGTGGCCAGAGCTTCCCAAAAAGCAACAAAATTGGGAGCTTATTTAGATACAATTTGTGATCGTTATGTAGAAGGAGTGGTTTTTTTAGGTTTTTTGTTTTTGCCTCTTCCTGATTTTCTTTTCCCGGCCTCAATTTGGGTTTTTCTTTGTCTTTTTGGATCTCTAATGACTACTTACTCAAAGGCAGCTGCTAAAGAAAAAGAGGTCATAAAAAAAGAATTAAAAAAAGGTCTTTTTGGAAGACCGGAAAGAATGATTTTAATCTTCTTTTCAATGATTTTGGGTATTTTTAATCTCTCCTGGTTAGTTTATCCTTTAGTAATCTTTGCTATCCTTTCTAATTTTACTGTTTTGCAAAGAATATTTTTTAGCCTAAAGTCAAGTCAAACTTGATCGATCTTGACCTGCCAAAGAAGTGATTTCCTCCATTACCTTATCGGTAATTTTTTTTAAAATTTCCTGATATGCTTCCGTTCCTTCTTGTATTTCTCCTGTCTCAAGGGCCTTTTTTTCTTTTTCAAAAAAGAGAGGTTTTCCGATGTTGATTTTAACTTCTCTTTTTATTTTCGGGAGACTTTTACCAGGGGGCATAAGTTCAAAAGTTCCCTTAATTCCAACCGGTAAAATTTGAACTCCAGTTTTTAAAAAAATTTTTGCTGTTCCGCATTTTCCCTCTTTAATTTCTCCTGTTCTAGTTCTTGTCCCTTCAGGATAAATCACCAAACAATCACCTTTTTTCAAGTGCTCAATGGCTTCTTCTTTTGCTTTTTTTCTGGATTCAGATATTTTCCTGTTCACCCTAATTACTCCGGCAATAAAATATAAAACATTTAAAAGTAATCTATCAAAACCTGCGTAGCGATCGGTTTGGCCAATATAAATAAATCTTCTCGGTACACAAACATAACCTGTTACTATCTGATCTAGATGGCTTTGGTGGTTTGCCGCCAAAATAAAATTTCTTTTGGGAATGTTATCTTTACCCCTTACCTCTTTTATTAGAAATAGATCAACTGGTAGCTTCAAAAAGATTTTACAAAACCAAGAAAGTATTCTATTCATAAAATGGCTGTTAGATTACTAATTTCTTTCATTACTTTGTCTGTTATTTTTTGAAGAATCTGACAATATTCTCTAGTATTCTCATCTAAATTTTTTGCTTTTTTAAATTCTTCTTTAAAAAATAAGGGTTTTCCGATATTTACCTTAATTATTTTTTTTATTCTAAGTTTCCCCTTTGGTGGAAAAAGCTCAAATGAACCTTTAATTCCCGCAGGTATAATGGGAACTCCTGTTTTTAGAAAAATTTTAGATATTCCAAATCTTCCTTTCTGAATTTTTCCGTTAATCGACCTTGTCCCCTCAGGATAAATTACTAAAATATCTCCTTTTTTTAAAACTTTGATTGTTTTTCTTATAACCTTTCTTTTAGATTCTTTGTCTTTACGATCTAAAGGAATAACCCCGCATAAAAGATATAATCCTCTTATAAAAAGTCTTGGTATTCCTCGCCATCCATCGATTTGGCCAATAAAATGAAAATTTCTTGGCACGCAAAGGCAACCGTCTACTAATGTGTCAAGATGGCTTTGGTGATTTGAGGCTAAAATAAAATTCCTTTTAAGGTTTACAATATTTTCTTCTCCTATAATCTTTTCAATAAAGACCCCCTTAATTAAAGGAACAAGAGAGACCTTACATAACCAGGAAAGTATCCTGTTCATAAGATTAAACTTCTTTTTTTATTTTCTCAATCTTTCCAGCAATTTCTTCAATTATTTCTTTACAGCTTTTAATTTCGGAAATTCCACCAGCTGAAAATCCAGCCAAAAGGGGTATTTTTTCAATATCGCCTGAGGTTATTCTTCCACTAACTATTTTTTCTGCTTTTATTTCTTCAGGAAAGGCTCCTTTTTCTTCCAATTTCTGCCACTCTTCAAAGAGCTGGTTTTCGATTACTCTTAGGGGATGGCCGGTAAAGCGGAGAACAACTTTTATTTCGTCAGTCGTTGCTTCCAAAATTTTCTTTTTGTAATTCTCATGAATCTGACACTCTTTGCTTGCTAAAAATCTGGTTCCCATTTGGATAGCGTCAGCTCCCAACAAAAAAGCAGCCATTGCTGTTTTTCCATCATAAATTCCCCCAGCTGCAATTAAAGGGATTTTTTTTAATAGATTTTTTGTTTGGGGAATTAAAGTAAAAGTGGTACATTCTCCAATATGACCTCCTGACTCCGATCCTTCAACAACCACCGCATCCGCATCGCTATCTTCCATTTTCTTTGCCAATCTAGGAGAGGGAACTACTGGAATAATTTTTATTCCCGCTTTCTTGAAATAAGGAAATAGGGGCAGGGGATTGCCCCCACCAGTAAAAACGACTGGAACTTTTTCTTCAATTATTATTTTTATCAAATTTTCCAGCCTGGGATTTTGGATAAAAAGATTAACAGCAAAAGGGTTTTTAGTTTTCTTCTTTGTTTTTTTAATTTCCTCTCTTAACCAAGTATCTGGCATAAGTCCCGCTCCAATTGTTCCTAAGCCTCCGGCATTAGAAACTGCCGAAACTAAGTTGGCTTCAGAGATACCAGCCATTCCTCCCTGAATAACTGGATATTGAGTTCCCAAAAGTTTTGTTAATTTATTTTTTTCAAACATCTTTATTTTTGTATTTTTCTTCAAACTCCTTTTTATTAATAATAGTGCAAAGAAATCTTGCCTCACACTTTAAATCATTATTAACGAAAGCTGAACCTAAAATCCTAGCAATTTTTTCATCAATAATATTTAATAACTTTGCCTTTAAAATAATTTTATCCCCCGGGAAAATTGGTTTGTAAAAAGAGGCGTTTTTGACCTGATAAGCTAAGATATGTTTCTTTTGGTGCTCTCTGCCAATTTTTTGACGCAATAAAATACTCGAAAGCTGGGCAATTGCTTCAACAACTAAAACCCCTGGCATTATTGGAAAATCAACAAAATGGCCCTTAAAAAAATAATCTTCAGGATTTGTTTGTTTGTGACCTATGATGAAATCTTCACCGATTTCTTCTACTCCATCCACAAATAAAAAAGGATCATCATAAGGAATAATCTTTTTGATTTCTTCTTTATTCATTTTTAAATTGCCAGTCCTCCATCAAGATTCAAAACGGCGCCGGTAATAAAGCTGGCTTCATCTGAGGCTAAAAATATTACAGCATTAGCAACCTCAGTTGGTTTTCCAAACCGACCAAGAGAAGTTAGTTGTTTAATTATAGCTTTCATCTTATCGGGAACTCCTTCAGCCATTTTTGTTTCAATGAAACCGGGTGCGATGGCGTTGACTCTCACTCCAAATCTTCCCACTTCTTTGCTCAAGGCTTTAGTAA
>JAHCRH010000004.1 GCA_020148025.1 Patescibacteria group bacterium
GAAAAGTACAATTACAATGTTACGGTCTTTATTGTTTTCGTCTAAAAAACGAAATATAAAAAGAGCGGTCTCTTTGGCTTCAGGAAGGAAACCGGTCTTTCCGCCAAGAAAAGTTGAATCATTAATAAAGGTGTTTTTATTCCAGAAATTTTCGATTTCAAATTGAATTTCTCCAAAACTCCGGACTGTCTTCCCTTTTGTAATTTCCAAAAGCGGAGGCCGATTATAAAATATATATCTTGCTAAATAAAAAAGGTCTTGAGCGCTGGAAACATTTTCTGGATCAAAACCACTGGGACCAACAAAATTTGTCTGCTCCATCAAAATCGCCTTTGCTTTCTCATTCATTAATCTAATGGTTTTTTCTCTTCCTAAAAAATAACTAAGGATTTCAGCTGCATCGTTTGAGGATTCAATCAAAAGAGGATAAAACAGCTCAACAATCCTAAATCTCTTTTCAGCCTCCAATCCTTGAGTTGAGCCGTAAGCCTCGAGCATTTCCGACGTTACCAAAATAGATTTTCTTAAATCGACATTTTCAGCCACTACGGTCGCAGTCATTAATTTTGTCAAAGAGGCTATTGAAAATTGTTTTGGGGAATCTTTTTCAGCAAAAACAAAACCTGAAGCAAGATCAGCCACCAAGTAACTCTGAGCAGAAACTTCTGGGAACTCAGATAATTTTTCCTTAGGATATTCATAATTATCTTTCTCTTTATCTATCACCAAAACAGGCATATCTAATTCGGTCAGCTCATAAATGACTTTTGCATTTTCATCGCTCAAACGAAGACAACCCCCTGATATCGAAGAATCGAGCTTCTCTCCCCCAGGATAATAGGGTTCCCCATGGAGATAATACTTTCCGTAATAGCGAAGAGCGTGGGGCATATAAACATCTGAGACAACCGAAAAGCTGAGTTTATTCCCAGAAATAATCCGATATAATCCAGCCGCTGATCCACCCCAACCCTGAGGATCTCCTTTTGTCAAAATAGGAAATTCCTGTTTTAAAAGACCATTTTGCCAAATTCTTACTTTCATTTCGGAAAGATTTACTTCAAGAAAATCTACCTTTGATAAAATAAAATTCTTTTTTATGTCTTCTAAGTTTTTTAAGTAATAAGGTTCTTCTTTAGCCGATGAAGTTTCCTCTTTTTCGATGGGTGAATTTGAAAATTGAGGTTCAATAATTATTTTTCGAGGAATAAACAAAGAAAAAGAAAAGAAAGCTAAAAAAAGAAAAAGGCACAAAATTAAAGTGCCAAAAATAATTTTTTTCATATATCGATATCAAAGCAATTTAAGTAATTCTTTAATCTTATCTTTTTTCTCCCAGGTGAATTCTGGTATCTCTCTACCAAAATGGCCAAAACAGGCTGTTTTTCTGTAAATTGGACGTAAGAGATTTAGTTGTTTAATAATTCCACTTGGTGATAAATCAAAAATTTTAGGAATTATTTTTAATAGTCTTTCTTCTGAAACTTTACCGGCTCGCCCTGAGCCGAATTTATTCTGGTTCAGGGTTCCAAAAGTATCAATGCTTATTTCTGAGGGTTCTGTACCACCAATCACATAGGATAATCTAACCTGACATCTCTCAGCCAAATTAGCTGCCACAATATTTTTGGCAATATAACGAGCCATATAAGCTCCTGTTCTATCAACCTTTGTCGGGTCTTTCCCAGAAAATGAGCCTCCGCCGATTGGAATATCAGGGCCGTAAGCATCAACAACATTTTTTCTCCCTGTCATGCCTGTGTCAGAAACTGGACCACCGACAACGAAGGGGTAAGCAACGTAAAATTTTGTCCTTTTATCAAGAAGATTACCACAAACTGGCTTAATTACTTTTTCAATAATATCTTTTCTAAGTTGGTGTGGAGAAATATTGGAATCGTGTTGAGCAGCGATTATTACATTATCTGCTCTCTTTACTTTCCCATCTTCATATTCTAATGTTATCTGAGATTTTCCATCTGGTCTTAAATAAGGTAAAATTTTCTTTTTTCTAACTTCGGCCAATCTCATTACTAATTTGTGGGCTAACATTATTGGCAAAGGCATTAACTGAGGAGTTTCTTTACAAGCATAACCTATCATTGAGCCTTGGTCACCTGCTCCCTGTCTTTTTGTTGCCGTTTTCTTTACTCTCTTGGCAATATCTGGAGATTGTTCAGCAATTGTATTTAAGACAGCCACTGTTCTGAAATCAAATCCATATTCAGGTTTTGTATAACCAATTTCTTTTATTACTTTTCGAACTAAATTATTAGTGTTTATCCAGGCTTTAGTAGTAATTTCTCCGCCAACAATTACATAACCTTTGCTAACAAAAACTTCACAAGCTACTCTGGCAAATTTATCTTGCTTTAAAATCTCATCTAAAACAGCATCAGCAATCTGATCTGAGACCTTATCCGGATGACCAGAACAGACCGATTCTGAAGTAAAAAATTTTTTCATATTTTAAAACTTTGAATTAATCTTCTTTGAGCTTCGATTTTTTCCCTTTTTATTATTTTACTCTTTTTAATTCCTCTTTCCAAAATTTCTATAGTTTTATCATAAGTCCCTCTACTGACCGGATAGGGTGTGCCATCCTTCCCTCCCACACAAAATGAATATCTGGCCGGATCCTCATAGGATGGGTTTGCTCCATAAATTATTTCTGAAACTAGAGATAAAGCCCTAATTGTTTTAGGCCCAACGCCTTTTAATGATAGAAGTTGCTCAAAATCCTCGGGCTGTTGCTGGCTGGCAAAAAAGATAGTTTTTTCAAGTCTTTTAAGATCGAACTTTTCTTTCAAAATAGGATGCCAATAAAATTCGATCTCTCTAAGCTCCATTAAAGTAAAATTTTCCGGTTTTTGTTTTCTTAACGAAATATCATTGGGTCTTCTCAAAATCATTTTAAGATCTCTTAAAAAAATTTTGGGTTCTTCTCTAACTAGTTCCGTTGAAATTTCTTTATTTTCTTTGCTTTCTTTTGCGGTCAAATTTAAGGGCTTTGTGCGAACATCGGAAATAATCCCCGAATGGGGAAGCTCTGTAAAATTTTGCAAGCTTGAAGAAAGCCAATGATAACGCCGAGCTTTTTGATAATCAGTATTCATCCCTTGCTGAATCACTGACCACTGACCAGATTTTGTAAAAATCAAGTTATGGTGATAAATTTGAAAACCGTCTTGTAAACAAGAACTATCTACTTTTGCCGAGATTTTTGAAGCATAAATAAGTTTATCAATCTGCCTCAGTGGCAGACCCAAGAACTCTCCCCAATTTTGAATCTGTTGGGGAGTTTTTCTCGAAGTTTTTCCTTTACCGCCACAAATGAAAATACCCAATTCATTTTCTAATCCTCTTAATCCTTCTTTAAGAGCCCCCATGGTAATGGTAGTTGTCCCCGAAGAATTCCAATCCATTCCTATCACGCAACTTAAACTTTGAAACCAAACTGGATCGCTTAATCTTTTTAAAAATTCTTCTACTCCGAATTCTTCTACAATAGCTAAAACTATTCCTCTCGAAAGTCTTTTCATCCTTTCGAAAAGCCAATAAGGGCAACGACCATAATCTAATGGAATTGTTGCAATGCCAATTCTCGGCATATTTTTAAATTTTAACAAAAAACTGGCTTTTTAGCCAGCTGGCTGAGGAAGATAGCCTTCCGCAGATTAATTAACATAGATAAAAACCTTATTTGTTTCGTGAAATCCGAGTGAGACCACTACAAGGAACAATTTCAATTCCTCTTTTTTCCAACTCATCTAAAAACAAATTAACCCCCAAAGAATCAGAGCTTATGTGCCCTGCGATAACTACATTAATGTGGGCGGCCTCGGCTTCTTTTTTATGTTCTTCTGAAATATGCATACCAACAATTGTTCCAATTCCGGCAATGGCCATTTTCTCATAAAGTTTTGAAGAACCCTCGGTACCTCCAGTTATTTCAGTAATGGCAATCTTACCACATCTCCTTTCTTTATCTCCAACAAAAATTTTTGGCCCTGCTCCAAATTTCATTGCTTCTTTATATTCCGGGATTTCTTTAAAAAGATTTAATAAATCCTCAATTCTCATCAAACTGTCTTCTTTTTCGACCTTATCTTTTAAAAATTTAGCAGATAAGTTATCGCAGGCAGTATGCAAACACATTAAATTAAATCCCAAAATTTTAGCTACATCAACCGTTCTCTGATGATTAGCGGCATTTACTCCCCGAGCAACTTCTGAAATCCTTTCTTTCATTAAACCTTCAGCAATATTGATCGGCACCCCATATAAATTTAAGACATCGCATTGTAATTCCATCACATCAGACAAATGAGCTAAGCCCTTTCCTAATGGGTGATGAGAAATTATTAAATCTATTCCTCCAATTTCTTTTGCCAATAAAATTTCAGCTGGCTCAATGTCAATTCCAACTAAAATCTTTTTTATTTCTTTATCCTGGGCAATATGTAAAATTCTTGAATCTAAATAAGGACTCTCTAGAGCCTCCATATCGAATTCCTTTTTCTCTTTTTCAGTTAATCTCTCGTATTTTTTCCTTTTCCTTTTCAAAAGTCTTTCTATTCCTTCTTTTCCTCTAAAATCAGCTTCAATGCCCATTTTTATTGCCAAATTGTAAATCTCTTTTATTGTCATTTTTCTTTAATTTTTAGAAATTTTTTGTAAACCCCGTTAGAAAGTTTATTTTTCTTGTGTTGCTATTTTTTTATTTTCCTTATTTTTCCCTTGAACTGCAGGCTTTCTAACGGGGTAAAGCTCTAAAATTAATTTTTCCTGTTCTTTTAAATCCAAAACCTCCCGGCGAATCCGAGCTTTTTCCTTGCGGATGAATTTTCTTAGAGACTTTGGTAATCTCTTTCTCCGAATCATAATCTCGATTTCTAAAATAAAAATGTAAGAGAAGTTTCTTCATTTATATTTTCGATTTTAAGATTTAATTTTAGCTATTTATTATTCTCCTTTAATTACTGCCGAAGGTACTAATTTTGCCACTTTTTTTGACAAACCTGCTTTATGAACAACTTCTACTACTTCATCAACATTCTTGTAAGCCATTGGTGCTTCTTCAGCAATTCCTCTCATTGACCAACATTTGATGATAATTCCTTTGGATTCTAACTCTCTGACAACCCTGTGTCCCGAGATCTTTCTTACGGCTGCCCGCCTTGACATTGTGCGTCCTGCACCGTGGCAAGTTGAATAAAAGGCTTTTTCTCCTTCCTTTTGACCAACCAAAACATAAGATGCAGTACCCATTGAACCTGGGATCAAAACAGGTTGACCAACTTCCCGGTATTTTTCGGGAATTTCAGGATGACCAGGCGGGAAAGCCCGAGTAGCTCCCTTTCGATGAACAATGACTTCAGTTTCCTTTTCGTTAATTACATATTTTTCTTTTTTAATAATGTTATGGGCAACGTCGTATAACAGTTCAAGTCTTTCTCTTTCCCCCAATATTCTTTTCCAGGCTTTTCGAATATAATGGGCAATCATATACCGATTGGCCCAAGCATAATTTGCAGCAGCAGCCATAGCTGCAAAATATGTCTGACCTTCTGGAGAGTTAAATGGAACGCAAGCAAATTCTCTATCTGGCACCTTTATTTTGTATCTATACATAGCAGGAATCATTGTTCTCAAGTAATCAGTACAGACTTGGTGACCAAGTCCTCTGCTGCCGGTATGAATCATTAATACAATTTGATCTTTAAATAAACCAAAGTTTTCAGCGACTTTTTCATCAAAAATCTCTTCGACTCTTTGGATCTCCAAGAAATGATTTCCCGAGCCGAGGGTTCCAACCTGGCCCCTCCCTCTATTTTTAGCATGATTTGAGACAGTCGAGGCATCTGCCCAATCTAACTTTCCACTGGCCTCACAATCTTCAACATCTTCGTTCTCTCCGTAGCCTTGTTTTAATAAAACATGAGTTCCTTGCTCTAAGATTTTATTAATTTGAGAAATATCTAATTTTATTTTTCTTCCTCTCCCCAAACCTGAGGGAATTTCTTTTTGAATCTCAGTGGCTAAATCTTCTAAGCGAGGTTTGATTTCTTTTTCCGAATGTTCTGATTTCAATAGTCTCATACCGCAGTTGATGTCATAACCACAAACTCCAGGTGAAATAACACCTTCTTTGGGATTGATTGCCGCTACTCCCCCAATTGGACTAGCATAACCTTCATGCATATCCGGCATGCCCAGGGCGTATTTTTGAATTCCGGGTAAAGTTGAAACGTTCACTATCTGCTCAAGAGATTTATCTTTAAAACTTTCTTCTAACATTTTTTCTGAAACATAAGCTCTAGCTGGAACTCTCATATCAGGCCTAAAACTCTTTGGAATTTCCCATAAATAATCTGTAATTTTTTTAAAATTTTGCTTCGTAATCATATAGGTATTTTGATTTTAAACTAAATTTGCTTATTTGTAAATAAAAAAGCGCCTTTTGGGCGCCTAAATGGAGCTTGAAAGAGAATTAAAGAAACGACGAGGAGGTTTTTTATTCTACATTGAGATGGCCTTTCTCTAAATCCTTTTCTGCTTTTCCTTGCATAACTGCTAGCTGGATAGCTATACTATCTAAGACTACCATTGCGAAGTCCTCGAAACCAGTTCCTAATGGAAGCACCGGCTCTCCCCTCATTCTTATTTCTGTATAACTCAAAGATGTATCTATCTTTTTCGACCTATCGGGAATAATGAATTTTATATGTGCTGTCCTTGCTAAAGTCGATTTAATGTTAGAAGTCACTGCAATCACTTTTGCTCCAATATCTTTTGCCGTTGCTGCTTTCTTAGTCTCATGTTCTCCAGACCTCGAAACGACAATGAACAAATCGCCTTTTTTGACTGGTGGAGTCGTGGTTTCTCTTAAAACCCGGACGTCGTAGCCTAAGTTACGTAATCTCACTGCAAAACACTCGGCCTTCTTACCTGACCTTCCCAAGCCGGTAAGAAAAACCGTTTGTTCGAAGTCAACAAGCGCTTCTACTACTTCGAATATTTGGTCATCATCTATCTCTTGGTCAATCATCCACCTGAGCATTCTTCGTATTTCTTCTTTCACTTCTTTGGCAATTTCTTTTGTCAAAGAACATCATCTTCCTTTTTCTATTGTAAAATTTCAGCTTTTAAATGTCAAATGTCGCTCCACTCTCTCTCGTTTCGCTCAAGCGGTCGCTATTGGCAACCTTCGCTCCGCTCCTTAGACACCCACGGTTTCTAATGTTTTCGCCTTCTCGCCTCCTCTTCGCCGAGGCGAAGCGGGCGGCGAAAGCCTGTTTTCCTATACGGGGACGCCACCCACCCTCCACCCTCCCGCTTCGCGGGCCCCTCAATCCTCCCGACTCCTCCTTTGACTTTTTAATATCCTAGATATCAAAAAGCACTGTTGCTCCCCAGGTTCTGTCTTTTTTTTGACGAATGTCTAAATCGTGATGGGTGACTGCTTTAATATCTTCACCAAATCTTTTAACTTTCTGACCAATTAATTCTCCTTCAATTCCAATCTCTGTAAATTTAGCAAATTTGGCATTAAAATAGATTTCTTTATTGACCTGACCTAAATAAAGAGCCTCGCTCAGAAAATCAACCAAAAGAGCTGGAAAATCAAGAGATTTTATTTTAATTTTTCTTCTTATTTTCTTTTTACTTTTAATTTCAGCCTTTTGATTCTCAGCCATTCCAAAAAGCATATTTAAAAAAAGTTCCTCTTTTGTTCTCCCAAAGGCTCTAATTTTTAAATCAGCTTTATGTTCTAAAATTTCAAATTTTTTCATAATTTTTCAAATTCTTCTTTAACTATTTTTCTGTCATCCCAACGTATTTTTTTACCGCTGGCGACACACATCCAGGGCTCGCAGCCCTTGCCGGTAATAATTACTGTGTCTCCCTTTCTCACTAAGTTGAGGGCTTTCTTTATAGCCTCTCGGCGATCTGAGATTTTATAAAAATTGGAGGTTGGAAATTGAGATTTGGAAATTCCAGATTTTATCATTGATAAAATCTGGAATGGATCTTCGTCATAAGGATCTTCATTAGTAATAATAATTTCATTACAATATTTAGCAGCGAGTTCTCCCAAAACCGGTCTTTTCCATTTATCCCGTCCACCACCACAAGCCCCCAGGACACATATCATTCTTGTTTCTTGTTTCTTGTTTCTTGTTTCTTGAATGATTTGGTAAACTTTTTCTAAAGCAGCAGGAGTGTGGGCGTAATCAACAAAAACCTTAAAGGGGCTTTTAATTACTATTTCCATTCTGCCTGGAATTCCTTCAATTTTTTCTAAAGCTGATTTACAAGTTCCCAAATCAATTTCCTGGGACAAGCCAACGCAAATTGCTGCCAAGGCATTGTAAATATTGAATTCACCTAATAATTTAAGATTGAATTCCTCCTCTTTTAGAGAGAATCTTATTCCCGAATGTAAAACCTGGACATTTTCGGCTTCAATTACAGAGGCCCGTCCTCTGTAAACTTTTTTTTGGGGGGGGGTTGTAAATCCTATTTTTTTATCAGCTGGAAAATTCAAAAAATATTCTGTATTTTCATCATCTAAGTTAACAATGTTAACTTTTTTTATTTCTTTATCATTCAAAATTTTGACTCTAGACTTTAGACTTTGGAATAGTTTTCCTTTTGCTTCCCGATATTTTTCAAATGAGCCGTGAGCTTCAATATGCTCTGGGGTCAAATTAGTAAATACGACTATATCAAAATCAATAAATCTATGGCGATGTTGTTTGATTCCTTCAGAAGTCACTTCCAAAACAACATATTGACAATTGGTATCTAAGGCTTCTTTCAAAAATCTCTGAAGCCGCAAGCGACCGGGCATAGTCATTTTTAAGATATTTGACCAAATCTTCTGTCCAATTTTAAATTTTATAGAAGATAGAGAAGCAACTTTATATCCTGCCTCTTCTAAAATCTTAGTTGTTAAATTAACCACTGTAGATTTACCACTGGTACCGGTGACACCAATGATAATCATTTTTTTTGAAGGAAATCCATATAAAAAAGCACCTAAGGCAGGAAATAGAAAGTGATACCAATCGATTAAAAAAGAGGGGACGAATTTTCGGAAAATATTAAAAATCATTTGCCTGAAATGTCGCTCGCCCTCTCCAGCCTTCGGCTGGCGCTCCCCGCCAACATCTTTGAAGTTGTGGCGGATCGCTTCGGACTCGCTCCTTAGAAACCCTCGGTTTCTAACGTTTTCGCTTTCTCGCCTCGTCTTCGCCGAGGCGAAGCGGGCGGCGAAAGCCTGTTTTCCTACACGGGAAAACGCCCACCGTTCACACACAGCCCAGTTTTCCCGACCCTTTTCTGATTTTTAGGTCTTGCCACCTAAAAACTTTAAGGCTTCTTTTATTTTCTCTTCAGTATTTTTTATTTCTTTTGAGATTTTGGATAAGGCCCATTTTACTTTTTGAGGAGGGAAGCCAAGATTTATTAAGGCCTGAAAGGTTTCGTCTTTCAAAGCTTTTGTTTTAGGCATCGCTTTTTTAATTTTTCTTGAGAGTTCAAGGATAATCATCTGAGCCTTTTTCTTTCCGATACTAAAGATTTCTTTGAGAATTTTTTCATCCTCTTTCTCAATTGCCTCTTTTATCTTTTCAAAAGGAGCAATTGAGGAAATCTCCAGAGCAGCTTTTGGACCAATACTAGGAATTTCGTCTAAAAACTCAAAGAATTTAACCTCCTCGAAATTTAAAAACCCATACAAATCTAAAATGTTCTGCCTCACATTAAGAAAACAAAAGAGCTTGAGAGATTCGCCAATTTTTGGTATCTTTAAAAGAGTCTTTTTGGATAAAAAAACTTTATAACCTACTCCTCCAACATCTAAAATTATAAACTTCTCTCCTTTGAAGATAATTTTCCCTTTTAAATAACTTATCATTAGTTTATTATATCACGCAGTCTCCAAAATCACGAAGTAATTTGGGAGTAATCGTTATGTTTAAGTTGTATTCAAAATTTAAACCAACAGGAGACCAGCCCCAAGCAATTAAAGAATTAACGCAAAATCTAAAAGCTGGGATAAAGCACCAGGTTTTATTAGGAGTGACTGGATCAGGAAAAACCTTTGTAGCGTCGAACGTTATTGAGAAAATTCAAAAACCGATTCTTGTCATATCGCACAATAAGTGCCTGGCTGCTCAGCTTTATCAAGAATTTAAGGAATTTTTCCCAGACAACGCCATCCATTATTTTGTCTCCTATTATGATTACTATCAACCCGAAGCCTATATCCCCCAAACTGACACCTATATTGAAAAAGATGCCAAAATTAATAAAGAGATTGATAGATTGAGACATGCTGCTGTCCAGGATTTATTAACTAGAGAAGATGTTATTATTATCGCTTCGGTCTCTTGCATCTATAATATTGGATCGCCTGAGTCTTACCAAAAGGTTTCTTTAGAAATAAAAACCGGTAAAAAAATAAAAAGAAAAGGGTTTCTTTCCCATTTAACAAATTTACAATACCAAAGAAATGATATAGATTTTAAACCAGGAACCTTTAGAGTTCGAGGCAACATCATTGATATTTTTTTAGTAACTGGAAAAGAGATTTTAAGAATTGAATTTTTGGGTGACGAGATAGATAAAGTTTTTACTACAAAGGCATCTTTGGAACCAAAATTTACAATTTGCAATTTAAAATTTAAAATTTATCCGGCCCATTTCTGGATCACCCCCCGGGAAAAATTGGATATTGCTATTGAGAATATAAAATTGGAGCTACAAGATCGATTAAGAGAACTAAAAAAAGAAAAGAAGCTTTTAGAGGCTCAGAGATTGGAACAGAGGACAAACTGTGATTTGGAAATGTTAAAAGAAACAGGTTTCTGTCATGGAATTGAAAATTATTCAAGACACTTGGAATTTAGAAAACCGGGGGAGGCCCCTTTCACTCTAATTGATTACTATCTTCACCCCGTTAGAGAAGATTTCTCTAACGGGGCAAGGGATTTCCTAATCTTCATTGATGAATCCCACCAGACTTTACCTCAACTCCATGGAATGTATAATCAAGATAAGTCAAGAAAAAAAAACCTAATTGAGTATGGCTTCAGGCTCCCCTCGGCTTTAGATAATCGCCCCTTAAAATTTGAAGAATTTGAGAAAAAAATTAATCAGGCCCGCCCAAATTTTGATAGAGATTCACGATTTCGTCCAACAAAGAAAAGTAAAAAATTGGGCGGGCAGGTTGTTTATGTTTCGGCAACGCCAGCTAAAGAAGAAAGAGAAAAAGCCCTTCGACAAGCTCGGGGTAAAGCCGGGAAAAAATATATTGTCGAACAATTAATAAGACCAACTGGACTTTTAGAACCTTCAGTTACAATTAAACCAATTAAAAATCAGGTTAGAGACTTAATTGAGGAAGTCAAGAAACAAGTTGCCAAAAAGCAAAGGACCTTAGTTTTAACTCTAACCAAAAGGTTGGCCGAGGAATTGGCCGATTATTTAGCTGAAGAGGGGATTCACGCTAAATGGCTTCATGCCGAAGTGAAAACTTTGGAAAGACCTCAAATTCTTAAGGACTTGAGGGAAGGAAAATATGATGTTTTAGTTGGAATTAATCTTTTAAGAGAAGGGTTGGATCTTCCAGAAGTAGCCCTGGTGGCAATTTTAGACGCTGATAAAGAGGGATTTTTAAGATCAGGAACAACTTTAATTCAGATAATGGGACGCGCCGCCCGCCATATCGAAGGCCAAGTAATTTTATATGCGGATAAAATCACAAAATCAATGAAATTGGCTATAAATGAGATAAAAAGAAGGAGAAAAATCCAAATAGAATATAATGAAATTCACAATATCATTCCCAAACCAATTATTAAAGAAATAAGAGATTGGCCTTTCGTTTCAAGAAAGAAGGAGATAAAGGCCGAGTTTGGAAAGATCGGCGATGTAAAACTTTTAGAGAAAGAAATGAAAAAAGCCGCCAAGAATTTAGACTTTGAAAGAGCGGCAGAAATCAGAGACTTGATCAGAGAGACAAAATCTGGTAAAAAATAAAATGTATAGTGGTCTCCGAAATCGCTGAAAGCGATTTGGAGTGATATATATGGCAATTAAAAAATCAGCTAAAAAAGCTATCCGGCAAAGCTTAAAAAGAAAAGTTAGAAATTTGATCTACAAAAGGAAAATAAAAAGCCTTTTAAAAAAGGCTAAAAATTTACTTTCTCAGAAAAAAATTGAGGAAGCTAAATCGCTTTTGCCTCAAATCTACAAAATTTTAGATAAGGCAGCGAAGGTGGGGGTGATTAAAAAAAATACTGCCGCCAGAAAAAAATCGAGAATTACTAAGTTAATTAAAAAATCAGTTAAATCTCAATAAGCAGCATCTCTAAGGCTGACCTTGGATCCATTTTTCCAGTTTTAATATTCAAATCTGCCTGAAAAATCTTTTGGTAGATTTTTTTTAATTCGTCAAATTTAAACTTATTTGCTAGAAAATAACTCTTCCTAACAACGAAAGGGTGGAGATCAACCTTTTTAAAAATCATATTTAGAGATTTCCCGCTCTCAATAAGATCTTTGACAATTAAAAGATTGCGAAATTGAAAATTTATCATTGCCAAAAGATAAGAAGGCGAATCCCCTTTTTCTAGATGTTTCTTTAGTAATAAAAGAGCTTCTTTTTTATTTTTGGCAGCTATAGCATCAATTGTTTTAAAAATATCGGTTTCGATTTTGGGCTTAACCAAAACTCTAACATCCTCTTTTTCAATTTTCTTTTTATTTTTGTAATTAACCAACTTTTTTATTTCATTTGCCATCTGCCATAAGTTATTGCCAACAGAATCCAAAAGCAAGTTTAGAGCGGATTCATTAATTTTAACCGAATATCTCTTAAATTCTCTCTTTACCCAATTCTTTAAAGATTTCCCTGTTAACAACTCGAAGTTCTGAGATTTCCCAGATTTTTTTAAAAGCTTAAAGAGCGACCTCCTTTCATCTATTTTTTCTTCATAAAACAAAATTATATCTTTTGATTTTGAGAGATTTTTAAAAAAACTTGAAAAATCATTTTCAATCTTTGAGTTAAAAAAAACGTTCTTTAAAACCATTAATTTTTTCTCATCAAACATTGCAAAAGAGCGAAAAGAATCTCGAAAATCTTCAAAGCTATCTTTTTTAAAATCGAAATACTTCAAGTTTAGTCCACTTTTGTGGATTTTTTTATAATGTTTGATAATTTCGTTCAATTTTTGAGAAGACCTATAAGCATCTTCTCCATAAAGAAAAATAATCATAATTATAACTTTTGACAGGCAGGGCAAAAATGAGCGCTTCTTCCTGCTAATTTTATCCTTTTTATTTTTTGACCGCAACGGGGGCATTTTTCACTCTCTCGGCGATAAACTTTCCTTTCTTTCTCATAATATCCTTTTTGGCCAGAGGGTATTCTAAAATCGGAGATCGATGTTCCTTTTAATCTAATGGCTTTTTTCAAAATCTTTTTCATTGCCTGAAAAACCCTCTTCAATTCATTTTTATTTAATTTTGAAACATCTTTAAAAGGGTGAATTTTTGCTGTCCACAAAATTTCATCTGAATAAATATTGCCAATTCCGGCAATAACAGTTTGATCCATCAAAACTTGTTTGATTTTGCCCCGCCTTTGGCGAGGCTCGCCTTTGGCGGCTTTTTTCTTAGTCAGAATTTCCTCAAATTTTTCAAAAGTAAAATCTTTTTCTAATGGTTCAGGACCCAAATTTTTCACTTCTTCTGATTTCTCTAATTCCTTAGTGTTCCATAATTCTACTTTGGCAAATTTTCTCAAATCAGAAAGGGCTAACATTTGACTATTATCAAAAGTAAATAGCAAGTGGATATAGGTATTAATTTTTTCTTCCAGAGGTCCTTTAAATTTCGGTCTCCAATATCCACTATCTAAAAGGGGCCCACTTTCGCGGGAGGGTGGTGGGTGGGTTGGAGTCCAATATCCAACTAAAAGATGCCCGGTTAGTTTTTGATGAATCAATAAGGTTTTGTTATCAGTAAGATCAAAAAGAATATTTTTGCCTTTCCTTCTAACTTTTTTAATTTTTCTTCCTTTAATTTCTTTTTTAAATTGCGCGAAATTTTTAGGTTTTTTCACTTGTTTTTCGAAATCTGACCAAGCATCAATAAAGGTCCTTCCAAGGACCTTTTTATTTAAATCTTTTACAGTTGTCTCAACTTCAGGAAGCTCAGGCACGTTTTTAGGGATTCAGGGTATAGGGTTTAGGAAATTAGTCAAAAAAATAAAAATTCACTAAACCCTAAAAACCTAGACGCTAAACCCTAGTCTTTACTCGAGGGCAGCTTTGATTTTATCGATAATCTCCCGGGGAGTAAAATGGGCCTTAATCAAATAATCGACTGCTCCCATTTTAAGTCCTCTTTCAACATCCTCTCTCTGACCTAGATTAGACAAAATAATTACTGGGATTTTAGCTAAGTCTGGGTTTTCTTTCATCCTGGATAAAACTTCAAAGCCATCGATTCCTGGCAAAATAAGGTCGAGTAAAACCAAATCAGGTTTTTCCTCTCTAACTTTTTTTATACCTATTTCTCCATCAATCGCCTCTAAAATCTCATACCCCTCTTTGGTGAGTTTTTGAGCCATCAAATCTCTGAGAAATTTATCATCTTCAATGATTAAGATGGTTTCTGGCATAATTTTAGCCGCGTCATCCGCTGGTTATTTTAGTTTAAAACAATTTTTAAAATTTTTCAAACTTTTTCCACAGGGAGAGTGAAATAGAAGGAAGTTCCTTTATTTTCTCGGGATTTAAACCAAATTTTCCCCTTATGGGCTTCAATAATGTTTCTTGTAATAAATAAACTAAGGCCAGTCCCTTCTGTTCCCATCCTGATTACATTAGCCCCTCGGAAAAACTTTTTGAATACTTTTTTTTGTTGATTTTTAGGAATCCCCACGCCGTCATCTTCAATTTTAAACTCGATTTCCTTTCTTCGACCTTTCAAAGAAATAGTTACTTTCCCACCAATTTTGATATAACTAAGAGAATTTCCAAGAAGATTTTGGATGGCCAACTTAAGTTTTTTAACATCACCAAAAATTTTTGATAATCGCTTTTCTGGTTTTTTAAATTTAAACTTTATCTCTTTTCTTTTAATTTCCTTTTTATAAGAATTAATTGCTGATTGAACAATTTTCTCAATTTGCAAAAAAGCAGGTTCACAAATATACTTTCCTTCTTCAATCCTGGTCACCATTGAAAGATCTTTAACTAAGACGATCATCCTTTCATTGCTATGATAAATCTTTTCAAGAAAATCTTTTTGTTTTTTGTTTAACTTTCCCATTTCTTCTTCCAAAAGAATTTTTAATCCCCATTTGATTGCAGAAAGTGGTGTTCTAAACTGATGGGCAGCTAAAGAAATAAATTGAATCTTCATTCTCTCAATTTCCTTCTCCCTAGTGATATCATCCAAAATAACTAAAGTTCCAACCTTTCTTCCTCTTCTTAAAACAGGGAAGCAAAAAACTTCCAAAATGAGATTTTTCCCAATTTGAACTTCTCTCTGAAAAATTCTTCTAAGTCTTTTTCCAAAAAGATTAAGCAGAGGTTTTAATTTCAGAAATTTAGTCAGTTCTGAAATTGATTTACCAATTATCTTTTTAGCTCTAACATTTAGAGAATCTTCAGCCAGAGGATTAATCAAAAAGAGCTTGTTCTTCTTATCAAAAAACAAAAGACCAAGGGGGAGGTGGTGAAAAATTTCCAAAATTTCATTTTTTTCTTCCTTAACTTTAGTCATTTTAAAATTTCATTCACAATTCTATCTTAACAGAAAATCTAAAAAAATCTAATTGGGCAGTCGTTCAATCAGACTATAAAATTCAAGGTCTTTTAGAATTTGGGTTACCTTTTCTTTATTATATTTTTTCCATTCAGATTTTTTAAAATCGAAGTCAATTTCAACATCCTTTTTAATCTTGGCTAACATCTTTGAAAAAAAAGCCTGATCTTCGTATTCCAGTAACACTTTCCTCAAATGGCTTTTTAATTTTTTAGTTTTTTCGCTTTTTTCTTTTAATTCCTTGTAAAGATTTTCGAGAGTTTTAAATTCCTGGAGAAGTTTTATCGCTGTTTTTTCGCCAACTCCGGGAACCCCGGGAATATTATCTGAAGGGTCACCCTTTAAGCCCCTGAAGTCAATTAATTGAGAGGGTTGAAGATTGTACCTCTCTTTGACTGCTTTTTCATCATACAAGATTGTGTCTTTCACTCCTTTTCTTAAAGTATAAACTTTAGTATGAGGATCGACTAGTTGCAAAGTATCTAAATCGCCACTCAAAATAATGGTTTCAATTTCAGGAATAATTTGTTTTTTGGGGGCTAATCTGGCAATAGTCCCAATGAGATCGTCGGCTTCAAAACCTTCTTTTTCAAAAATTGGAACGTTAAAGGTTTTTAAAATTTCTTTTATTTGGGGAATTTGTTTGTAAAGTTCATCCGGAGCTTTTGGCCTGGTAGCTTTATACTCTTTGAATTTTTGGTGACGGAAGGTTGGAGCTGGTAAATCAAAGGTGGCGGCAATAAAATCTGGTTGAAGCTCGCGAAGAGCTTTTAAAAAAACTAACAAGAATCCATAGATAGCATTAACTAACTCTCCTTTTTTAGTAGTTAAATGAGGTAAAGCGTGATAGGCCCGATGAACCAAGGCATTACCGTCAATAACAATTAAACGCTTTTTTTTATTCTCCATACTTTTCTTTTGACATAAATGCACGGCTTCAACCCGTGTACTTTAAAGTGATTTTCCGGGTATGTTTGTCAATAAAGTTGAATTTAATCAAAATTGTGCTCTTGGGTAAAATTGTTCGGATGCGATCTGCCCATTCGATAGTGACAATATTTTTGGGATCAGAGATAATTTCTTTAAAACCTAAATTTAAAATTTCTTTTGGCTTTTTAATTCGATAACAGTCAATGTGAATTAGATATTGGACTCCAACCCACCCTCCGCCCTCCCACTTTCGTGGGCCCCTTTTAGATGCTGGATGTTGGATTTTAAACTTCTTCATTATGACAAATGTAGGGCTTAAAATCTTCTCTTTAATTTTCAAACCTTTGGCAAAGCCTTGCAAAAAAGTGGTTTTTCCTCCCCCCAAATCTCCGATTAGACCAAAAACTAAAGCCCTTTTTCTCGAGGTTTTCAAAAATTCTCCAGCCAAAATTTTTCCTAATTTTTTAGTTTGATAAGGGGTTTTGGTCAGAATTTTAAATTTCTTAATTTTTTTAAAAAATTTGACCATTTTTAAAAAATGAGCTAAACTACTTATATCTTAGCCGATTCTAAAAATTATGGAAGAAGTCCGCCCAAGAATTAGTAAAGAGATAGAGATTTCTCCAACCAAATTAGCTGAGATTCAAAAAGAGATTAAAAATATCCCCGAATTTAAGAAAAAAATTGAGGAATTTTTGACAGGGAGAGTAGGTGAACTTTTAGAAATTATTTTGGGAGGAGCAATTTCTCTTGATGCCTCAGATATTCACATTGAACCTGAGGAAAATCAGACAAAAATTCGTTTGAGAGTTGACGGAGTATTGCAAGATGTTTTAGTTTTCCAAAAAAAAATTTATAAAACTCTTCTTTCTCGAATTAAACTTCTCTCTGGAATTAAATTAAATATTACTGACCGTCCCCAAGATGGGCGTTTTTCAATTTTATTAGATGAAACTCCCCGCCCTAAGGGGGCGAGGCTCGCCGAGGCGGTCCGCCCTAACAAAGGGCGAGGCTCGCCAGGGGCGGCAATAGAAATTAGAGCATCGGCTCTGCCAGCTGAATACGGAGAATCAATTGTGATGAGAATTTTAGACCCAAAAAGTTTGATTGAAATTGAAGCTTTAGGCTTAAGAAAAGATCTATTGCAAATTTTCAAAAAAGAAATCAAAAAACCAAATGGAATGATCGTTGTTACTGGACCAACGGGTTCGGGTAAAACCACCACCCTTTATGCCTTCTTAAAGAAAATTCATCAACCAGAAATTAAAATCATCACTATTGAAGACCCAATTGAATATCATTTGGAAGGGGTATCTCAAACTCAGGTGAATCCTAAAAAAGGATATGATTTCGCCTCAGGTTTAAGATCAATCATGAGGCAGGACCCTGATGTGGTTTTGGTTGGAGAGATCAGGGATTTAGAAACTGCTCAAATCGCTCTTCAGGCTGCTCTAACCGGTCATCTAGTTCTAACCACTTTGCATACTAATGATGCTGCCGGTACAGTAGCCAGACTCCAGGCTTTAGGAGAAAAACCAGTCAATATAGCACCTGCCATCAATATGGCCATTGCTCAAAGATTGGTTAGAAAAGTTTGTCAAAATTGTGTTAGATTTGTTCCTATTTCTTCAGAATTATTAAAAAAAATAAAAAAAGAACTCAAAGTTCTTCCTAAGAAAATAAAAATCCCTGAATTGAAAGAGGGATTAAAGATTCCTCAGGCTAAAGGTTGTAAAGATTGTAATTTTACCGGTTTCAGAGGTCGAATCGGGATTTACGAATCTTTTTTTATTGACGATGAAATGGAAAAATTTATTTTGACCTCGCCTTCAATTTCCGCTTTAAGAGAATTAGCCACAAAAAAAGGAATGATTAGCATGTATTGCGATGGGTTAATAAAGTTCCTTAAAGGAATTACTACCCTAGAGGAGGTGGAAAGGGTAACTGGAGAATAAAAACCCTGGGGTGGGGGGCTAACTTAGGTTTTAGGAACGCAAAGTTTAGAATCTTTCCGAGGAGCGGTCTCGCTCTCGCCAAGCCGTCCGACTAAGAAAAATTCCAAGCCCCCGGCCTCAGGGTTTACCAACATTTCAATTATAGCAAATTATTAAAAATTTGTCAAGCCCCAACAATAAAACTATGCCAAAACTTACTTCTCCCCTCCCTACTGAAGAAGATAAAGCTTTAGATTTAACCTTAAGACCAAAAACTTGGTCAGATTTTGTTGGTCAGGAAAGATTAAAAAGAAATATTAAAATAATCATTGAAGCAGCAAAAAAAAGAAAAGAACCTTGCTGCGAGCACCTTTTATTTTACGGAGGAAGCGGACTTGGTAAGACTTCACTTGCTCATATTGTAGCTAAAGAGATGGATGCGGATATCCGAGTTACCTCGGGTCCGGCTATTGAAAAGGCGGGAGATTTAGCCGCCATTTTAACTAATCTTAAGGAAGGGGAAGTTCTTTTTATTGATGAATTTCACCGGATGAATAAAATTTGTGAAGAGTATCTTTATCCGGCAATGGAAGATTTTAAATTAAATCTAATTTTAGGTAAAGGGCCGATGGCCAGAACAATGGAATTGAAAGTTCCCCGATTCACTTTGATTGGAGCAACAACCAGACTTGCTCTCCTAAGCTCTCCTCTAAGGTCTCGATTTGGAGCAATTTTTCAACTCAATTTTTATAAAATTGAAGATATTGAAAAGATTATCCAAAGATCGGCTGAGATTTTGAAAGTAGAAATTGAACCAGAAGCTGTCAGCATCATTGCCAAGAGATCTCGCTTTACTCCCAGGGTAGCTAATCGACTTCTAAAAAGAGTAAGAGATTTTGCCCAGGTTGAGGGAAAAGGAATAATTACAAAAGAGATTGCCAAATCTGCTTTGGAGTTCTTGGAAGTTGATGAAATGGGTCTGGAACTCGGAGATCGACGCATTTTAGAGGCAATAATTAAAAAATTCAATGGAGGGCCAGTTGGACTTCAGGCAATAGCGGCAGCAGTTTCAGAGGAAAAAGACACAATTTTGGATATCTATGAACCCTACCTAATGCAACTCGGGTTTATCGAAAGGACCCCCCGGGGAAGAATAGTATCTAGTTTGGCCTACAAGCATTTAAAAATCTCTGGCAATCAAAAAAGGTTGATATGAGAAAAATTTTTCCTTCTTAATTACTTTATGGATGGGTTAGAATCTTTTTGAGAATTAAAATAAGATTCTACCCTTGCCGGCTGGACCTGACGCCGAGGAAGAATGGATTGTCCCCACAAAACAACATTTTCTGTATTCGTAACTACTCAATTACTTCCTAAGAATGAAGCGAGAAAGTTGAGTTTATCTAAAGTATGAGTTAGAAAAGAGCTCGCCCAAGAGCCGCCGCTTGACAAACCTTTTATCCGAATATATACTACAAATACTTAAAAGGAGGTGAAGCTAAATGCCGGTTATTACTGTATTGGGAGTTCCTTCCACATGGAATCAGATAACACCAAATGATATTAAGAGATATCGTGAAAAATTACTGAACGCTGTTCTATCAGTTAAGGAGTTGAAACTAACACCAGAACAAATCTCGATTTTCTGTCTACCAGAAAAAAGAGAGGATTGGGCTGAAGACAAAGAAGAAACCATAGTCATCTTCGTTGACGGTCTCTTTGAAAAGCCAGAGAGAACTAATCAAGTGAGGAATAGACTCGCAGAGAACTTAGGAAAAGCGACCGAAGATTCATTCCCCCAGTTTTTAGTTGAGTGTTTCGTCAAACCACCATTCAATCCAGAAGTAGGTTTCTGGACATCAGCCAAGACAGAAGAACCTTCAGAAAGAGCAAGCGAAATCAGCGATTAATCAAAGCTCTTTAATTCTCATAGAGGCAGAATCTCATTGTTGCCTCTCTTTTTTTATTTCCGCGCCGCCCCGAGAGTTTTTCTCGGGGTTTTGGTTTTATACACTTGACAAGGTTTTAGTTAGAAAGATAATAGAAGTAGAGGGAGTCACTCTTTGGGACAATAAAAATAACTAACCGTCCTCGGATGACTAATGTCTACGAGGCGCCCATAACAAAAGGGCCACAGAGATTCTCTCACGGCTATATTTAAAAAACCAATCGTTACTGTCCCAAAGAGACTCTCTCTCACATCTCATTTAGAGATGAGAGTAGCACCTTAACAAACTTACATAATAGTTATGGCACACACCCGTGTGCCTCTTTTTTTTATTTTCGCTCCTCCAGAGAGTTTTTCTCTCGGGGTTTTGGTTTAGCCGTCCATTGACAAAATTTTATAAAGATATATTATTCAAATTAGGAAAATAAGGAGGGGTAAGAATGAAAGCTTTTGGCCTGGAAAGAGAAAAATGGTGGTCAAACCTACGTGAAGATATGGGAATGGTGGTCACTGCAGCATCTGAAGACGAAGCTCTTGAGAAAGTGGCTGGAAAATTTAATGGTAAAGTAGAGGCTAATTCTAATCAGGGCAAGTTCGTTTCTCTTCCTCAAAAACACCCAGATTCCAAGGACTACCAGCCGTATATCTATTTAGCCGAAAAAGGACTCATTGCCTAGCTCTTTTAATAAACGACTAATTGCAGAACGAATTTCTTTAAAGGTGCTAAATTCACAAGAATACGGCACCTCTTTTTTATTTCCGCCGCCATCCCGAGAGTTTTTCTCGGGGAAGCCGTTGCTCTTGACATGATTCAGAATAAGGCATACAATACAGATAGTAAAAATGGAGGGATCGGAATGGGCGAGCTTTCCATATTTTCAGAGAAAGACTCTCTTGTTAAAATACACGCGGTAGCACTAAAGAAGTTAATAGTTCAATCGGCTGCTGAGATAATTAATGCCTGCGATAGTCATAATCCTGTCAAGATAAAGTTCCCTAACTCAAAAACTGCTAAGATATTAGCAAAAGACCTACAGTGGAGTTTCCGCGGTTTTGTTGATGGCCTTGCGACTAAAGCAGATCTAATTCTGGCTTATGTAAAAGCCATCGTTGATGCAGAAGGAGAATCAAAGTTAGCAACAGCACTGAAACAAAGAGAGGTAATACTAATTAGAGAAGCACTTGAAAGATTTCAAAAATGGAAAACAGAGTATTGCGAGGAGAATCGGCGGATTCACGGCAAAGAATGGGCCAAAGGCGTAGAACTTTATAATAAAGATTGGACCGAACTAAACAAAAAATTCAGCGCTCTATTCTGGAAATAGAACATTATACAACTTCTATATAACCCGAGGCCTCGGGTTTTTTTATTTCCGCGCCGGCCCGAGAGTTTTTCTCGGGGTTTGATGTGATATAATCTGTTATATGAAAGATAATTATCAAAGAAGCATTATAAAATCAATAAGTTGGAGATTCGTCGCAACATTAACGACAATGATAATAATATTTGCCTTCACAGGAAAGATTATGCTCTCTCTTGGAGTCGGTTTTTTTGAAGCAATCTCAAAAATCATTCTTTACTATATCCACGAACGGTTCTGGAATAAGATTAGTTGGGGGCAACTCCAGGTCTAAAACAGGTTCTAATCGTCCACTAGGGGAGCCGCGCGCGGGCCCGAGAGTTTTTCTCGGGTAGGTCCGCTGTTGACAGGTTTTAGGATATTTGTTAGAAAAGAATAGTTGTTTAAAAATCACGGTGAGTTAAATTGAATAAAGAAGGATTTAGACTTGAAAGACATGCTCAACTAACATCGCATGGGAGAAGAGCCGTAGAGAGATTCTTGAAAAGTATGGAAGAGGAAGGAAAACCTCCTTCGGTTATCCAAAAAAGCGTAGTTTTAGAATTCCTGCAGCTACACGAAGAAACCATAGATACAAGGATACAGCCAGAGAAAAGATTCAAAGACATACTCAGAAGGATGGCTGAAGAGCGAGAATTACCATTACTTGTGTTTGAGTATCTGTTCAGAGAGAGCGCCAAAAGTGTCTTATCTGCCGTTGAAAAGAAAGAAACTGACATTATTTTAACGAGAGACCAAATCACTGCCCTTCAAGAGGTTATAGAGGTTTTAAAAGGAATATGTGACCACTGCGGTGGAGAAGGAGAGGTTCCGTTAGGCGAAGGAGTTCAAAAAAAGACATGCCCTAAATGTAAAGGTGCCGGAGAGATTAAGCCCAAAGGAATTGACGCAGAAGAATTCGAAAAATACTAAGAGACAAAACCCCATTGTCTCTTTTTTATTTTCGGTCGCCCCACCCCGAGAGTTTTTCTCGGGGTTGACTTTTAGATTAGGGTTTGATAGTATAAATCGTAAAAAGGAGGGATTAAATGAAAGCATTTTTGCTCTTTAATGTGGGAATCAATGGAATGGAGACAGAATTCGTAGTTCTCACAAGTTCTCCTGAAGAACTTGTGAAGATGTGCGGTGGTTCTTTAGTAAAAGGCGTTCTTACCGATGCACCCTTAAGATGGAAAGTGGATGCGATATGTCTTCCAAAAGATTTCACTCCCAAGAAGGGCTTCGAAGCTCTTAAAAAGATTTACATAGCAAAGTCAAGTTTCACTACAGGAGGAAAGACCTTATACTTTAAGGAAATTCCTATATTAGCAGACGGTGAAGTTGCCATCTTGACCCCATAGGAGCGTTTCAAATCTTAACGCTCTTTTTTATTTCCCGCCGCCCCGAGAGTTTTTCTCTCGGGGTTTTGTTCGTGCAGGACTTGACAAATTTAGAATTAATATGATATAATTGAAGATGTAAAAGGTGAGGATAGTGGAATATTATGTAGTAGATGATGTTGGAGGAGGGCAGCAAACGAAAGGAGTGCTCTTAGAAGTAGTTAGGGACCGGAAACCCGAGCTGCCAACTAAACATATGATATTGGTAGACGTAGGAGTTCACTGCAGTGAAGCATCGCCTGGTCTTTATCGAAAAAAGATAAAAGCAACCTTCTATGAGGAAATCGTCGTCTTTGAAAAACCTGATGGAACAGTCTTAATCGTGCCTTCTGATCTCGAGAAAAAAAATCGAGCAAAAGTCCTTAACTTCTTAACCACTCCGTAAAGTCTTTCGGGCAGACTCTAAATGCCCTCTTTTTTTATTCTAAATAGCTAACAATCCTCTTATTTGTCCTAACAAAACCTCAGGATCCTTCACAAGCTCCACCCACTCAAAAGTTCGAAAATCGTCCCACCCGGGGAGCTTTTTTATTTCCGCCCGCCCCTGCCTTCGGAGAGCTATCACCTTAATTTTTATTAAAAAAAGAAGCCGAGCATTGAACTCAGCTTGAAATCTTTGAGCATTTTCTTGGTTTTTCAACTTTGTAAAGAACTTTCCAATAGACACTCCACACGCATATCCCAAATAGCTTGTCTTCAGTTATAGAATCTTTTTCTTCGGGACTTTTTTTGATGGAGTCATTCTTCGAAGACGCGACTTCAGAACAATAAGAAAGAGTCACCTGTATACTAGGAGGAGCACTCTTAATCGATACAACCTTCGCTTCTCTGAAATGAGGACACGACGGACATTGTTTTTTCTGCTGGATAATGTTTCCTGAATATCTGCTCTCATATTTTCCTCTTTTATATCTGCCTGTCTTTGGGTTAAATACTATCTTTATTGGTTCGTTTGTAGTCAAAAACTCAAATCTCCTTTATTAATGCCTTATTGAGAACTATTTATAATTTAGAAAATTATCTTAGATTTGTCAAAAAGGAGCTTTTTTATTTCCGCCGCCCTGCCCTGAGAGCCGCCGATTTGACAAACTTTTCAATAAGGTATATGATGACAGCGTAAAAGGAGGGTGAAAGAATGAAACTTTGTTGGGTAGGTTTTTGGGACAGCATTAAAGAATACGGTGCATACATACTAGAAACTATAAAGACAGGAGAACCAGAGCTACGAGGATTCGGAGCCACATCAGATCTTGCCAAATTAGCTGCAGAAATCAAACAGTTAGTCAAGCAACATCCTAAAGAAGGCATAGCCATAAGATACGAACCGCCAGGGACTGATATCGTTACTATGTGGGGCGATGGTTCTATAACTCTCAATAGCGCAGGTAAGGACTTTCGAGCTCTTAACCCAGAAGAGATTGCCCAGTTCCGTAAGGCATTCTTAGAAGTTCAATAAACATAGCTTTTTTCTTTCTTTTTTCTTCAAATTTTTGAGGCTTCATGCCTCTTTTTTTATTTAATCTCCCACCAAACAGGTTCTAACATCGTCCGTCCCTCGGAGCAGGCTAGTGCTCGGTTCGAGCGACCGAGCCGCTCGCCCCGAGAGTTTTTCTCGGGGTTTTATATAAGATTTGCTATAATTTAACAAGATAGATTTTGAATGGATTGAGATTTTTAATAAAAATGGTTTTGAGATTAATCTTTCTGATTGGGAAATTAAAGATACTATAGGTAGAACTAAAACTTATACTTTTCCAAAAGGAACGAAAATTTTAGCCAATGGATTTTTGGTTCTTAAAAGACCTATTACAAAAATTACCTTAAATAATAACGGCGATGGAGTATTGCTTATTCAGCCAGATGGAAAAATTACTGACGAAGTCAGTTATGAAAAAGCGTCTCATGACCAACCTTATAATCGAGTAGAATCTGGTTGGGTTTGGGACAATAATTTAACCCTTGGTTCCCAAAATATTATCCCAGTTTCAATTTTAAAACCTGAAAAAGAAACTGAGGAAGGAAAAACTCAAGAATCTACTAGTGAAAAAGAGTTGGCAGCAATTGGCGAGCAAATCCCCAAAAAGATTTCTTCTTTTCTTCCTTTATTAATTGCCTCAGGAATTGCTATTTTCTCAGGGATAACTATTTTGATTCTCAAAAAAACGATAACCCGTCTTCGCTCGCCAAAGTTTCCGAGAGAAATTTAGACGGGTAGAAACAAAAAAGCTCCGCAAATTTCTTGCGAAGCTTTTTCATTCCCCGTAGTATAAATACGGTTAACCACTGGGCAGGCTGGATTAGCGACTGAATCTTTGAGCTCTTCTTTTAGCCCAACAATCCCGGCAATAAATTGGTCTGTCTGGTGACGGTTCGAATGGGAGTTCAGGTATTTCCTTTCCACAGTCAGCACATTTCCAGTCTCCCTTAAACATCTTTCGGGGAGGAAAGTCCCTTCCCGATTCAAATTTTTTGAAGGCCATGATACTCACGGATTTTCACAAATAAGCCACGAATACTATAGATTAGTGTTATTTGTGCTAAATTCGTATAGATTTCCGAAATAAAAATTAAAAGCGACCTTTTTGATGCTTCGGTAAACTCAACATCATCCTGAGCCTGCCGAAGGATGACTTTTAAGTCGCTCTACCCCATTAGAAATTTTTGATTTCTGTATTAGGTTATTATATTAGAGGTTTGTCCGATACAGACTAATATTTTTAATTTCTAACGGGGTCTACTTATCTGAGCCTTCAATTTATTCGCCTTTGGCGAAGGAATCTTCAGCGAAGCTGAATATTTTGATAATTAAAGACTTACCTAAGATACCTCGACTTATACGTCTACCCCCGTAAGTAGAGAAATTTCTCTCTCACCACGGAGTCTATAGTTATTATAATTGTTGTCCTTAATAAGTCAAGCGGGCATACCAATCTCGAAACCGAATTCTCAATATCTCTTATGTATGTTCCCGCTGCCCCGAGGGTTTTTCTCAGGGTTTTTTATAGACCATACTTTCTCAATTTGCTAAAGTTTGAGAATATGCCGTCAAAAGTTTTCTCAGCTGCCATCGTAGGACTGAATGCTCAAGTCATTGAAGTAGAAGTTGATACTTCTTATGGGTTAAGAGTTTTTAATATGGTCCTTTTAGTTTCCTAAAAGTCGCTAGAACTATTGCCGATTTGGCTAATTCTGAGAAGATAATTTTTGACCATTTAGCTGAAGCCCTGATGTACAGAATTAGAGAGGATTAAAAAAAACGGAGAACAACGGAGAACAGTTCTCGGCCAACTACGATTGGGAAGAAACAAAAAACCGTTTTTATTAAACGGTATTTAAACCCCATAGAAGCCGCGCTATGTTTTTTTATTTTGCAAATGGGTTTCTGGCACCCCTTACCTCAAAGTGAAGATGGCAACCAGCAGGACCTGCGGGAATAGTATATCCGCTATAGCCAGTGTAACCAATCTTGTCGCCTTGAAGTACATTCTGGCCAGGACTAACTAAAATTTTTGAAAGATGGCCATAAACAGTAACTATTCCATTGGGGTGCTCAATTCTAATGAAATTACCGGAAATTCTTCCGTAACCCGTTTTCTGAACCAAACCACCGGCTACTGCATAAATTGGTTCGCCGCATTTCCCATTACTAAAATCTATGGCATTGTACCAGTGAAGTCCTTGAGTAATTCGACAAGGAGAAGGAATTGGGCAGATAAAATAACTTGAAGCTACGGGAATTTGCGCAACGGTATAGCTCCGAGAAGGCATCACTCCATCGGGAATTATTAAAATATCTCCAATAAAGATATCCTCTCCGGAAAGCTCATTAAGGGAAATAATTTTATCAAATTCTGCTTTGTAATCTTGGGCAATCTCGCTTAAACTCTCTCCTTTCTGAACATGATGGACCACCCCAGAAACTGGCAAAATAATTAGTTTTTGGCCAGGTAAAATTTTAGAATTTTTATTTAAATCATTAGCCCATAGCAAAGTATCTAAAGAAATTTCAAAATCAGCAGCAATATTCCAGAGACTATCACCTGATTGAACGCTATATTCAATAATTTCTCCTCTAACTTCTGGTCTAGAATCACCAATTAAACTTCCTAAAACTTTTGGAGTGACCGTTAGTGGAGGAGAAGCTGCCCTTAGACTATTTTTTTGGACAAAAAACAAATTAGGAGATTCAACAAGAAAACTTTCTCCTGAGCCCAAAAATAAATTTTGACTAGTAATTGAGGAATTTAATTTGGCAGTTAAAGTTTTTTCTAAAATTTCAGGTTTTGATAGAAAAACTAAAATCAGAAATAAAATAATCGAAATTATTCCTACATAAAAGAAGGGGTCCTTCGAGGATCCTTTAGGAATCATCCTTTTGAATCTTATTTTAAATTTTTGAAGTAATTTAGGAATAGATTTGGAGATTAAAATGTCTCTTTAAAATCTATAAGATTCGTCAATGGAAGTCAAGGGTCTTTTCCACAGGCCAAATTTTGTTAGAGTTTCAGGAAATATCTGGTTATAATTAAATAATGAGCTTAACTTCGAAATCGCTAATTAAAGATTTACTTAAAAAATATAAGGCTCGTCCTCTGAAAAGACTTGGCCAGAATTTTTTGATTGACAAATCGGTTCTCCAAAAAATTATCGAATCCGCCAATCTCCACTCAAAAGATATTGTTTTAGAAATTGGACCAGGAGTTGGTATTTTAACTCAAGAAATAACTAAAAGAGTCAAGAAAGTCATTACCATAGAAAAAGACCAAAAGATGGTTGAAATATTGAAAGAAACTCTAAAGGATTTTAAAAATATAGAAATTATCCAAGAAGATGTTCTCAAGTCTAATATCCAAAATCTAATATCTAATATCCAATACAAAATCGTTGCCAATCTACCCTATTACATCGTTTCCCCAGTTATCCGAAAATTCCTCGAACTGCCAGAGGCCCGGCCTCTGGAAATGGTTTTAATGGTACAAAAAGAGGTGGCCCAGAGAATTTGTGCCAGACCTCCTAAAATGAGCATCTTGGCAGTTTCGGTTCAATTTTATGCGAAACCAGAAATTATCTCTTTTGTTTCTAAAAAATCTTTCTGGCCTCAACCAAAAGTTGATTCAGGCATTGTTAAAATCACTCCCAAAACAACTTTACAGAGAACGGGTCTCTGTAAGCTGTTTTTTAAAATTGTAAAAGCGGGGTTTTCACATCCTAGAAAACAGATTGTCAATAATTTATCAAAAATGCTAAAATTAAATAAGGAAAAAATAAGAAAATGGCTTTTGAAAAATGGAATTGAACCAATCCAGAGAGCTGAAACTTTAACCGTAAAAGATTGGCTTAAATTAACCAGAAATTGGTACAAAATTTAAAATTTATGCTACTATAAATAAATGGCAGGCTATAAAAAAATTTCCATTGTTTTTCTTTTAATGATTTTTTTATCTTCTGTTTTAGTTGATTTTTCCTTTGCCGCTGAAAGAGAGCTTGAAGTTCCAATTCCGGGACTGGAAACGACTACCCTTCCGGTTTTACCAGATTATATAGGGGCTATTTACAATTTTGCCTTGATGATTATTGGCCTGGTTTGCTTTGGAGCCTTGATTTACGGTGGAATTCGCTATTTGACTTCAGCTGGTAAACCGGCTGCTATGTCTGATGCTAAAGATCAAATCTTTTCGGCCTTGTTAGGTTTAATTATCCTATTTTCTTCTTATCTAATTTTAACTACCATTAATCCTGAGTTAGTGATTTTGAGCGAGTCACCGAAAGAAACCGTAAACTGTACTGAAGACGCTGATTGCCCTTCGCAGGCTTGCGTAGGAGGAAGATGTAGCCAATCGGGCGATGATGCATGTATCCAAGATGCTGATTGCCCTCCCCTGGTCTGTACAGAAGGATTCTGTAGTGCTTTGTCGGGAGGTGGCTGGACAAGCTGTTCATCTTATTTTATCTCTAACGACTGTACAAATGCTAATTGTAAATGGTGTCCTGTCTGTTCAGGAACCTCAATAAACCAATGGAAAGTTGATAAATGCGTTGATGCTGTAACAGACTGTGGATATGTTTGTGTGGTAGGAGAGTGTGGAGCGGAGACTTGCGACTGATACGGATGGTGAGGGTGATTCTTGTATAACATGAGCTTTAGTAAATATCTAAAAAGAATTCAAAATTTACCTTTAGCTAAAAGGAAAATTATTTTCTGGGCAATAATAATTACCTTTGGATTAATCCTATTTGCTTTCTATATTATAAATATCCAAAAAAAAATAAAAAATTTTCCAACCGAAAAATCTTTAAAAGAGTTGAAATTACCGGAACTTCAAGAAGAACTGAAAAAATTACCGAAATTTGAGGTGGAAGAGGAAATAAAAGAATTTAAAGAAAATATTGGGGAAATAGAAAGATTAATTGAAGAAACTGAGAAAAAAGAGAAATAAAATTAAAACCAAGGTTTTAGGTATTAATAACTAAATTAACCAAAAAATCTTTAATGAATTAAATGAATAAAAAAATTAAAAATTTTTTCTCGATTTTTAGTAAATTAAGTGAAAAAGGGTTATATCTGGTTCATCTCCTAGATAAACGAAGTTTATGGTTTGGAGCTCTTTTATTTTTTGTTATTTTTGGTCTGGTTTTTTCTTCTCGACCAGCCTTGGCGCAAATCCCTGAGCTTGGTTGCGGGTGGGGCGATGTAGGTTGCGCTGCAGCGAATTTCATCTTAAGCGTGATGATCAAAATTGTTGTATTAATCTCTTTTGGAATCCCGCTTCTTATAAGCGCTTTGTTTGTGGGGATTGTGAGTCTGATTTTGGGCTGGATTATTAGCCCTGATTTTATATCTCTAAAATTCACTCAAAATCCCTTTGTTGACATTGGTTTGTCTATCACTCGAAATTTTGCTAACATGGGTTTTATCATCTTTCTGGTGGCAATTGCTTTAGCAACTGCTTTAAGAATTAGGGAATATAAAGCCAAAAAGACTCTACCAACTTTAATACTGGTTGCCTTGCTCATCAATTTTAGCCCTGTCTTTTGTGGATTTATTATTGATGCTGCTAACATTGTAATGAATTTTTTCTTAACTGGTATTACAGGACTGACCGGTTTTATAAATTTCCTTACTAGCGCGGGCCAAAGCGTCTGGAACCTCCTTATTTCAAGTGGTTTTGATGTCTGGGCGAATATAGCTGCCGCAATGCAGATTATAATTATGATAGTTTTTAATTTTTTTGCCGGATTTATTTTTATTCTCTTTTCTGCTCTTTTTATAATGAGATATATTATGCTCTGGATTTTGGTTATTCTTTCGCCAATTGCCTTTGTTTCCTATATTCTACCAATAACAAGAAGAGGGAGAAGTCTTTTGAGTTGGAGAACTTGGTGGCAGCAATTAGTTGCCTGGTCTATTATCGGGATAATTGCTGCTTTTTTCCTTTATTTAGGATTTACTATGATTAGTATGATTAATGCTGACCCTAGTAGTGTCGTTACTTATCCTAATCTATCAGGACTTGGTCTGATGAATAATATCTTACCATATCTTATTCCTTTGGTTTTGTTATGGATTGCCTATGATCAGACAAAAAAGACTTCTGCTATGTTTGCCCGGGAGATTATTGAAATGCCAGAAAAAGCAGCTAAAGCAGCGGTGATGACGGCAGCAATAGCAGCAACAGCTGGAGCAGCAGGGGCAGCCGGAGGGGCATTGAAAGCAATGCCAGCAGCGATTGGAAAATTAGGCAAGAAAATGCAAAAATATGGTACTGCCCATCCCGGTACATTAAGAGGTACGCTAGCTAGAGGAGTAGGGACAGCTGTAACCTATCCAGCAGAATGGGGAAGACGAAGGATAGAATGGGCTGAAAAAAAAGCAGAAGAACATCCGAGGTTCGCAAAAATGGTTAAAGGAGCAGGAAAAGGTCTAAAGGCAGCCCTTTGGGAACACAAAAAAGAAGAAGAAGGCAGAGAATTAACACCAGAAGAAATAGAAAGTGGATATGTAATACAAGAAGGAAAAAGGGGGAGAAAATTGACACCAAAGGAAATGGAAAAGAAACGAACGATAAAAATAATTATAAAACCAGGAGTTATAATCCCTACAAAAGAAGCTTTAAAAACGGTAAAAGAAGGTGTCAAAACTGCCTGGAAAGATTTTATAAAAAAAAGAGGGGCAGTGATACCGCTAAAGAAAGAAAGGGACATAGAGAAAATAGAAAACGCAATAGCAAAAAAGGAAAGGGAGGAAGCGCTAACGGAAGATGAGCTAAGAGGATTGACAGAAACACTAAGAAAAATATGGGAAGAGCAGGGAAGAGAACCAACTTTAAGAGAATTGCGAGAGGAACTAAATAAAATAAGGAAGGAGGTAGAACAAAAACGACCATCAGCGCCGCCACCGCCAACAGCCCCGCCAGAAAAAAAACCAAAAGAGGAAAAACCACCTGAAAAAAAGAAAAAACCAAAAGAAAAGAAACCTACTGGTCCGCCACCAGAAGAAATTGGCGAAACTGGAATGAGAAAAGAATAATAAAAAAGAGAGTTGGGCAAGCCAACTCTTTTTATTTTTTGGATTTCTTTTCTCTTCTTTTTGAAACTTCAGTGAAAATACCTGCTATCCTAGCAATAGTTGGGCTTATTCCCATTACTTCACCTGTTAAGAACAAACTTCCGGTGGTAGCGAGGGTCTCAAGCACATCAAGTTCATAGGCTTTTCTCAATGCATCTTTTTCAGGATAGCCAGTCTCAACTAATCTTTCTTTTGTCCGCCTAATCGATTCTGTTCTTAAGGTAGCTTCTCTCATTGCTTCAAAAACCGCTGCCTCAGCTCGGCGTCTTTCCTCAAGTGGTCTCTGACGAGCTTTAATTACGCTTTCATCTAAACCGAATTCAGCAACAACTACCCGATGGATTTCCTTGATTCCTCTTTTTTTGGCTTCTCTTTTCAAATCTTTAAATTCTTTTTCAAGGCGCTTGTGGCCTGCAAGGCGGATTTCTAATTCCTTTTTTTTCTTCTCGCTTTCCTCCTTAAGAAGTCTATAGACTCGAGCTCTTGCCTTCTTCGGACCCTTATCAATCTCTTCCTGGAATATTTCAATTTCCCTCTTAATCTCTTCTAGTTGGTTTTCTGTTAGTTCCGGTGCTTCTTTTAATCGCTCTATTAGATTTCCACGAGCCCTTCCTTCGTCAAGGGCTTCCTTTATTGACAGAGTATTAAGATAACCCCGGATTATCGGTTCTATTGTGTCCTCTATCCACTTGGCCCAATTTCTCACCTCATAAATTGCATCTTCGATCTTCTTTTCATCAAGTTCAACATAGCTTTTTGGATCTTTGAGAGTAGCCGAGCCATCACGGAAATCGATTTTCGGTTGAGTAGCAAAAATTGGGACAGGCTGTTCCCATAACCGAGGTTTTGCCCGAACTGTCTCAATAAAAGGAATCATCCACCTTAAACCTGGCTTCAGTTTCCTTTGATATTCTCCAAATCTCTCGATAATCCAAACTTCTGGTTTTTGAACAATTTTGAGACCACTGAGAAGAATTGCAACAATAAACAGCAATACCCCTAAGACTCCAATAGCGAATCCGAAGAATCTAAATATCCAACCACCGAGGCAAATAACACCAGCAAATCCAACAAGCCAGACTATTGTACTGATGAAGCTATCCAATTTTTCTATCTCGGGCTTTTTCTCTGCCATTTCTTTTCACCTCCATCCTTATTTAGTTTTTAAAGACGGGGAATCTTTAATTTTCCCCGCTTTTTAATTATATTATATTAAAATATTTTTGTCAATAGCTACATACAAGCCTTTGCTATAGAAATTATAATTTAAATATATCCTCTTCTCCGGCAAGGAGAAGAAGGATATCGATTAACCACCAAATACCAAGACCACCGAAAGTAACTAATTTTAAAATTCCAGTGAAATAGGCTCCACGATAAAAACGGTCGAGTCCACACCATCCCAAAAAAATAGAAAGAAAAAGAGTAACTAATGGATCTTTTTCTCCCGATTCTTCTTCCATAGTACTAAAATAACAAAAAGAGTGAAAAATTTCAAGTTCTCTTTATATTCTTTTTATGTCATAATTAATAGACTAATCTTTACGAATATTTTTACAAAAACTTAATAAAATGATAAAATATATCTAATAATGCCAAAAGAAAATATGCCAGAAAAAATATCAAATGAAATCCTGAAAGAACTTGTGAAATTAATCGAGTCTGAAGATACGGCTTTAGAAATTACTAGGATTTGTTTTGAAAATGGAGTAAAAGAAGAAGAAAAGATTAGAGAAATAGGTTATCAGACTGGGCGAGTTTTGCTTGGTGATTTGTCTCCCGAGGAACTACCAAAAATTCTGACAGAAAAGGCGAAGCTTTCTTCTTTCTTAGCTGAAAAGATTGCCCGGGAAATTAATGAGTCAATTTTTAATCCAGTGAAAGCGAATTTGGAAGAATTATATAAAATTGAAATAGCTCCATCAGCTGGAGTTGTTCCTTCTGTTCCAAAAACTGCTATACCAGAAGAAAAACCAACTCCACCAAAAGCAGATATCTATAGAGAGCCTGTTGAACAACCTGAAACTGAATAATTAAAATTCTATGGAATTTACTGTTCCTCAATTTATTGAAAGGGAGCCAAAAATAGTCGGGCCTCTCACTTTTAAACAGTTTATTTTCGTTGCCGTAGCTGGAGGCGCTTGTTTTTTTCTTTATTTTTTTATTGGCAAAAAAAATCTCCCTCTTTTTATAATAATCGCCGTAATTTTAATGGGAGGATCCTTAGCTCTTTGCTTTTTGAGAATTAAAGGTTATACCTTGCCAATGATCATAAAAAATTTCTTTGTCTATTCAGTCTCTGCTAAAATTTTTCTCTGGAGAAGAAAAATTGTGTCACCTAAATTTAAAAAAGTTGAAAGATTTGAAAAGGCAGAGGTTGAAGAAGGGGCTACATTAAAAATGGCTAAAAAAAGCCATCTACAGAAATTATCAACCCAGGTAGAAACCAGGACAATAAAATAATTTTGGGAGGCAGAGAGACAGGGGAGGGACAGTCCCTAATCCATTAAACTTATGCCAAGAATACCCACACAACAATTTTTAGAAATTGAGCAAATCAGAGAAGGGGTGCTTGTTTTAAGAAATAAGACCTTAAGAGGAATCCTGATGGTTTCTTCTTTAAATTTTGCTTTAAAATCTGAGGAAGAGCAGACTGCCATTCTGTATCAATTTCAAGAGTTCTTGAATTCTTTAGATTTCTCTTGCCAAATTCTTATCCAAACCCGAAGATTAAATATTACCGGTTATTTAGATAAATTGAAAGACCTTGAAGAAAAACAAGAAAATGAACTCTTAAAAATTCAAACTAAAGGTTATCGCGAATTTATTGCCGGAATGATAAAGGGAGGAGCAATTATGACGAAAAACTTCTTTATTATCATTCCTTTTCACCCGCCCCCTTTGGAAATCCAAAAATTTGTGGGTAAAAAAAAGCCCTCTGAAACCCAAAAAGTTCCAACTTTGACCGAGGAAACCTTTCAAAGACATAAAGGCCAGCTCTGGCAGAGAATGGAGTTTGTTGCCCTGGGATTAAGAAGGTGTGGTCTCCAAGCCATTCCTCTAATTACTCCTGAACTAATTGAGCTTTTCTGGAAATTCTACCATCCAAAAGAAGCAGAATTTGGTTATTATCCTGAAATTCCTCCAGAACTTGCCCAATAAAAATCATACTAACATTTAAACATATTAACATTTAAACAGAAATTAAATTGGAATTGTTCAGATGCCTAAATCTTAAAATAATATGAAGTTTCCATTCCTCAAAAAAAAGAAAAAGGAAATCGAAATTCCCAAAAAAATATTTGAAGCAGAAATCCTCAAGGTAAGTGATATTATTGCCCCTTCTTCAATTGAAATTTCCCAGAATTATCTGAAATTGGGAGAGAAATTTGCCAGAAGTTATTTTATTTTTTCTTATCCAAGATACTTAAGCACGGCCTGGCTTTCTCCAGTCATAAATTTAGATATTCCTCTAGACATTTCCTTTTTCGTCCATCCAATTGAGACGGGAACGGTTTTGAAGCAACTGGTGAAAAGGGTGACTGAAGTTCAATCAGAAATTATGGAAAGGGAGGAAAAGGGTCTTGTTCGAGATCCAGTTTTGGAAACTGCCTTCCGGGATTTGGAAGAGTTGAGAGATAAACTTCAGACCGCCCGAGAAAAGATGTTTAAATTTGGCCTTTATCTCACTGTTTATCTCGATAAAAAAGAAGATTTTAGGAATATTGAAACTACTCTTCGTTCAATCCTTGAATCCAGATTGATTTATATTAAACCAGCTCTTTTTCAACAGCACGAAGGATTTATCTCCACTTCTCCTTATTGTTTGGATCGACTTCTAATCCATACTCCAATGAATACTGAACCCCTTTCTTCTGTCTTCCCTTTTATTTCTTTTGATTTAAGCTCTAACGAGGGAATTTTATATGGAATCAACAGGCATAACAATTCTTTGATTTTGTTTGACAGATTCAGTTTAGAGAATGCGAACTCTTGTCTTTTTGCTAAGGCGGGCAGCGGGAAATCGTATTCTGTCAAATTGGAAGTTTTGCGTTCTCTGATGTTGGGAGTTGACGCTATTATAATTGATCCTGAAAACGAATATGAATTCTTATCTGATGCTGTTGGTGGTTCTTTCTTTAAAATTTCTCTAGCCTCTCCCAATCATATTAATCCTTTTGAATTACCACCCCCTAGAGAAGACGAAAAACCAGAAGATGTTTTAAGGTCAAATATCATAAACTTGGTCGGTTTGTTAAGGATTATGTTGGGCGGTCTAACTCCAGAAGAAGATGCCATTATTGATAGGGCGTTAAGCGAAACTTATGCCGCCAAAGACATTACCCCTGAATCTGATCCCTCTCTCTGGAAAGAAAACCTTCCTCTAATGGAAGATTTAGAAACAGTTCTGGGAACTATGGAAGGGACTGAATCCCTAGTAAGGAGGTTGCAGAAATTTACTAAAGGAGCTTACGCTATATTTTTCAACCAACCATCGAATATCTCAATGGAAAATAAAATGGTTGTTTTTGGAATAAGAGACATGGAAGAAGAGTTAAGACCAATGGCCCTTTATATAATTTTGAGATACATTTGGAAGACAGTCAGAGCTACTCTTAAAAAAAGAATTTTAATTGTTGATGAGGCCTGGTGGTTAATGCAATCGGAAGATGGAGCTTCATTTCTTTATGGAATTTGTAAGCGGGCAAGAAAATATTGGTTGGGAGTAACAACTATCACCCAGGATATTGGAGATTTTATGAAATCATCTTATGGCCAACCAATTATTACCAACTCTTCTTTGCAACTCTTATTAAAGCAATCACCAGCCACAATTGACATTGTTAAAAAAACTTTTCTTTTAACTGAACAAGAAAAATATATGTTGTTGGAGGGAGCAGTGGGTGAGGGATTATTTTTCGCCGGGCAGAAACACGTTGCTATAAAAGTAGTTGCTTCTTATGCTGAGGATCAGATAATCACCACTACTCCTGAAGAAGTTTTAAAAATAAGAAAAGCTAAAAAAGAATTAGCTGGAGACTAAAATAAAAGGAGCTTAGCTCCTTTTTCTGATAATTAACAATTAAAACCCTGATACGAAGACAGGGTTTTAAAATACAAAAATCCTATCGGGTTTTAAGGATAGGGTTTAATCACTACCTTTCTTTCTGGTTCCTGACCAATGCTTTCGCTAGTAACGTCTTGACGGTCAGCTATTTCCAAATGAATAATTCTTCTTTCATAAGCTGGCATAGAAGATAAAATCCTTTCTTTTTTTGTTAAAGCAACCTCATCAGCAATTGAGCGAGCCATCTCTTTCAGGTATTCAATTTTTCTCTTTTTATAATCATTGATATCCAGATCAATAAAAAAAGTTTCTTTAATTTTTCTTCTTAAAATTACCCTTAGAAGGCGCTGAATCTCCAACAGAGTCTGTCCTCCTTCTCCAATCAGAATCTGAGGTTTTTCCGTTCTCAAATTTATAGATAAAGTTTCTTCTTTCTGGGACGAAGATTCAATTTTAACATCAATCGTCATTTTTCTAAAAAATTCCTCAATCTCCGTTTTAATTTTTTTAAGATCGTCTTGATTAAGCATGGCTTGGTTTTTTAAAAATTAAATATTGTTGCAAAATTGAAAATAAAGCAGTTATTATCCAATAAAGACCGATAGCAGCTGGCAATCTCCAGAGAATTAAAACTGTAAAAATTGGAAAAAAATAAAGCGTTTGTTTCTGCATCATTACGGAAAATTGGGCCATTTGGCCTTCTTCTTTTTGAACTTTTGAAGTTTTGGGAGTAATCATCTTTGTCTGGATAAACTGAAAAATGCCAGCAAGAATTGCTAAAATGAGCAAGGGCTGACTAAGATTTATTATTCCAAAAAAGGTAGGGTCAATTTGACCGGGATTAGGAACAAAATAATAAAGATTGATCATCTCTTCAGGAACTAATCCTCTACGAAACACTTGATAGAGAGCAAACAAAATCGGAAGCTGGATTAATAAAGGCAAACAACCGGAGAAGGGATTAATTTTTTCTTTCTGATAAAGTTCCATCATTGCCCGAGTCTGCTTTTCTTTATCATCTTTGTATTTCTTTTGAATTTCCCGAGTTTTGGGCTGAAGCTCTTGTAAAATTTTCTGAGATTTAATTGCTTTAACTCCTAAGGGATAAAATAAAACTCTGATTAAGATTGTCAAAAGAATTATCGCTATTCCAAAATCCTGGCCAGGCAAATATTGATAAAGCAAAATTAGAATATTAAATAATGGCTTGTATAAGATTAAATTGAAAAGATTAATAAAAAACTCCATAATTTTAAGGTAAATCTAGACCGCCCCGATTCCAGGGATGACATCTCAACACCCTTTTCATTCCAAGAAACAAACCTACGAATAAACCGTGTTTTTCGATTGCCAAATAGAAATATTGGGAACAGCTTGGATAAAACCGGCAAGTTCTTCCAAAACCTTGAGAAACAAATTTCTGATAAAATTTAATTAAATTAAGAATTAAAATTTCTAACATTCTAAATTATTTTTGCCTTACTAAAAAGTTTATTTATTATTTCTTCAATCTCCCAAAAATCTTTATTTTCCAAACCCGTTTGGGCAATTAAAATAAGATCGAATCCTTTCTTGATTCTCTTCAACTTCATGCGAATTAATTCTCTTAATCTTCTTTTAATTCTATTGCGCAAGGTTGCCTTTTTTGAAATTTTTCCTCCGACAATAAAACCAAAACGGGTCTGATTTAAATTATTTCTGATCATCTTCAAAACTAAAAAATCTTCTTTGAATCCCTTCCCTCTTTTAAAAACCAAATCAAAATCCTTTCTTTTTTTAAGCCGATTTATCTTTGCTAACATCTTGGAACATAGTCGCTCGCCTTCGGCTTGCGATAAACTGAACTATGTTCTTTAGAAACCCGCGGTTTCTAACGCTCGCCTTCGGCTCGCTGTTTTCCTACACGGGGACGCCACCCACCCTCCACCCTCCCGCTTCGCGGGCCCCTCAATCCTCCCGACTCCTCCTGTGTTGTATAGGAAACCTTCAATTTCTTATACAAAAATTTAAACGGTTAATTTCCATCTACCTTTTCTTCTCCGCTTAGCCAAAACTCTTCTTCCTCCTTTTTTCTTCATTCTTTTTCTAAAACCATGGGTTCTTTTTCTCTTTTTTTTCTTGGGACGATAGGTAATTGACATAATTTAGATTTGAGATGTTAGACTACGACCCACCCACTACCCTTTAGCCCGCCCTCTCACCCCAAAATAGTGATTTTTTAAGATTAGCAAAGAGTATTTCAAAAGTCAACTTTTAGTTTTTTTCTAAAATCTAAAACTCAATATTCGGTATCTAAATTCCACAATCTATCCCCAGCTTATTAACAAATTTTCTTTTTTTATTTAATTTTCTTCTAGTTTGACATATGGTATAATCTCTAAAGAGTATGAATCACGAAGAGCTCTGGCAGGCAGTCCTTGCCCAAATCCAATTAAATATTTCTCAAGCTAATTTCGCCACCTGGTTCAAGAACACCAGAATCCTTGGTGAAAAAGAAGAAGAGGTAATAATCTCTGTTCCCAACTCTTTTGCCAAAGAGTGGCTCGAGAACAAATATAACAAGCTGATTTTTAAAATTTTACATAGTTTAGATGAAGAGATTAAGGGAATAAAATATGAAATAGGTAAAACCGGTCTAAAGGTTTTTAAAAAATCTTCCTTGCCTATTCTAGAAACTGACCAACTTGAATTCCCAGAATTCAAAATCGATAAGGAAACTAATCTTAATCCTCGTTATACTTTTGAGAATTTTGTGGTAGGTCCCTTTAATGAACTCCCCCAGGCAGCTGCCTGGGCAGCAACAAAAAATCCTGGACTTGTTTATAACCCCCTATTTATTTATGGAGGAGTTGGTTTAGGTAAAACCCATTTACTCCAAGCTATTGGTAATGAAATTGTTAAAAATTTTCCTAAGAGAAGAGTAAAATACATTCCCTGCGAAAAATTTACTTCCGGAATCATAAACTCAATCAGGAACCACAGCGTTGAAAGCTTTAAGTCAAAGTATCGAGCAATTGACATTTTAATCATTGACGATGTTCAATTTTTGGCTGGGAAAGAAAAAACTCAAGAAGAGTTCTTTCATATCTTCAATGCTTTGTATGAGAAAAATAAACAAATAATCCTCTCTTCTGATCGATCGCCAAAAGCCATTCCAGCTTTGGCCGAGAGATTAAGGTCCCGTTTTGAAGGAGGAATGATAGCTGACATCTCTTTACCTGATTTTGAAACAAGAATAGCCATTCTTAAAACTAAGGCCCGAGAAAAAAGAGTTGATTTTTCTGATGAAGTTTTTTCCTACATCGCTACAAAGATCCGAAAAAACATAAGAGAGCTGGAAGGGGCCCTGAATAGATTAATAGCTCACCAGAAATTAAAAAAACAGCTTCCGGATATCGAAACTACTAAAAAACTCTTAAAAAAGATAATCATCTCTCCAGTTAAGATAACCACTCCCAAAAAAATAATTCAGGCAGTCGCTGGATTTTATGATCTCAAGGAGAGAGATCTTCAAAACTCCTCTCGAAAAAAAGAAATTGTCAAACCCCGTCAGATAGCAATGTATTTATTAAGAGAAACGTTAAAATGCTCTTATCCCTTTATTGGTAGAAGATTTGGAGGAAGAGATCACACCACCGCCATTCACGCTCACGGAAAAATCCTCAAGGAATTAGAAAAAGATGAAAATCTTAGAGAGGAAATCAACTTAATAAGACAGAGGGTGCTAAGTGTCTAAGTCATAGAAGAAAAAGAGGATAAATCTTCGACTAAAAGATATTCCCGATTTTTCAACAGTCTTTCCTTCGAGTAAAATCAAATCTATTCATCTCATAAAAAAATTATCCCCAAAACTAACAATAATAATAAAATATAATAATGAAATTAAAAATATTACAAAACAAACTAAAAAAAGGTCTTAGTATTGTAGAAAGAATTTCCGTAAAATCTCTAACCTTACCAATTCTTAATAATATTTTAATTAAAGCTGAAAAAAATTTTCTAAATCTTTCATCTACTGATTTAGAAATAGGAATTAAATGGTGGGGTTTAGCAAAAATTGAAAAAGAAGGGGTAATCGTCGTTCCGGTTAGAGTTTTTTCCAATTTTATTGGGCTTCTACCTGAAAAACCAATAAATTTAAAAGTTGAAAAACAAACCTTAATTATTGAATCAGAAAAATATAGTACTAAAATTAAAGGTTTCAATCCTGAGGAATTTCCTATTATTCCTCAGATTACCGAAGGAGAATCCATTGTTATTGATGGTCCTTCTTTTTGCCAAGGTTTAAATCAAGTTATCCAGATACCCATTCTTTCTTCAGCTAGACCGGAAATCTCAGGAATTTATTTTTCGTTTCAAAAAGATCTAATAAAGATAGTGGCTACCGATAGTTTTCGTTTGGGAGAAAAAAAACTTTTTTTGAGAAAAACTCTTCCTCTTCATCGGGAATATTCTTTAATTTTGCCTCAAAAAGCTGCTAAAGAAATAATTAATATTTTTAGTGAAAAAGAGGAGAAGCTTAAAATCTACTTTTCAGCTAATCAGATTTTATTTGAATCTCTAATGGAAGAGACTTCTCATCCTGAGATTCGACTTATCTCCAGATTAATTGAAGGTGAATATCCAGATTATCAGGCTATCTTCCCCAAGAAATCTGAAACCCAAATTATTCTGAAAAAAAATGAATTTTTAAATCAACTAAGAACAGCCAGTCTTTTTGCCTCTAAAATGAACGAAGTGAGGTTAAAAACGGATATCAAAAAAGGAGAAATTGAAATTTTTAGTCAGAATCCTGATTTAGGAGAATATCGTTCTTTTCTTCCTGGAAAAATAAGCGGAAAAGAGATAGAAGTTTCTTTTAACTATCGATTTTTGGTTGACGGTCTTTTGAATATAAAAAGTTCAGAGGTGCTTTTTGAGTTGAATGGGGAAGAAGGACCCTCCATCCTGAAACCAGTTGCTGATCCAAGCTATATTTATCTGGTTATGCCCATTAAGGGCACATAGGCACTCGCTTTGCTCGTGAGCTATTCCGCCCTAATTTTGCAAAGTAATATTAGGGGCGACACACTCGCTCGCCTAAAGGCTCACTCGGGGCTATTCGCCCACTGTGTCGCAAGGCTTTTAACGAAATCTTTTCTAATCTCTCGCCCCTATCTATTTGGATGGCAGAATTAGAGCGGGTTTGTATAGGAAACTTTCAGTTTCCTATACAACAAGTTAAGTTGCACTACTGAGTAAATGTTTAAAAGAACAAAGGTGTTTCAGAAAAAAAAGAATTGAAAAATATGGTTTTAAAAATGAACTTTTGGCCATAAGAATTCTTAATCTTCGGGAAAAAGTAATAAAGGAAAACCCGTCTTTCAATAAAAAAGCCGGTTTTTTTTTGAAAACTCAGCCAGTTTTATTTAGAAAAGGAATTTTATTTATTAAAGTTCCAAACCCTACTTTTTTCAGGAATTAAAATTTTCCGAAACAGAAATAATAAAAAATCAGCAATTTCCCTTCCAAACCTTATTTAAAAAAATTGTTTTTAAAGTTAATTAAAGTCTTTTGAGGCTTTTAACAAAACCCTTTCCATAACCTGGTGGAAGATTGGTCCGGCTACCGATACCCCCGGCGCTTTTTGCATCGGAGAATTATCATTGTTACCTGCCCAAACCCCAACTACAACTGAGGGGGTATAACCTATAGTCCAACCGTCTCTATAATTATCGGTTGTTCCGGTCTTAACAGAAACCTGAAATCCCTCAAAATAAAGGGGGGATCTTGGGCCAAACATTGGAGCTCGGGCCTCATTATCAGACAAAATATCATTGATTAACCTGCAAATCTCAGTCTCCAAGACTCTTTTTGGAATTTTTTTATTTTCCTCAATTATGTTTCCTTCCGAATCTTCGATTCTCAGAATAGCTGTTGGTGTAACCTTTAAACCCTCAGTAGCAAAAACTCCATAAGCTGAGACCATGTCCAATAATTTTACTTCCCAACCCCCAAGAACAATTGAGGGATAATAGGGAGACTTTAAAGTAGTAATTCCTAGTTCCTTGGCAGTTTTGACTGAATCTTCTAAACCAACATTCATATCTTCTAATCCGGCTAAATCCCGGAGAACTTTAATTGAAGGGACATTTATTGATTGAGCCAGAGCCTCTCTAACGGTTACCTCTCCTCGAAATTTTTCATCATAATTTTGAGGAATGTATTCTTCACCACCCCAGACCCCAAAATTTGTCTCTTCATCAATTAAAATTGTTTTATCATCATAACCTTTTTTAAAGGCAGTGGCATAAACAAAGGGTTTAAAGGCTGAACCCGGCTGTCTTTCCATTAAACTAACGTTAGGATAGGGCTCAAAAAGACAACTTTTCCCAGGAATATTGCTTCCAGCAATACAACCTTCAGGATAAGGATCTGAGAACCAATTTTTAGATCCAACCATAGCCAAGATTTCTCCAGTTTTCGGGGAAATGGCAACTAAAGAAGCATTGAAGGCTTGATATTTTTCATTGATTTTCACCCTTTCCTCAACTATTTCTTCAGCTAACTGTTGGAGTTCCCAATCCAAAGAAGTATAAACTCTCAACCCTTTTTCTTTTAAGAAATCTTGGCTATAGCCTTTTTTTTCTAAATATTCTCTAACATACATTACAAAATGAAGGGCTATTTCTGGGTAATTTTCAGCAAATTTTATCTCTTCTTTTTGGGCCTTTTCTTTTTCTTCATTTGTAATGTATCCTAAAAGTTCCATTCGATTTAAAATATAGTCTTTTCTAGTCAATAATTCATCCAAATGCTTTCCAAACAATGGAGAGAGATAACTCGGGGCTTTAATTAAAGAAGCTAAAAGGGCGGCTTCGGATAAAGAAATTTCAGAAACTGATTTATCAAAATAACTTTGGCTGACTTCTTCAACTCCATAAAGATTGGGTCCGAAAGGAACTTGGTTTAAGTACCATTCCAAAATCTGATCTTTAGAATATCTTCTATCCAATTCTAAAGTTAAAATAATTTCTCGAATTTTTCTTTCTAGAGTTTTTTCTTGAGTTAAAAAAGAAGAACGGATGAGTTGTTGAGGAATAGTTGAGCCACCCTGGACTGGCTTGCGTAATTTTAAATTAGCCAAAAGAGCCCGGCCTATTGCTTTTGGGTCTATTCCAAAATGATGATAAAAATTAGTATCTTCAGCAACAACCACGGCCTCTCTTAAATAGGTAGGAATCTTTTCTAAAGGAACAATTTTTCTTTTCTCTTCACCATAAATTTCATATAAAAGAATTTCTCCTGATCTGTCATAAATCTTAGTTGATTGAATAATCTCTCTTTCCAAAAATTTTTCTGGCCGGGGAAGATCTTTAGCATAATAGATAAATAAAAAAAGACCGCCTAACAGAAAAATTAGGAAGAAAAACCCCAAAAGTTTTAAGATTAAAAAAAATTTCTTCTTTTCCTTCTTTTTCAAAAAAATACCTCGATAATATTTTCTTCTTGGCATAAAAATACAATAACATAAATTTTAAGTTCAGTAAACCTTGTTTTTTTATTAAAAAGTGGTAAATTAAAAGAAATTATGGCAAATCAAGATCTAAAAACTGAAGAAGCTTTAACTAGATGGGTAGATAAGATTTACCCTTCAAAAGAGGATTTTAAAAGAATATTAAGACGAAAAAAGAAGTTAACCATCTATCACGGAATAGATCCTACCGTTCCTTGTCTTCATTTAGGGCATTCGACTAATTTTTTTCTTTTAAAAAAATTTCAAAAATTAGGACACAGAATTATTCTTCTCATTGGAGATTTTACTGCTCAGATTGGGGACCCTACTGGAAAATTAACTACTCGGAAAGCTCTAACTAAAAAGCAAATTTTGGAGAACTGCAGGACTTACCAAAAACAAGCTGAAAAGATTTTAAATTTTAAATCTAAGAAAAACCCAGTAGAATTAAAATTTAATAGCCAATGGTTAAGTAAATTGAAAATGGAAGAAATCATTAAATTAGTTGCTAATTTTACCCATGGCCAAATAATCAAAAGAAATATGTTTCAAGAAAGATTAAAGAAAAAACAAGAAATCTATCTCCATGAATTTTTATATCCTTTATTTCAAGGTTATGACTCGGTAGCCATGGATGTCGATGCTGAGGTGGGAGGGACTGATCAGACCTTCAATATGTTAATAGGAAGAGATCTAATGAAAATTTATAAAAATAAAGAAAAATTTGTAATTACCACTCCTCTTTTAATCAATCCAAAAACAGGTAGAAAACTGATGTCAAAAACAGAAAATTTTATTGCTCTAGATTATCCTCTAAATGAAATGTATGGTCAAATAATGGCCTTGCCAGACGAGGTTCTAATCGATTGTTTTAAATTATGTACCGAAATCCCGCTGAAAGAAATTAAAGAAATAGAGAAAAGCCTAAACCGAAAAAAAGTTAACCCCCGAGATTTAAAAGCAAGATTGGCCAGAGAGATAGTCAGTATTTATCATGGTAAAAAAGAGGCTCTGAAAGCCGAAGAGGAATTTGATAGAGTTTTTAAGGAGAAAAAAATGCCATCGGAAATTCCTGAAATTAAACTTAGGGCGAAAAGGCTTCATATTCTTGACTTGTTAACTAAAACAAAATTAGCCCGATCTCGATCAGCGGCTAAAAGATTGATCTTGCAAAGAGGAGTTAAAATTAATAATGTAGTTGAAAAAGATTGGCAGAAGGTTATCAAAATAAAGAAAGAGATGATAGTGCAGGTAGGGAAAAGGAAATTTCTGAGGCTGATTTAGTAAACCCCGCCCCCTGCGCTATATGTGATTCATTAAGCTTAGAGGGCGGGGTTTAATTATTAGAATTCTTCTTCTTCTTCCTCCTCCTCCTCCTCCTCTTCTTCTTCTTCCTCCTCTTCCTCTTCTTCTTGATTAACAAAAGGAGTTAAAATTTCATCTTCTAAATAAAACATATCTCTCAGATTTAACCTCCATCTCTGCTCAGTTTAAAGATAGAGATTTATTTAATTTATTCAATCTCGACCTTTTAATTAAAACTATTATAGAGAATCAAAAAGGCCCGTCAAGTTCCGAAGGCCTTTTTAAATCTTTTTTGGGAAATAAATAAGTTAAGACGATTGCTAAAACATCTTCTGATTTTGAATTAACATATTTTGATAATTTTAAATTCTTTCTTTTTTTTAGAATATCCCCACACCTTAGTTGGAATCTTCAGTTTATTTTTGGCAAAAAACTTTTCTATTTTTCTCTTCCTAGTTGATAAATTAGAAATAGTTGTAAGTTGAATAAATTTTATTTGTTTTCCTTTTATACAAATTAAATCGGCAATTCCCAAAATGTCTGTATGGTGATAGCGAGTTTTAGGAGAAAACCAACAAATCCAGCCTTCATTAGTTAATTTTTTTAGTGCTTTCTTTCTAATCTCAGCTTCTTTTGGCATAGCTTAATTTTATTTAAATAAATTATTTTATCTCCAATATTAAAGATAATCAGACCTTTAAATTAGAGTAAATTTCTTGAACCGCTTCATTGTCATCTAAAGCCGCAAAAAGTTTTTGACAGGCTATCTTATCTTTTTCTTCAATTTCCAATTCCTCTTTAGCTACCCAGTCTAGGGAAGCAGACTCTGTTTTAATTCCTTTATTTTCTAAAATTTTCTTAATCTTTTCTAATTCTTCAGGTTTTGTATAAACGTCCAAAAGATCCCGCCCTTGGCGAGGCTCGCCCTCATGGGCGGCGTCATGCCAATAAATATCTTCAGCTCCTGCCTCAATCGCTAATAGTTCTAACTTTCCTTTATCTTTTAGATCTTCAATTTGCAATTTAGAGTCTACAGTTACACACCCCTTTCTTTCAAACATCCATTTCACTGCGCCTGGACTGACTAATTTTCCATTATGCTGATTTAAAATTTGTTTAATTTCACTTAGAGTTCGATTTTTATTATCGGTAATTCCTTCGATAATGATTGCAATTTTACTCGGGCCATAGGCCTCGAAAAGCACTTCCTCTAATACTGCTCCTTTTAACTCTCCAGTTCCTCTTTTGATGGCTCTCTCAATATTTTCCTTCGGAATATTAAACTCCTTAGCCCTCTCAATACTCAAGCGTAATTTAGGATTGGTTTCAGGGTCGCCACCCTTTTCTCTAGCGGCAATTGAAATCATCCGAGAAAGTTTCGAGAAAATCTGCCCTCGTTTTTTATCAGTAATTTCTTTTTTATGTTTTATTGTTCGAAAATGGGAATGGCCACTCATATTTTTATTCCTTCTTTTAAGTATAATTTATCCCATTTGCTGGCTTGATGATAATTATATTTTTTATTTCTTTCCTATAGTCAAACTTTATTTTTTTTGACACTTTATACAAAATCTTGTTTCAGGAAAAATTTTTAATCTCCTCACACCAATTCGTTTTCTACATTTCTCACAAATTCCATATTTCTCTCTTTTCATCTTTTTTAAAGCTAATTCAATGTTTCGAAGTTTAATTTCCAGGTTATATTCAATCGGTAACCTGGCGCTATATTCTTCAACTTCATCAGTTGCTTTTTCTAAAGCTGCTCCCCCAACTTCCCCATCAAAAAGAGGAAAGCGAGTATCCCAATCTCCTTTTAATTTTTTATCTTTTTTAGCAAATTTTTTTAGCTCCTTTTCAACTGAGGTTTTTTCTTCTTCCAATTTTAATTTTAATTTCTGGAGAAGTTTTTGAGATATTTCAGCCATGTTTTTCTAAAATCTACCTTTAATGAACCAATACCATAAAAAGAAGAGAGTCGTTAGAATTACTACAACTAAGGTTAACATTATCACTCGAGTTAGAAACTTCTCAAACAGAGGAGGTCTTTGAGGAAGAGGCCGAATAACTAGCTCTTCAATTTTTTCTTTGGGTTTTAAAACTTCCTCAGGTTTTTCTTCTGGTTTGACTTTTAATTTCTCTAAAAATTTCCTTCTTTCTTCTTCTCCTTTTTTGGATACCTTCAATCTTTCCAATTCTTCTTTAAGTTTCTCTTCAACTGGTGGAGGAGCTGGTGGTTTAGGCGGTGGTGAGGGTGGTTTTGGAGCTGGAGGTACTGGTGGCGGTGATGGTTTAGGTGGTGAAGGCGGTGCTTTAGGTTTCTCCTCAATTGTTGGGCGTACAGCTACTTCTACTGGTGCTGGTAGCGGAGGAGGTGGTTTGGGTGCTGGAGGCACCGGTGGTTTTGGCGGGAGAGGCGGCTTTTTTATTAAACGGTCAATCTCCTTAATTTCTTCCCTGAGAGCTTTTTCTCTATCTAATAATGGTTGATATTTTAGATTGATTTCTCTTTTTTCCTCTTTTATTTTATTTCCTTTAATATTCAACTGCCATTTTCTCCCTTCAAATTTTCTTCTTTTTTCTTCAGTCTCCCACCTCTCCTTTTCTATTTTTCTTCTTTCGACTAAATCAAGAACTGCTTCTTCTTTTTTTTCAATCTCAGTTATTCTTTGCTCAACCCCCCTTTCTTTTATTAGAATCTCGGCTAAATTTCTTCCGATCTCCTCTTTCCTTCCGGTAAGTTCTGTCAATTTCATTCTAAAAGGTTTTCCTGTAGCCAGAACTGAAGAGAGTTCTTTTTCCAATTCTAGCTTTCTTTCTTCCAATTCTATCTCTTTTTCTCTCTCTGAGATTTCTTCCTCTCCTTTTTTTAGCTCTTTTATTGCCCTCAAGATTTTTTGAGATCCCAAATCAACCTCCTTTATTTTATTTTTGATTGTCTCAATTTCGTCTTCGAGCTTCCATCTCTCAGCCTCAATCTTTTCTCTCTCCCTCTCAATCTCCCATCTTTCTCGTTCAATCACTTGTTTTTCGGCAAAGGAGACTGCTTTTCTCTCTTTTTCTTCAACTTCCGCTTTCTTTTTTTCAATCCCCTTTTCTTCTTCTAAGATTGGTTCAAGGTTCTTCCTGAGTTGGCTAATTTCTTCTAAATATTGAACCTTCCTTTTTTTAAAAAACTTCCTTTGGTCAACAAGGTTGATAGTTTTTTTTCCAATTTCACTTCTTTCTTTTTTGAGACTCTCTTTCTCTTCCGTCCCTCCACTTATTAATTTGATTTTTTGTTTCTCTTCAGCTTTTTTTCCTTCCTCTTCTTTCTCTAGGATTTCAGCCCTTTTTCTTTCTTCAGTTATTCTCTTTTTAATTAATTCTTTCTTTTCTTCAATTTTCAAAGCAGCAATTTTTTCCTTTTCTCTCCGGGCCTCTTCCTCTTTTAATTTCTCAATATCTTTCCTCATTGTCCTAAGCTCCTCTCTTTTGAAAAATTCTTTTTTCTCTGGCATATGTTTTTTAATACCTCTTTTTAAATCGAGGTGAGACTTTTTTTATTGCTTTTAACGATAAATTTATTCTTCCTTGTTCGTCAATAGAAATTACTTCAACTGAAACAATATCACCAATTTTTATTACTTCCTCAACTCTTTTTATTCTTCTCGGAGCTAATTGAGAAATATGAAGGAGACCTTCTTGGCCAGGCAGAATCTCGATAAAAGCTCCAAAATCTAAGATTTTCTTCACTTTGCCTTGGAAAGTTTCTCCCACCTTAATTTCCCTGGTAATATTTTTTATCCAGCTGATTGCCTTTTTGGTTGCTTCCTCTTTCTCTGAAGTGACATAGATGAGGCCTGACGGTTGAACATCTATTGAGACTTCACACTTTTCAATAATTTCATTAATCACTTTTCCTCCCGGACCAATTACTTCTCTAATTTTTTCCGGGTTAATCTGAAGAGTTAAGGTTCTGGGGGCATAAGGCGATAGTTCCGTCCTCGGTTTTGCTAGAACTCTTCCCATTTTTTCCAAAATTCGAAGCCGAGATTTTTTACCTCTTTCTAGTGCTTTTTTAAAGATTTCTTTGGTAATCCCCTCAATTTTCACATCCATCTGTATAGCGATTATACCCTTTTTTGTCCCAGCTATTTTAAAATCCATATCTCCATGATGATCTTCTGGTCCTTGAATATCGGTTAAAATTTTGTAATTTTTCTGAGCTTGAGTTTTTGGGGAAGAAGATTCCTTTTCTGCCATCAGACCAATAGCAATTCCAGCAGCTGGCCTTTTTATTTTTATTCCAGCATCCATTAGGGCTAAAGAGGAACTTGAGACCGAAGCCATTGAAGTTGAGCCATTAGAAGAAAGAATTTCAGAGACCACCCTTATTGTATAAGGAAATTCTTCAAAACTGGGAATTAGGGGGAGTAGGGCTCGCTCCACTAACATTCCATGACCAATATCCCTTCTAGCTGGTCCCCTCAAAGGTCTTATTTCTCCAACTGAATAAGGAGGAAAATTATAATGATGCATAAATCTTTTTTTACCAACAATTTCCATCCCTTCTAATAATTGAACATCTCTTGGAGCTCCTAAAGTTAAAATAGACAGGGCTTTAGTTTGGCCTCGGCAAAAAAGGCCAGAGCCATGGCTTCGAGGTATTAACCCCACTTCACAATGAATTTCTCTCATTTCGTCTAAAGCCCGGCCGTCAGACCTCTTTTCATATTTGAGAATATTTTTATGGACTAATCGATTAATTTCTTCTTCAAAGAAATTCCGGGCATACCTTGTTTTTTCCTGGCCAGGATATTTGCCTTCGATAAAGTAAGTCAACTCTTCTTTTAGTTCGTTAACCTCTTCCATCCGGTCTTTTTTTTCTTTTTGATAAACCCCGTTAGAAATCGAAGATTTTCTAACGGGGTAAAGAGCTTCTTCTAATTTATTTCCTAAAAATTTTTTGGTTTCTTTTTCCAATTCCAGATCTTTTGGAGGAGTTTCAATTAACAATTTTTCCTTGCCGATTTTTTTTGAAATTTCTCTTTGGAAATCAACCAGTTTTTTTAGATGTTTTTCGGAAAACTCTAAAGCTCCCAAAATTGAGCTTTCCTCGAGCTCTTCAAAATTTCCCTCAATCATATTAATTAAGACGTCTCCATCTTTCTTGCCACCGGCTAAAACAAGCTCCATTTCGCTTTTTTCTCTTTCTTCGTAAGTCGGATTTAAAATAAATTGGCCGTTTATTCTACCAATTCGAACTACAGCTATTGGTCCTTGCCAGGGAATATCAGAAATTGAGAGAGCTAAAGAAGCAGAGATTAGGCTTAAAATATCAGGGTCATTTCTTTCATCCCAGGAGAGGACAGTAGCAATTACCTGAACCCCTCGTTTTAAATTTTTTGGGAACCTTGGTCGAATAGCCCGATCAATCAGCCTTGAATTGCAGATTGCCTCGCCTGAAGGCCGGGTTTCTCTCCTAACATAACGAGATCCTCGGATCTTTCCGGCAGCATAATATCTTTCCTCATAATTAACGGTTAAAGGGAAAAAATCAACTTCCTCTCTATCATATTTTGACATCACACAGGTAGTTAAAACTAAGGTGTCGCCCAACCTTATAAGAACATCAGAATTTGCCTGTTCGGCTAAATTCCTAATTTCAACTTTTAATTCCTTTCCTGCCAGATCTAATTTAAATTTTTGACCTTTCATCTTTTTAAAAGATATTTTTCAGGATTTCTTTCTAAATCAATGAATTCATCAGCCATTTCTTTTAGCCGTAAAGATGTCGTTTTTCCAAAAGCAATAATCTCTGTCCTTTTCCCTTGATTTTTTAGATATTCAACCAGAGCGACAAAATCACCATCTCCAGAAGCCAAAACTAAAGTATCAACACCGGGAGCTATTCTAATGGCATCAATAACTATCCCCACGTCCCAATCAGCCTTTTTTAAACCCCCATAAAATTCCTGAAGGTTTCTGACCCTGGTTTCAATTCCCAATTTAGTTAAAGCTTCAAAAAAAGGTTTTTCCTCTCCGGTTTTCGTTCTGACAACATAGGCAAAGGCTCTAATTAGGTTTCTTCCACCCACCGCTAACTTCAAAATTTCTCGGAAATTAACTCTGGCCCGATAAAGATTTTTTGCCGAATGATAAAGATTCTGGACATCGATTAAGACGGCTACTCTTTGACCAATGTGTTTGATTATCATACTACTTTTTGAGACCTATTTTTTTAATAAGAAGATTATATCTCTTCTCGTCCTCCTCTTTTAAATAATTTAGCAATTTTTTTCTTTGAGCCACCATTTTTAAAAGTCCTCTTTTTGAATGGAAATCCTTAGGATGTTTTTTTAAATGTAAAAGCAATCTTTTTATTTCTTCAGTTAATAACGCAATCTGGACCTGTGGCGATCCAGTATCTATCTCATGAATCTTATACTTTTTAATCAGTTTTGATTTCTCTTCAGGGGTGAGCATTCTGATTTTATTTTACAATAAATTCAAAAAAATAAAAAGCCAAAATTGGCTCTGTACCCCCAGCAGGAGTCGTCCCGTGATAAACACGGGACGCCCTGTGTTAATCACAGGGCGAACCCTAACACCCCGTTATTTTAACTTTAACGTTTT
>JAHCRH010000005.1 GCA_020148025.1 Patescibacteria group bacterium
GGCCCGCGAAGCGGGAGGGTGGAGGGTGGGTGGCGTCCCCGTATAGGAAAACAGGTCGCCGAAGGCGAGCGTTAGAAACCGCGGGTTTCTAAGGAGCGGAGCGACCATTAGGGTCTGGTCTTTACTAAATTATAGTCTTTGCTAAAATTAATTAATATTTCTGTGAAACCTTATTTATTTAAAAAAATAATTTTTTCAGTATTTTTATTCTCTTTTTTAACACCTTGCTTAGCTGGGGCAATAAGAATTCCCAATCCTCTTGAAGCTGAGACATTTGAGGAGTTAATCGAAAACCTTATTGATTTTATTTTCTGGGTTGCTGCAGCCATTGTCCCTTTAATGATTATTATTGCCGCTTTTTATTTTATAACATCAGTCGGTAATCCTGATAAAGTTCGAACTGCCAAATCTATAATTTTATGGACAGTAGTTGGATTCACCATTGTTTTGCTTGCCAAAGGAATAGTTTCTGTGATAAAACAAATAATAGGAGGATAGATTCAAAAGTTGAAATCTGAGGTTTTAAAATATAAAGGTCGAATCCCCCACTAACTTTGGACATTTTTCTGAAAAAGAAAGAATTTAAATAAAAAGTTCGGGAATTAAAAAATAATCTAAGACGGATTAAGAATAAATTTGGAGCCGAAGGCTCCGGTCCAAAGTTAGTGGGGGAGAATAAACAATTAATAATGAATGAAAAATAAAACATATGAACAAAATTATTCCAGTTTTAGTTTTGGCCTTTTTACTCTTGCCAATGGTAGCTTCTGCTCAAGATACCTGTCACCTAGTGGTAGATTTGGACTATATTCATGAGGACTGTACAGAAGGCGCAGACGTTTCTGTTGATGACTATGGGGCCTGCTGTTTGTTTAACTCAATTCACGTTATTACTAGATGGTTGAGCGGTATTATAGCGGCCCTTGTTGGACTTTTCATAATTGTGGGAGCATTTATGATTGTTACAGCTGGTGGAGTGCCTGAGAAAGTAACTGCTGGAAGAAATTATATCTTGTATGCAGTAATCGGAATGGTAGTTTTCCTTTTTGCCAGAGCTATTCCATCTATTGCAAGAGCTATATTAGGAATGTAGAGGAAAGAAGATTGAGTAAAACTTTAATTTTCTGTTTGGAGAAATAAAACATATGAATAAAATTATTCCAGTTTTAGCTTTGGCCTTTTTGCTTTTGCCAATGGTAGCTCTAGCCCAAGATAGATGTCATTTAGTGGCCGATTTGACTTACATTGATCCTGCCTGTACAAGTGGCGCAGACGTTTCTGTTGATGACTATGGGGCCTGCTGTTTGTTTAATTCAATTCATGTTGTCACCAATTGGGTAAGCGGTATTGTAGGAGCCTTTGTTGGACTTTTCATAATTGTGGGAGCATTTATGATTGTTACAGCTGGTGGAGTGCCTGAGAAAGTAACTCGAGGAAGAAACTATATTTTTTATGCCGTGGCAGGCATGATTGTTTTCCTTTTTGCCAGAGCTATTCCATCTGCTGCAAAAGCTATAATGGGAATGTAGAGAAAGGAAAATTGGGTAAAATTTTAACTCTCTGTTAGAAGGAATGATTGTTTTGAGATTTAATCAACCCCGTCTGACGGGGTTGATTTTTTTATATTTAAAAGATAAACCCCGTTAGAAAATCGTAAGGCTTTCGGGAATCATAAAGCTTTGGGGTCAGGGGAGGGACAGTCCCTCATTTCTCCCCCTTACTATGTATTGAGCTGGTCTGGTATAGAAACTTGTATTTTTTTTCTAACGGGGTAAAATAATTAAGAGCCGTGGTGGCGAAACTGGAAAACGCGCTGGGTTTAGGACCCAGTGGGGAGACCCTTGAGAGTTCAAATCTCTCCCACGGCACAGCAAAAGTCGCCCCAAAGGCGACTTTTAGTTCTTAGTTTTTAGTCTTTCTATTCTTTCACTACTATCTCTCTTTTTTTCCCTCTTTCAATTTTAGGCATCCTTATAGTTAAAATTCCTTCTTTAAAGGAGGCATCGGCTCTTGAAGGGTCGACCTCCACCGGTAAAATAATTTCCCGGGAAAAAGATCCCCAATAACACTCTTGGTAAAAATAATTTTTTTCTCCTTCTTCAGTTGTCTTTTCTCGTTTCCCCTTAATCATCAATTTATCTTTTTCAATAGAAATATCTAAATTTGCTAGCTTGATTCCAGCAATAGCTGACTGAATAACTAATTCTTTTTCGGTTTGATAAACATCAACCGCTAATTGTCCTTCCGGCTCAAACCACTTTTCCTCAGTCTTTTCAGTTTCTTTAGATTTTGCTTCTGTTTCCTTTTTTAACTTTTTAAAAAAAGTAGCCATTATATTTAATTTTACAGATACTTTTCATTTTTTCAAGTTTTTTAAATCCCAAAGAAATAACAAAAGCCAGACCAATTAAAATTATTACTGGAATCAAAAATCTTGCAGGCCCCTCCATTATCATTATAGAAAAATTATAAAGTCCGTGTAAAATTGTTGCTATTCCTAAACCAGTAGTAATTAACCTAAATCGATTTTTTATCTCAAAAAAAGATTGGGCAAGAAAATAACCCACCAGTCCTGAACAAAGAGCATGCAGGAAGGTGGCGGTGATAAAACGAAAAGAGACTAAAACTAAAATTTCCTCAAAAGGTAAAAGAAATATCTCTGGGGAGAAAAAAAACAAGAGGTTTTCTAAAGCAGCAAAGCCCAAAGCCGAAATTATCATATAAAGCATGGCATCTAATGGTTCATCAAATTCTGGATCTGTGACTACTTTTTCTCTTATTACCAGATATTTTAAAATCTCCTCGATCAAAGCTATTCCAAAAAAAATATATAAAATTTGGGGAAGATTTAGTTTTGCGAATACTTCAAAAACCCCTCTTTCAATAAAAATTGCAGGTAGTGTAACCAATATTCCCCAAAAGAAAATTTTCAAGACCATTCCTTTTGGTTCTGGATGAACATCTTTCCTTAGAAAAAATAAAAGCCAGATGATACTGGGTAAAAGACCAAAAATGAAAAAGATAAAATAAGACATTTCATTTTAACATTTTAACATTTAAGCGTTTAAACATTACGAGTTCGATTTTGTTTAAATGTTAGTATGTTTAGATGTTTATATGGCGTTTGGCCATTTTTCAACCATTAAACATTTCTTTTTATTTTTTATTAGTAATCTTTGATAAATTTCTTCAGTAATAAACGGAACAAAGGGATGCAAAAGTTTAAGAGAATTTAGCAATACATATAATAAAATCTTTTTTGTTTTCTTTTGTGATTTGGAATTTGTAATCTGGGATTTCGCCATCTCAATGTATTTGTCGCAGAAATCATGCCAGAAAAAATCATAAAGCTTATGGGCTGCCTGACCAAATCGAAAGCTCTCCAAATCTTTATTTACTAATTTCACTGTCTTATTTAAGGCATTAAGAATTTTTTTATCCGCCAAAGTTAGATTCTTAGAATCCAATTTGAAATTTGAAATTTGAAATTTGAAATTTCCGATTCGTCCTAAGACGAATCGGCTGGCGTTCCAAATCTTATTGCAGAATTTTCTTCCCATCACGATATTATCTTCAACAAATCGAATATCTTGCCCTCCCATAATCTGATAGACAATTCCGAAACGGGTGGCATCCGCTCCATATTTTTCAATAAGATTTATCGGGTCAATTCCAGTACCTAATGATTTTGACATTCTTTTTCCTTCTTTAGTTAAGACAGTGGCGTGAATATAAACATTTTTAAAAGGGACTTTTCCCATAAATTCTATTCCTGAAAAAATCATCCTCGTTACCCACAAATTAATAATCCCTCGATCAGTGCTTAAGACATTGCTTGGATAAAATCTATCTAAATCGCTTTTTTGGGCCCGCCCCTTCAGGGCGAGGCTCGCCTCCTTCTTCGAAGAAGGAGGCGGCCAGCCCAAAGTTGCAAATGGCCAGAGAGCTGAAGAAAACCAGGTATCTAAAACATCTTCCACTCCTTTGAGAGGTATTTTATGGCCCCACCAGATTTGACGAGAGATACACCAATCTTTTATATTTTTTAACCAATCAAAATAAATTTTCTCGAAGTTTTTCGGAACAAACTTAACTTTCCCAGTTTCTATCGCCCAAATTGCCAGTTTGGCTAAATCATTCATTTTTAAAAACCATTGCCAGGAAGGAATTAGTTCAATTGTAGTTTTGCATCGATAGCATTGAGGAACTTGATGAAGATAACCCTCGATTTTTTCTAAAAAACCTTGTTTTTTTAAATCTCTGACAATTTTTTTTCGACTCTCTAAAGAGAACAATCCTTGATAGGGGAGAGGAACTTCTTTTGTCATTTCCCCGTTCTTATTGATAACCTGGACAATTTTTAAATTGTGCAAAAGCCCAATTTCATAATCTGTCATATCGTGGGCTGGAGTTATCTTTACTGCCCCTGTCCCAAATTTTGGGTCAACTAATTTGTCAGCAATGATTGGAATTTCTCGATTGACTAAGGGCAAAATAACTTTTTTCCCAATTAAATTTTTGTACCGTTTATCTTTAGGATTTACTGCCACTGCTGTATCGCCAAGCATAGTTTCCGGCCTTGTAGTTGCCACCGTAATATATTTTCGTTTCTTGTCGCTTGTCGCTTGTCGCTTGTCGCTAAATAGATAGCGGATATACCAGAGTTTCCCCTTTTTCTCTTTATATTCCAGCTCTAAATCTGACAAACTGGTTTGGCATCTCGGGCACCAATTTACTACTTTTTTTCCTCGATAAATCCACCCTTTTTTACAATAATGTAAAAAAGCTTTTTCTACTGCCTGACAATATTTGTCATCCATGGTAAAACGAGTTCTCGACCAGTCACAGGAAACCCCCAATTTTTTTAGCTGGTCTAAAATGATATTCCCATATTTCTTCTTCCACTGCCAGATTCTTTTTAAAAATTTTTTCCGTCCCAAATCAAAACGAGTTTTTTGTTCCTTTTTTAATTCTTTTTCCACTCTTACCTGGGTGGCGATACCAGCGTGATCAGTTCCTGGAAGCCAGAGGGTTTTAAAACCTTGAAGGCGTTTCCAGCGAATTAAGATATCCTGCGAAAGACTATTTAAAGCGTGACCCATATGAAGGGAACCAGTAATATTTGGTGGAGGAATTAAAATGGTGTAAGATTTTTTTCTTTTTCCTGGCAATTTATCAGGATTGAAAAAACCAGATCTCAACCAGAGATTATAGATAGGAGACTCTACTTTTTTTGGTTGGTAAACCTTTGGTAATTCTTTCATAGATTTATTATATCATGTTTGAGCCTCACGCTTTATGTTTCAGGCTATTCTTAGATTTGCCTCAGCCTTGATCTGCTCCCAATTTTCTTTCTCACTCCTTAACCAATGAAAATAGCCAGCTATAGCTACCATTACGGCATTATCAGTACAAAATTGGATACTTGGTTCTAGATATTGGATATTAGATGAGTCCTCTTTTATTCTTCCTTTTAACTGTTTTCTAAGTTCGCTATTGGCAACTACTCCTCCGCCAAGGATAATTGTTTTAGCTTTGTATTTTTTCGCTGCTTTAATGGTTTTTTTAATTAAAACATCAATTATTGCCTGCTGAACCTCAGCAGACATTTCTTGGATGTAGTTTTTTGAAGTCCTGATTTTAGGTGATTGTTTTTTAAAATTGTATAAAACCGCTGTTTTTAGACCAGAAAAACTAAAATCAAAATTTTTTTGGTGAATCATCGGTCTTGGCAACCTAGTTTTTAGTTTATAGTTTATAGTTTTTAGTTTTGCGGCTTGCCGCTCAATTTCTGGTCCTCCTGGATAACCCATTCCTAAAATTCTAGCTGTTTTATCAAAGCATTCACCAGCAGCATCGTCCCGAGTTTCACCAATGATTTTGTATTCTTCAAAATTTTTCATTAAGATAAGTTGAGTATGCCCTCCTGAAACCACTAAACAAATTGCGGGAAAAATATTTTTGAAAGTTGAAAGTCGAGAGTTGAAAGTTGAGCCAACTGGCGGAAGCCAGTTAGCAAAGATGTGAGCCTCGATATGGTTTATTGGAATTATTGGTAGTTTCCAGGAGAAAGCTAAAGCTTTGGCAAAATTTACCCCCACCCATAAACAAGGTTCTAACCCGGGCCCCACAGTCACGGCAATGACATCAATTTCCGGCTTTTGGTATTTTACTAAAAATTTTTCAAGTTGCTTATAAAGAATCTCTTCTCGTTTTAATATTTTCTTTGAAATTTCGAGTTTTAATTTAAGGTTCTGAGATTTTGAGTCCTTGGATTCTCTAAGGAGCTTAGCTCCTTTCAGTAAAGATTCCGTTAAGGCTTGTTCTAATACTGGGACAAGATTGCGCTGGTGTTCTCTTTTAGCTAAGGTTGGATAGACTCCTCCATATTTTCGGTGAATTTTTATCTGGGAAGAAACAATATTGGATAAAATTTTAAAACGGACTCTTTTCCTGCCAAGAGCCTTAATTGTCGCTATGCAAGTATCATCACATGATGTTTCTATAGCGAGAATTATCATATCTTTACATTTATTATAGTTTGAGATAAGATAAAAAGGAAATTTGACCCCATCGTCTAGTGGTTAGGACTTTAGGTTTTCATCCTAACAACCGGGGTTCGACTCCCCGTGGGGTCGCTATTTTTATGGAGGACTATTATCTTAAAGTTAATAAAGCTTCTGATCTTAAAGATAAAAAAGAAAGAATAATTTTTCGGACTTTGGAGATTTTGCCTGGTTTTTTAAGCTGGGCGATTTTATTTTTAGTTGTCATTTTATCTTGGCAAAAGCCAATTTTGGTAGCTATCTTTGTTATTTTTTTTGTAATTTTTTGGTTGTTTAGAACAATCTATTTTTCATTTCATCTCCGGGCCGGCTATCAAAAGATGAAAGAGCACGAAAATATTGATTGGCTGGAGAAGCTTAATCAACTGAAAAATAGAAATTGGAAAGACATCCATCATTTAATAGTCTTACCAATGTATAAAGAGCCTTTAGAGATTATTAGAGAAACCTTTAAAGCTTTAGAGAATACTGATTATCCTAAAGATAAAATGATTATAGTTTTAGCTTGTGAGGAAAGAGCTGGAGGGCAAGCAAAAGAAATTGCCAAGATTATTGAAAAAGAATTTGCCAATAAATTTTTCAAATTTTTAGTCACTTTTCATCCCCCAGATTTACCCGGAGAGATTGCTGCTAAAAGTTCAAATGAGACCTTTGGGGCAAAAAAAGCCAAAGGGCTCATCATCGATCCTTTAAAAATCCCCTATCAAAATATAATTTTTTCTTCTTTTGATGCTGATACTAAAGTTTTTCCAAAATATTTCAGCTGTTTAACTTTCCATTATTTAACCTCGAAAAACCCAACCAGAACTAGTTTTCAACCCATTCCTCTTTTTATTAATAATATCTGGCAGGCCCTTGGTATTTCTCGAGTTTTTTCCTTTTCCTCGACCTTCTGGCACACTATCAATCAGCAAAGGCCGGAAAAATTGATTACTTTCTCTTCCCATTCAATGAGTTTTTTAGCCCTAGTTGATACTGGATTCAAACAGACCAATGTAGTTTCTGATGATTCGAGAATTTTTTGGCAATGCTTTTTAAAATATGACGGAGACTATAAAGTTCAGCCTATTTTTTATCCGGTTTCAATGGATGCTAATGTTTCTCGGAGTTTCTTTAGAACTTTAATCAATATCTACAAACAACAAAGAAGGTGGGCTTATGGAATAGGGGATATCCCTTATTTTCTTTTTGGTTTTTTGAAAAATAAAAAAATCCCAATTTCAAAAAAATTTTCTTTAGGATTTGAGTTAATTGAAGGGCACTTATCTTGGGCCATTGCCTCGATTTTAATTTTTCTATTAGGCTGGTTACCTTTAGTTTTGGGAGGAGAGGAGTTTAAGCAGAGCCTAATTTCTTATAATTTACCTTTAATAACCAGAAATATTTTAACCTTAGCAATGATAGGCTTGATTGGGTCTATCTATTTTAGTCTTAATTTACTTCCTCCTAAACCCCCTGAATACGGTCGGCTCAAATATTTATTTTTTGCTTTTCAATGGTTTTTGATTCCCCTAACAATGATATTTTTTGTTTCGCTACCAGCTTTAGATGCCCAGACAAGATTAATGTTAGGAAAATATATGGGTTTTTGGCCGACTGAGAAATTTCGGAGAAATTTCGAAGGAGGCTAAAAACCAAAGGAGAGGTCGGGAGGATTGGGTATCCCCCCGTAGTGGAAATATTAAAACCGCAAGGTTTTAAGGAGCGGTGTTAGTCGAGCGAAGCGAGACGTGCCGCGACTTTTGGCCGACAGAAAAAATACGAAAATAGTAACCAGTAACGAGCAGCGAAAGGAATCTCCGGTTACTTACTCTAAATGGATTCTTTCCCGAGATTTCTCTAACCTTTCCCTTAATGAGGGATATTTCTTTAATTCAGGATCTTCTTCTAAAATTTCTTTAGCTGCTTTTCTAGTTTTTTCGACCAAGAATATATCTTTTAAGGCTGACATTGCTAAATCAGGAATTCCCCATTGCCTCTGACCCAAAAAATCACCAGGCCCTCGAATTTTTAAATCCTTTTCAGCCAGCTCAAAACCATTTTCAGAAGAAATCAGAGCTTTCAATCGCTGATGAGTTTTCTTAGCTGGGGAATCAGTAAATAAAAAGCAGAAAGATTGATATTTTGATCTTCCTACTCTTCCTCGAAATTGATGGAGTTGGGCTAAGCCAAATCTTTCTGCTCCCTCAATCATCATTACCGTGGCATTGGGAACATCAATTCCCACTTCTATTACCGAGGTTGAGACCAAAATATCAATTTTTTTATCTTTCCTGCCTTTGCCAGAAAAATGTTTCATTATCTCCTCTTTTTCTTTTGTAGTCATTTTTCCGTGTATCATTCCAACTTTTAAATCAGGAAAAACAATTTTTGACAATTTTTGATATTCCTCCTTTACTGCCCTTACCTCAGCCCAGCTTAAAACTTCTTTTTCTATTTTTTTCTTATCACTAGGCTCAATTCTCGGACAAATAACAAAAACCTGCCTTCTTTTTTTAACAACAGAACGTATAAAATCATAGGCAGCCTGACGATTTTCTGGGGAAATCACCTTAGTGACGATTTTCTTCCTTCCCCTTGGTAGTTCATCAATTAAAGAAAGATCAAGATCACCATAAATAGTTAGGGCTAAAGTCCTTGGGATTGGGGTAGCGGTCATTGATAACAGGTGGGGAATTATTCTTGTTTTTTGTTGCTTGTTGCTTGTCGCTAATTTTGCCCTTTGTTCTACTCCAAACCGATGCTGTTCATCTAAGACAACCAGAGCCAATTTTCCAAAGCGCACCCTTTCTTGAATTAAGGCATGGGTGCCAATTAAAAGATCAATTTCTCCTTTTTTTAATTGTTCTAGAAGTTTTTCTCGAGAAATCTTGATGACTTTATTTTTCCTCCAGTTCTTAGCGACTCCCTGGGGGATTGCTTTTTTAGAAATAATCTTATTTTCTTTTCCAGTCAAAAGCCCGATGTTCAAATTAAATTTTTTTAAAAGTTTGGAGATTCCCTGAAAATGTTGCTTAGCTAAAATTTCGGTTGGAGCCATAAAGGCCGCTTGGAAACCTGCCCTTACCACGTTTAAAGCAGCCAATACCGCCACCACTGTTTTTCCCGAACCAACATCACCTTCCAAAAGTCTGTTCATCGGTCTTGGTTTCTCAAGATCTTTCAGAATCTGCCAGGCTGATTTTTTTTGAGCGTCAGTTAACTCGAAGGGCAGGCTTTTAATAAAGTTCTTAATTAACCGGAGATTAAAAGGAATTGAAATTGCCCTTTCTTTAGAGATTTTTAATTTCTCTCTTAAAACAAAAAGGGAAATAAAAAAAAGCTCCTCAAAAGAAAATCTTTTCTGAGCCTTCTTGGCTAAGGTTAAGGAATCCGGAAAATGAATCTGCCAGATAGCTCTTTGAATTGGCAAAATTTGAGAATCCCTCATTACCTTTTCTGGTAGAGGTTCAGGAATTTTCTTCTTGAACTTGACCAAAAGGGGTTTTAGAATGAATCTTAACCACCTCGAAGATAACCCTTCAGTTTCAGGATAAACGGGGACAATTCTTCCAGTGTGAATTAGAGCTTTGGCTTGACTGATTTTCTCATAAGCCGGATTTGATAGATAGAGCCCTTTATCTCCAAAAGTTATTTTTCCAGCCAAGCATAAATTATCTCCTGGCTTTAAAACTTTTGTTAAATAAGGTTGGTTAAACCAGACCACCTTTATTGCTCCCGATTTGTCCTCAACTATTGCCTGAGTTAAAATCATTCTTTTTTTCCAGGTTCTGATATTTTCAATTTCCAGAATTCTTCCCTTAATACAACAGGTTTCATTAAGTCTTACTTGAGATATTGGAATTATGTTTGAAAAATCCTCATAGCGATGAGGAAAGTGATAGAGGAGATCCCTGATTGTTTTTATCCCTAATTTTTTAAGCCTTTTTTGATAAGCAGGGCCAACCTGAGAAAGTTTGGCAATGGGAGTAGATAATTGCATAAATTAAAAAATGCAAAATAACAAATGAAAATTAGAATTTATTATGCCCTCGAGAGGACTCGAACCTCTACTCTCAAGTTCCGCAAACTTGCATTTTATCCATTAAACTACGAGGGCAAATTTTCACCAAGCACATAAATTCCTTATGTGCTTCGGTTTCAATTTAACATAAATTTTTCTTTACTTCAAGTTGACTTAATTAATTTTAATAGATAAGATTAAAATACAAGGAGAGGTGGTTGAGCGGTTCAAAACAGCGGCTTGCTAAGCCGCGACCGTTAATAGCGGTCCGTGGGTTCGAATCCCACCCTCTCCGCTTTTATTCTGGAGGGGTGCCAGAGCGGACGATTGGGATGGTCTTGAAAACCATTGTAGGTGAAAGACCCTACCGCAGGTTCGAATCCTGCCCCCTCCGTAAGGTTCGCCCGGAGATGAACTCCTTCCCTTCTTAAATGTGATTACTAACTTAATTGTGTTTTCTGTCATTTTACTTTGGGGACCACGACTCAAACATTCTTCTGAAGGAGAAAGATCATAAATTTAAATTATACATTAATGCCTTAGATGAACTAAAATTGTAGCTTAAATTAATTTAACCTTATTTAACTCTCCGCAGGCGAAATCTCATCGGTTTCGCTTTTTAGTTTTACCTTGAAATTTTCCTTAAGTAGGAATACTCTAAAAATAGAGAAACCCATTCTATGAAAGAAACAATTAGGAAAATTTTATTACTGTCATTATATCTTTCCATTCTTTTTCTTATTATTGTATTACCCATTAATAATGTAGAAGCAAGAAGCGGATGTTGTTCTTGGCACGGTGGGGTCTGTACCTATAAATGCCCCGATGGTGTTAATGTTGGGTATATGTGTTGTGATGGAACTTCCCTCTCAGCAAAATGTGCTCCCTACTACCCGAGGTGTCCTACTAAACCAACGCCGAAGTGTCCTAGTTATTCCACTTATAACTCTTCCTCTGATTCCTGCGAGTGCAACTATGGATATATAGCTTCAGGAGGTGAATGTATCAATGCTGATACCTATTGTCATGATAAATATGGTTCTCATTCGAGCTATGATATTTTATCGAAGGATTGCAAATGCGATTACGGATATACGTTAATGGATGGTAAGTGTGTTAAGCCAGAACCAATTGAGGAACAACCAGCTAAGGAACAGTCCAGCGAGCAACCACCAGCACCACAAAGAGGTTTGCCAGCGCCAGAGGAACTTACTGCTGAAATTCCTAAAGAAGGTAGCGGTGAAGGATCTATTTTAGGGTGGATTATAGGAATAGGAATTGTAGCATATCTTTTCTACACATTTAAAAAAAAGAAAAGACCTATCGCTAGGCAATAAAATGCAACTCTCAAAAGAATCCATAGAAGAATTTAAAGAAATCCATAAGAAAGTCTTCGGAGAAGAGAATAGAAATCTAACATGAAGCCCATAGAATTCTTTAAAAGCAAAAAGTCTTGGTCAAGGATGAAAGATAAGATTTTAGGTTGTTATTTGGTGCCGTATATAAACAAAGTGAAACAATTTAAAAAAGCGGTAGTTATCATAGATGGCTTTGCTGGATGCGGAATATACGGTGATAAAAGCGAAGGTTCTCCGATTATAATATGTAAAATTTTAGAAAGTTATAACAAGAAAGGAATAAAAGCCATCGGTATTTTTATCGACAGCGATCCAGGGTGCTTTAAGGAGTTAGAAAAGAATATAAAATATTTTAAAGATAAGGGCATAGCCATTACTGAATTTGCTGATTTTCGAGAAATTGTACCAGAAATTATTAAGGTTGCTGAAAATTCACCAACCTTTTTTTATATTGACCCCTTTGGCATCGCTGGATTAGAGTTTCGACACTTAGAAAATATATTTGAAAAAGTTAATAGATCTTCAACAGAGGTATTAGTTAATTTTAACTACCGAGTATTTTATAGAGAAATTAAGGCGCACCCCGAATTAGTAAGAGATGTTATGGATGGAGAGTATTATAAAGAGATTTTAAAGGATAAAACTCTTTCTAATGACCAAAAGGAAAAAAAGATTTTAGAGAAGTACAAAGACTTATATCGAAAATATTTTAACTTTGTTGGATCCTGCCCTGTAATGTATAAAGACGAACAGGATGCTAAATATCATTTGATATTTGCAACTTCACATTTCGATGGCCTTAGATTAATGAATGACATAATGGGTAATGTTTATAGAGAATTTTATACCAAGGGTAGGCTTTTTGATACCACGCCTCCGGAAAAAAGAAGAGATTTAAAGTCATTAAGAGAAACCGTCATTAATTTAATGAGAGAAATTGGAATTACAAATAGGGAAAACATAAAAAAGATTTTAGTTCCAAAATCATTCATGAGATATAAAGAAGGAGATTATAATACATTGATCTCGAAATTGATAAAAGCAAGAAAAGTTTATAGTAAAACTGGCAGGTCTCGGATTAACGACCAAACACCAATCTCTCTGACTAAATTTCCTCAAGAGCCTAAAAAGTAGTACAATGAAAATGTAGGTAGCGAATTATTATAGCTATGAGAAGATTTAAAAAACTTCCTAAAATAACACGGAAATCTTTACTTTATCGAACTAATGTCGAATACGGAGATTTTTGCATCAATCATGTTGAAGGTTGTTCGCATGGATGCAGGTATCCTTGTTATGCTATGCGAATGAAGATAAGGTGTGGAGCCGTTAAAAATTACAAGGAATGGATTAAGCCCAAAATCGTTAAGAACGCTCTAGAATTATTAGAAAAAGAAATTCCAAGATATAAAGATAAGATAAACTTTGTTCATCTGTGTTTTTCTACCGACCCCTTTATGTACAGACAAAGAGAAGTGAGCAATCTTACCCTTAAAATTATTGAGAGGCTTAATAAAGATAATATTCGTTGCACCATTTTAACTAAAGGAGTTTACCCTCAAAAATTAGTGGACACCGGGAAATATAGCAAGAAGAATATATATGGAATAACCCTTGTTTCTCTAAATAAAGACTTTAAAAGAAAATTTGAGCCATTTAGTGCTTCATTTAAAGACAGAATAGAAGGTTTAAAATATCTTCATAAGAAGGGTCTTAAAACTTGGGTAAGTATGGAACCTTATCCTACTCCGAATTTAGTTCAGCAGGACCTTTTAAGGATTTTGAGAAAGGTTTCTTTTGTGGATAAAATTATATTTGGGAAACTGAATTACAATGTAAAATCGAGCCAGTTTGAAAATAGCGGAGAGTTTTATCAGGATTGTGCCAATACAGTTATTAATTTTTGCAAGAGTAATGGAATTGAGTATCACATAAAATACGGCACTCAAAAGGAAGATAATAAGAAGACAGAAAAGATTTTTAAAATGAGGAGGACAGCCCAAAAAGAGATATCTAAGGTTTTATCTTTGCCAATTTAATAATAGACCGTAGCTAGTAATTCTCTCATTTGTTTTAAAGCGCCTTCCGGATAGCCAAACACTTCTTCCCATTTCAAGGTTCTAAAATCGTCCGCTAGACCGAGCCAAATCAAAAAAGCCCATCGCTGGGCTCTTTTATTTATTTTATTCTTTTAATTTGTCCTTTATAGGTTCAACCCCTAAAGTCTTGAGTGAAATCGCAATTTGGAAAATTAGAACAACCATAAAATTTGCCAAACTTACCTTCTTTTATAACCAAAGAAGCTCCGCATTTAGGGCAGGCCTTTTCTGTTTCTTTTATTTTCTTGTAAATTTCTTCCCCCTTTCTATTAAATAGATTTCGGCTCTTTTGGATGTATCTCCATAAGAAAAAGGAGCCAAAGAGCATAAATACCATCGTTGTGATTAAAAGATATATATTAAATGGAGTAGAGAGTAATGCTCCTCCAAACATAAATCCTATACCAAAGCTTATTTCAAAATACAAACGGCATTCATTCGCCGATTCTAATTTCCTGCTATCAACGAGGTAAATGTCCTCGATACTGTAGCGCGCTTTAAGATTTCTTAAATCTATTTGTCCCTTTTCAGCCATGTTATTTCTCCTTTACTTTTTTGACTAGTGTTTTTAAGAGCGCCTTCTTTTCTTCTTCAGGCATTTCTGGGGGAAGAGACTTTTCTATGATTTCCAAGGCTTCTTCATAAGAAAGGAAGCCTTTTTTCATAAGGTTGTTCATGATTTCGAATATGAGTTGAAGTGGATCAAATGGGCCGAATCTTATAGCCATAGGATTAGAATTAATTAAGACCCTCTAGTTTCAATTCTAATAGTTTATTATGGGGTTGTCTATGTTTTTTAATTTAAAGTATTACTTCTATCTCAAATTTAAGATAATTATTCGACCATTGTACACGGTCTTTCCTTGCCATCTTAACCTCTTTTCATTTAGAGGGACAAGGATTAAAATAGAGTTAGAGAAATTTGGTTTATTGTCAAGCAGTTGAAAATGAGTTATTATTAAAGAAGCTAAAGATTTCGTCAGCTCTTTTACAAACGGATTGTATTTGAATTTTTGGATTAACTCTTTTATCAAAGGATTTTGATAACCGATCGCGAAATAAAGACCACTGAGAATTTTGGCTTGACATTTCGGGCACTTTCCCCCTTCTTGCAATCTTTTTGGCTTTTGGCAAAGACAGTATTGATATTGAGAAATTTCCAGAATAGATTTACAATCTTCACAAAGATAGCTTCCTTCCCGGCCACAACTAAAACAAAATTCAGGAAAAAAGATATTTAATAAAAATTTTTTAATTTTTTCCATAATATTTACCCAGCAGTACAATGCCATTGTCCTACTGGGTTTACAGTTCTTTCCAAATTGAGTTATAATTAGCTTGAAGATTGTTTTTTAGTTTTAAAGTGTTATTATAAAAGATGGTCCGGTTCCCTTTTAAAATGGGCTTTAAGAGTTACTTAGGGATAGATGTTGGAACTTCCGGAATAAAAATTGTTCAATTATCACTTCGAAGAGAAAGAATAAAATTAGAAAAATATGGTGAAGCAACTGTTCGAATTTTTTATAAGGAACCCTTCCGAACTTTTGAGAAAAGTACTCTTTTGCTATCTGATCGAGATATCGCCCGGGCAATTTTAGCTATTTGTAAAGAGGCAAAAATTTCTGAGAGGAAAGCTATTTTTTCAATCCCCGATTTTACAAGTTTTTTTACCAGTTTTAATTTACCACCAATGAGCAGAGAAGAAATTTCTCAAGCAGTCAGATTTGAAGCTCGTCATCACATTCCCTTACCTTTAGCTGAAGTGAGTTTAGACTGGTCAATAATTGAAGGAGAATTAAGTGCTCGAAAAAAAGTTCCTCTAAAAATCTTGTTGGTGGCTGTGCCCAACAACGTTATTAATCAATATCGCCAAATAGTTGTTTTGTCAAATCTTGAACTTAAGGCTTTAGAAGCTGAAGTATTCGGGCTGGTAAGATCTTTAATCGGAGATGATAAAAGGCTAATTGTTTTGCTAGATATCGGAGCTCAAAGCACAACCTGCAATATCGTTGATCAGGGAATTTTAAAACTTAGTCATAGTTTTGATGTAGCTGGAAATGAATTAACTCAAGTTTTAGCTAAGGCATTAAATATTGATTATTCAGAAGCAGAAAATTTAAAAAAAACTCATGGCCTAAAATCTTTAATTTCAGGCCCATCTACCGTTAAGAAGAATCAAGAGATTCCCTTAATTACCAAGAAGGTTGGAGAGATTTTAAGGCCTTTAATTGATCTAATTTTAACTGAAACAAAAAGAACTTCTCAAAATTTTTATCAGGCTAAGGGAAAAAAAGTTCAAAGGATAATTATTTCCGGCGGTTCGGCCTTGCTCCCCGGTCTTAAAGAATATTTTTCCCAGGCCCTTAAAAAAGAAGTAGAGATTGCCAATCCTTTTTCCAATATTTTATACCCTCCAATTCTCGAAGGGACTTTAAAAAAAATGGGACCCTCTTATGCCATAGCCGTAGGCATGGCCCTAAGAGGACTCGAGTAGATAATAGATAATAGATGATGGGAATCCAAAGTCTAAAATCCAATATCTAAAATCCAGTATCTAAATATGGCAATAGAAATTATTCCAAAAAAAGAAGTTAAACCTTCTCCGTGGCAAAATACCTTGCTTGGCTTTTTAATTTTTTTATTTTTGATTTCCATTTTAGGTTACTTTGGCTTAGATTATTTTGTTAAAAAAGCTGATAGGCAACTTCAGGAGCTGAATGAGGAAATAACCAAAGCAAGATCTCCTCAACGAATTGCCCTGGAAAAAGAAGTTTTAGATTATCAAGAGAAGATCGAAGATTTCTCTTTTTTACTTGCTAACCACCAAAAGAGTTCAAATTTTTTTGATTTTCTTGAAGAAATTACCCACCCTGAGGTTTTCTTTTCTGAGCTAAATTTGGATACTAAAGAAAATCGAGTTAGACTTTATGGTCAGGCTGAGAGTTTTCAAATCTTGGGTCAACAACTACTAATTTTTCGAAAAGCCGAATTTATTGACACTTCGAGATTATCAGAAATTAGAATTGGAGAAGAAGGAAAAATCGAGTTCACTTTTGATTTTTCTCTCAATCCAAAATTGTTTACCCGGTAGTGAAATCTCTACTGCCGGGTTTTAATAAACCAAGCACGTAAGAAGTTATGTGCTCCGGTAAATCTATGTCTCGATTAACTTTAATTATCATTTGTTTCTTTCTCATTTTATTAATAAGCCTTTTCCTAATCTGGCCAAAATATCAAGAGTTGAGAGCTCTTAAAGTTGAAGTTGAAGAAAAGGAAACTGAATTCCGATACCTGGAGGAATATTTTTCAAAGCTTAACCAGCTTTCCCAGGAACTTAAAAAATATGAGGCTCAACTTTCAAAAATTGATTTTGCTCTTCCCTCCGACTCTTCTTTGACTTTACTTTCTTTAATGAATTTTCTTCAAAAAGCAAGTTCCCAAAACGGTTTAGTTTTTAAAGAATTTAGTTCATTTTCGATAATTTTACCAAAACCACTAGCTGAAATTTCTAGTCCTCAAGAATCTCAACTTCCTTCCGGGATCAAAGAAATCTATCTTAATTTTGAAGTTGCTGGTTCTTATTCTGCTTTGAAAAATTTCCTTAATACCTTAGAAAAAAGTGCCAAACTTATCGAGGTGGAAGATGTCTCTTTTTCTTTTGGAGAGGAAGAGATTTTTTCTTTTGGTTTAAAAATAAAAACTCACTCTTATTAAAAGATCTATGGTTCTTACTTTTATCGAACCCAAAAAAAGGCAGAAATATCTAATTTTTATCTTAATTGTGGTGATTTTTGGAATTGTTTTTCTAATCTGGAATTATTTTTTAGCAAAACCCCAGCCTCCTTCTTTTAAACATCTGCCACCACCTGAGATAAAAATAAATTTTGAAATATTAAAAAGTCCAATTCTGGATGAACTCCAGTTATTTGAAGAAATCTCTCCTTTTGAAGAAGAAATCGGTCGAGAAAATCCCTTTATACCCTATGAATAGATATTAGATGCTGGATATTAGATAGTAGATAATATTAAAAAGAGTCCAAAATCTAACACCTAATATCTAAAATCTAAGTTATGACATTAGTTCAACAATTGGTTCAAAAAAAGATTTTAGATAAAGAAAAAGCCGCTTCTTTAGAGTTTGAGATTAAAAGCTCAGGAAGAAAAGAAGAAGAGGTAATTTTAGGAAAAAAAATAGTTTCTGAGAGTTTTTTATTTAAGTTAAAGAGCGAAAATCTTAAAATACCATTAAAAGAAGTTCTTCCAGAAGATGTACCTTTTAAAGTCTTAGAGCGAATCCCTGAGGAATCAGCCAAGTATTACAAAATGATACCCATCGGTAAAAGAGATGATCTTTTGGAAGCTGGAATGATCTATCCAGAAGATTTAAAAGCTCAAGAAGCTCTTAAATTTTTAACCCGTCAGGAAAAATTGTCTTATAAAGTTTTCTTAATTACCCCCACTACTTTTAATAATCTCTTAAGGCAATACCGAACTTTAAAAAAAGAAGTCACTAAGGCTTTGGAGGAGTTAGAAGAAGAAATGAAAGGGGAGAAGGTTAAGGTCAAACCCTTGGCTGCTGCCGAATTTGAGAGGTTAGTCGAAGAGGCTCCGATTTCTAAGGTGGTGGCCGTGATGTTAAGACACGCGGTGGAGGGAAGGGCTTCTGATGTTCATATCGAACCAACCAGAGATAGATTAAAAATTCGCTTTCGTTTAGACGGAGTCTTACACTCCTCTCTTCTTTTGCCTCTTAGAATTCATCAAGCAGTGGTAGCCAGGGTAAAAATTCTGTCTAATATGAAAATTGATGAGATGAGAGTACCCCAAGATGGTAGATTTTCTACCAAAATTGATGGCAAGGACATTGATTTTCGAGTTTCTACCTTTCCAACCACTGAAGGAGAAAAAGTGGCGATTAGAGTTTTAGATCCTTCAAAAGGGATATTAAGCTTAGAAGAATTGGGAATGATTGGTAGAAATCTTAGGGCGATGAAAGAGGCAGTAAAAAAACCCTACGGTATGATTTTAGCCACCGGCCCCACTGGGGCAGGGAAAACCACTACCCTGTATGCAGTTTTAAAAATTTTAAATCAGGAGGGAGTAAATATTGTTGCTTTAGAGGATCCGGTCGAATATTACATCGAAGGAGTTAATCAGTCTCAGATGAGACCAGACATCGGTTATACTTTTGCCACCGGCTTACGGCATGTTGTCAGGCAGGATCCTGACATTATTATGGTTGGAGAAATCCGAGACGAGGAAACAGCTTCCTTAGCCACCCACGCTGCTTTAACTGGTCATGTTGTTTTATCTACTTTGCATACCACCAATGCTTTAGGAACGATCCCTCGACTTGTTGATTTGGGAATTCAGTCCTATTTAATTCCTCCCACTTTGAGCATCTCTTTAGCCCAGAGATTGGTTAGGAAATTGTGTCCAGAATGTAAAAAGAAAATCAAACCAAAACCAAAAATCAGAGATTTAATTTTAAGAGGAATTGAGTCTTTTCCTCCTGAAGCCAAAAAAAATTTTAAAATTTCAAAAGACTTTTCAATTTTTGAGCCTAAGGGTTGTAAAAAATGTCGTTTTGAGGGTTATTCTGGTCGAATTGGGCTTTTTGAAGTTTTAGAAATGACCGATAGCCTTTCTGAGTTGATCTTCAAAGAGCCTTCAGAAGTTAAGATTGCTGAAGAAGCTAAAAATCAGGGAATGGTTACAATGAAACAAGACGGTATCTTAAAAGTTTTAGATGGTATCACTTCAATTGAGGAGGTTTTGAGAGTGGCAGAGGAAAAATAAACTATGAAACAAATTTTATTGGTTGAGGACGATCCATTTGTAATTGATATTTACACCACTAAATTAAAAGAGGCTGGATTTTTTATTGAGATAGCCGAAGATGGCGAAGAGGCTTTAAGGAAAATAAAAGAAAAGAAACCCGACCTTTTAGTTTTAGATATTGTTTTGCCTAACATTGATGGCTGGGAACTCCTTGAAAAAATTAGAACCGAATTAGGTTTTGAAGATTTAAAAGTAGTTGTTCTTTCCAATCTCAGCCAAAAAAGCGAGGTAGAAAAAAGTTTAAAATTTGGAGTAATAAAATATTTTATTAAAGCTCATTTTACTCCAAGCGAAGTGGTTGAAGAAATAAAGAAAATATTAGGATAACCTTGATTATGAACTATTCTTCTCAACTTAGGGAACTATTAAATTTTACCATCCAAGAGAAAGCTTCTGATTTACATATTTCAGTTGGTCACCCTCCGGTTTTAAGGATAACTGGCCGGCTTGTTCCTTTAATTAAATTTAAAAAAATTAATCCTGAAGATTCTCAGGGGCTAGCCTTTGCATTAATGACAGAAGAACAAAGAGAAAGATTTCTTCAGAAAAAAGAAATCGATTTTTCTTATAATTTTGAAGGAAGAGCAAGATTTAGAATTAATATTTTTTTTGCAAGTGGAAATATCTCTTCTGCTCTTCGTCTCATTCCGGCCAAAATTCCGACTATTGAAAAATTAAATCTTCCTTCAATTCTCCATCGATTTACCAAGCCCTCTCAGGGATTTATTTTGATTACCGGTCCCTCATCTCATGGAAAATCCACAACCCTAGCGGCTCTACTTGATGAAATAAATCATACCAGAAGTAATCATATAATTACTATTGAGGACCCAATCGAATACGTTTTTGAAGATGACCGTTGTATTATTGACCAAAGAGAAGTTTATCAAGATACAATCTCTTTTGCCCAGGCTTTAAGATCAACTTTTCGTCAAGACCCCGATGTAATTATGGTGGGAGAAATGAGAGATTTAGAAACCATGGCTACCGCTATTTCTGCTGCTGAAACCGGGCATTTGATTTTTGCCACTTTACATACCAATTCAGCTGCCCAGACCATCCATCGAATTGTTGATTCTTTCCCCCCACAACAACAAAATCAAATTAGAACCCAATTATCTACCTCTCTTTTGGGAGTAATTTCCCAAAGATTAATTCCCAGAACTAAAGGGGGTTTGATACCTACTTGTGAAATAATGCTTAATACTTCAGCTGTGGCTAATTTGATTCGGGAAAATAAAATTCATGAATTGCCCCTGGTCATCGAGACCTCAGCTGAAGCCGGAATGGTTTCTTTAAATAGGTCTTTAGCCGATTTAGTCAGGGCAAAAGAAATCTCTTTCGAAAATGCCTTACTTTATTCTCTTAATCCAGCTGAACTAAAAAAACTTCTTAGATACTAAATTTTTGACGGTTGCCCCGCACCAGAAACTTTGTTTCGGTACGGGACTAGTCCAGCACCGAGTTTTGCTCTGGTGCTGGGGATACCTTTTATAAAGGAGTCCAAGAAAAATATGAGATTTAATTATCAGGCCAGAACTAAAACTGGTTCACCTCAGGCCGGAACAGTTGAGGCTTCTTCCAGAGAGGCAGCTGTAGCTCTTTTGGAAAAATATGGGCTTTATGTCACTTCTTTAGAAAGAACAACAGCAGTACCAGTTTTTTTTAGAAAAATAAAGCTTTTCCAGAGAATTTCCTCAGGCGAGATAGTCGGTTTTTCTAGACAACTAGCCATTATGTTTAGATCGAGAATTCCAATCGTAGAGATTTTTTATACCCTGGCTAAACAGACCAAAAATCCACTTTTTAAAGAAAAAATTGTTCAAATTGCTGAAGATGTAGAGGGAGGAGTTTCTCTTTCTTCCACCTTGACTAAGCATCCCAAAATTTTTAGTCAATTTTACGTCAGTATGGTTAAATCTGGCGAGGTTTCTGGAGAACTTGCAGAAGTTTTAGATTATTTAGCTGACCATTTGGAAAGAGAAAAAGATTTCCATTCAAAAATGACTGGAGCAATGATTTATCCTGCCATGGTTTTAATAGTTGTCTTAGTCGTGATTTTAGCCATGACTCTTTTCGTTATTCCCCAATTAGGAGAAATGATAAGGGAAATGGAAATGGAAATTCCTCTTATGACTGAACTTGTTTTGGGTTTTTCTGATCTTTTGAAAAAATGGGGAATATTTTTTCTTATCGGTGTTGTTATTTTGATATTTCCCTTTTTCCGATTTTTAAAAACTAAAGAGGGAAAGAAAGCTTTTGCTAAGTTTTCCTTGAAAATTCCTATACTGGGTGGCTTTTTGAAAAAAGTTTACCTTACTCGTTTTGCTGAGAATTTATCAACCTTAATTTCCGGAGGCTTGCCAATTGCCCGGGCTTTAGAAATCACCGCTGATATAGTTGGAAATGATGTTTACAGAACCATCATTTTGAGAACTCGAGATGGAGTAAGAAGAGGAGAGACGATATCTTCTATTTTAGAGGGGTATCCTGAAGTTATCCCTCCTTTGTTTACCCAAATGACCTTAGTTGGAGAAAAGGCTGGTCGAGTAAGTCCGGCCCTAATGAGTATTGTTGGTTTTTACAAAAAAGATGTTGACCGAACTCTTGATAATTTCGTCAGTTTTCTTGAACCCCTTTTAATTATTTTCTTGGGAGTAGTAGTTGCCGGATTAATGATTAGTGTTTTAATGCCGATCTATCAAGTTGCTTTGGGGGGATTCTGATATTAGATATTAGATATTAGATTGTTCAAAAAGAGGGGGTGTCCCCACCTTTTCGCAGTTGCGCAAAAGGAGGGGGTTTCGCTCCGCTCAATTTATCCACACCTTGACTTGATAAAAATTTGCTATAATAAAAAATAACCCACTTAAAGGGTTAAGATAAAAAATTAAAAGGTCGAATCCCCCACTAACTTTGTCCTTTTAAAGAAAGAATAAAAAATAGTCTTCTCTTGGGACAAAGTTAGTGGGGGAGAATGATAATTTAATAATACATAATTAAGAACTAAAATGAATAAAAAAGGTTTTACCTTAATCGAGCTTCTGGTGGTTATTGCCATCATTGGAATTTTAGCTTCTATTGTTTTGGTTAGTTTGGGTGGTGCAAGAGACAGAGCCAAAGATGCCAGGATAACAGCTGCTTTGGGACAACTACGAAGCGTAGGTGAGATTTTCTACAACGATAACAATACTTATACCGGTTTAGATGCAGATTCTGATGAAGACACACTCGCAGCCGATATTGCCGGTCAGGGAGGGACATATACCATCCTAATAGATGCTGATGGGGGTGGTTTTTGTGCTGCCTCTTCGTTGAATACGGGCGGTTATTGGTGTGTTGATAGTGGATTAAAGTCTGCAAAAGATGCTGATGGAACGCTTACTAACTGTGTTGCTGCTTGTAGTGTAGCCAATACCTGTGCCTGTGACTAGAATTTAATTTTATTGATGGGTTAGAGTCGCTGGATCTGAATATACAATGCTAGTTTTTCTTAAAAAATCTAAGAATTTTCTTTTATTTAGAAACCAACGATTTTTAACTGGTTTTACTCTAATTGAACTTTTGGTAGTTGTGGCTATTATTGGACTTTTAGCTTCTATGGTTTCAGTTGTTGCCAGAGAGGCTCGAAATAGGGGTAAAGATACAAAAATTCAGACCAGTTTATCGCAAGTCAGATTTGAAGCCGCCTTGATTTATAATAGAGATGAGAGCTATGAAGATCTCTGTTGTACTGCTGCTACTGTTCCTCCTTGTGGCGATTTTAATACCCTTAATAACAATAATGATAATCTTAGGATAATAGAAGACGAAGCCAGAAAATATAGTGATTCTGATCCAGATTGCTATGTTAGCGCTGATGGTGATTCTTATTGCGTTCAGTCCCCCTTAGTCACAGGAGATTCCTATTGTTTAGATTCGACTGGATATGCCGGAACAATCGCCAATTGTGCTGCCGGAAATATTAGTTGTCATTAGTTGCCTTCTATAATTATAAAAATGGGGCTTCGCCCCATTTTTTGTTTGGCAATAAATCGGATATAATAAAAAAATGGAACTGATTTTATTTTTTTATTCTTTTATTTTTCTTTTTGGGTTGGCAATAGGTTCTTTTTTGAATTGTATAATTTATCGCTTAGGGATAGAAGCAAGTTTTTTAATCGATCGTTCTTATTGCCCTTATTGCAAACATATTTTGAGTTGGCAAGATTTAATTCCTGTTTTGAGCTTTCTAATTTTAAAAGGAAGATGCCGGTATTGTAAAAAAAAGATATCTTTGCATTACCCACTTGTTGAATTTTTCACGGGTATTTTGTTTATTCTTGTATTACATTATGCTTCTCCAAATTTACTCATTACGGGTTACGGGTTACTGGTTACCAGTTTTTTAATTGTCATTTTCGTTTACGACTTAAAACACTATATTATTCCAGACAAGATTATTTATTCGGCAATCGGAATCACTTTTCTATATCGATTATTTGGAATTCAGAATTTAAAAAGTATTACAAATCCTACTTTAGCAGCATTTGGAGCCGGAGCGTTTTTTGTGTTTATTATCCTAATTTCAAAAGGTCACTGGATGGGGGTAGGTGATGTTAAATTGGCCTTTTTTATGGGTCTTTTTCTTAATTTTCCAAATATTCTAGTTGCCTTATTTTTGGCCTTTTTTATTGGTGCTATAATAGGAATGGGATTGATTTTGACTGGTAAAAAAACTCTGAAGAGTAAAGTTCCTTTTGGACCATTTTTGGTAACGGGAACCTTTACCGCTTTCTTTTTGGGAAATCAAATAGTGAATTGGTATTTAAATATTTTTCAATGAAAAAATCTTGCGATAAAGAAGGCTTCACCCTTGTTGAAATTTTAGCCGTACTTTTTATTATTGTTTTGTTGTCAGGAATAATTTTTGCCAATTATCGGACAGGCGGGCAACGATTTGCCCTCCAGAGATCTGCTAATAAATTAGCTCAAGATATAAGAAGAGCCCAGCAAATGGCAATGTCAGCAAAAGAATGTGAGGAATGTGGAGGAATAGTGCCCCAAAGCGGATATGGAATTTATCTTGAAGTCGCAAGTCCTTATATTTATAAATTATATGCTGATACAGATCCAAATGAATTCTTTACTCCTGGAGATACTATAGTTGGACCTCCTTATATTGAATTAGAAAAAGGAGTATTGATCCATGACATAGATACGCCTCCCCAAAAAGTCAGCATTAATTTTAAACCTCCTGATCCAAGTGTAAAAATAAAGCCTGACATAGGAAGCGATCTGGACAAAGTAACAATCACCCTTGCCCTAGAAGCCGATCCATCAAACACTAAAACAATAAAAGTAAATAAGGCCGGCTTAATTGAAATAGAATAAAATCATTTAGACATATTAACTTAACATCTAAACATATAAACACTAAATTTAAATTTTGTTAAAATGCTTAAATACTTAAATGTCAAAACGATGAAAAAAGGTTTATCCAGCACCACTTTTCCGAAAAGAAATGGTGCTGGGTTTACTCTATTAGAGACAATCATAGCAATTTTTATAATTACAATAGGAATTGTTGGAGTTTCAAGCCTGGTTTCTCAGACAATTGGTTCGGTTACTATTTCTTCACAAAGATTGATTGCCGCCTATTTAGCCCAGGAAGGAATTGAGATCGTTAGAAATATCAGAGATACAAATTGGTTAGAAGATGTAGCTTGGGATGAAGGTTTAGGGGTGGGTGATTGGGAAGGGGATTATACTGACACTCAGAGTTTCTTTTATCCATGTTCTCCTATTCCCTTCACCTGCCCAACTCGTGGATTTCCTCTCCATTCCCTGAAAATTAATGGCGGATTTTATAATTATTCATCGGGGACTGATACTGAGTTTCAAAGAAGAATCACTATTTTTGATAAAACAGCCGATATGTTTAAAGTCTCAGTTTCAGTAGGTTGGCGAGCAAAAGGAAAAACTTACCAAATCGAAGCTCAAGAGAATTTATATAATTGGCGATAATCACAATGAAACAATGAAAAATAAAGGTTTGACTCTCATTGAAATGCTGGTGGCCCTGACTATGTTTTCTATAATTGTAGGAGCCATTTCTGGACTTTTTATTTCCGGTATTCGCTCTCAAGGAAGGGTTTTAGCCACTCAGGAGATTTTGGACCAGACAAGCTATGTTATGGAATACATGGGCCGAGCAATAAGGATGGCCATAAAAGATCTGAATGGTGAATGTACTTCAGTGGCTAACTTAAATTATGAAAAAACTAGTTCAGGAACAGGCGGAATAATATTTAAAAATTATGACGGTATATGTCAAGAATTCTTCCGGGAATGGGACGCAATGGAGGGAGTTCATCGTCTAAAAGAAATAAAAGGAGTGACCGGGAACTATTTGACTTCTCCTAATTTAGATGTGGTCTCCTTTAATATCGGTCCCGATGCCAGTTGGGACCAAAATGATACTGATCAGCCAAGAGCAACTATTTTTTTAGAAATAGAAAGTGGAAGACCTATGATAACAGGATCACCGCCTAAAATCCAAATTCAAACCTCAATGTCTCAAAGAAGTTTAGATGTTTTAAGATAAACTATGTTTGGAGTTTCAAAAAAAGGTGTTTCTATTTATCTTGCCATAATGATTATGTTTATTTTGTTAGCTATTGGTTTGGGGATAAGCGTGATTATAGTTTCGCAAATGAAAATGATAAGAGGAATGGTAGATTCGGTAATTGCCTTTTGTGCTGCCGATACCGGAATTGAAAGAATATTGCATGAAGCTAAAACCTGTTATCGGGCTGGTTGTCCTTCGCCGCCTTGCTATCCACCAGAGGATACTTGCGCTTCGCCTTGCAGACCGGATTGTTGGGGGCTCTTGGAGGATTCAACATTCCCTGATAATTTAGATACGGATATAAATTATGAAGTAATTCATGAACATTGTCCCGATTTTGATGGCGATGAGGTAATAACTGGTTGTGGTGATTGTGCTATTTGTCCTGATACCGATTTATGTATAATTGCGGCTCATCTTGGTGAATCTCCTCCTTCAGACCCCAAATTTGATTTTGATGGCAATGGAATAATAGAATTTATACCCGATCTTAGTCTAGTAGCTCTTAAAGTAGGCACCAGCTGTAGTGGCTATAATAATTTCGAATCAACTGGAGAATTTAGAGAAACCAGAAGGGCAATTGAAGTTACAAGATAAATGATTCCGAAAATAAGAACCTGACTTCGTCAGAGCCTTGATTTCTTGCTCCGCTCGAAATTAAAAATCCCTTATCAGGGTTTCTTTTTAAAAATTCTTTTACTCTTTAACTATTTCTCCTATTATTTCCAAAGTCTTTAAGACTACCATTGCTTTTGTCAGCTTTCTTTCTTTTTTTGGCGGGAAATAAAATCTTTTAACTAAAATTCTATCTTTAAATACTACCCCGATATCTACCTGGCCTACTCTTTTTTCCGGAAATTTTGGATCAGGCCTTGAAATTATTCCGGTAATTCCAATTCCAATATCAGAGCCTTTAATTTTTTTCTTTGCTTTTTGAGCCAAAGCTTCAGCTATTTTGGGACTATAAACTGAATATTTTTTAATTAATTTTCTTGGAATTCCCAAAGCAATTTTTTCTTGAACAGAATAAGGAACAAAACCACCTTTTGTAATTTCTGAAGCTCCAGGAATATTAGTTATTGTATTTATTAAAGCTCCTCCAGTGCAAGATTCCATTGTAGCTAAAGATAGTTTTTTTCTTTTCAAATTTTTAACTAAATTTTTAGCTGAAAATTTAATTTTTTTCTCAAGAAATCCTTTTTTAAATTTTTCTTTTCTTAAATTAATTTCTTCAAAATGTTTCTTAATCATAATTTTAAAACGTAGGGTAAGTTTCTTTTTCCTTTTGCCTTTTGATACCTTTTTAAAATCAAATCAATTTTTGACTTTTTTATTTTAAATTTTTTTGTAATTTTCTTCTTTGAGATTTTTAAATTCTCAATAGCAGATAAAACTGTATCAATTTCCAAATAAGAGGCCCCAATTTCTCCTTCATCTGTTTGGTCTTTCCATAATTCAGGAGAAGGAGCTCTTTTTAAAATTTCATCTGGAATTTCTCTGAAGAAACTGGCCATTTTGTAAACCTGGGTTTTATAAAGATTATTTATTGGTTCAATTCCTGAAACTCTATCGCCCCCGATTGTAAAATATCCCAATCTTTCTTCGCTTTTACCTTCACTTCCAATGACAATAGCACGCTTTACCGCTGATAAATCAAATAAAATTTTCATTCTTTCTCTGGCCATTAAATTCCCCTTTCTGATTTTTAGGTTCCCACCTTTAAATTTTTTTAGAATTTTCCAGCTTAAATCAACTTGTTTATTTATCGGAATGGTAATTAAATTTTCTTCTGGCAATTTTAAATTTTTTGCTAATTTTTCAGTCAAAATCAGACTTTCTTTTGAAGAAATTCCCAGATAAGGCATTCTTAAAAAATAGACATTTTTGGGACCTAAAGCCTTAATGGTCAGAGTAGCAGCCAGGGCAGAATCAATACCCCCTGATACTCCAATTACCGCTTTTTTGAAATAATATCTTTTAAAATAATTTCTTATCTCTCTAATTTTTTTTCCAGTAATCTTTTTGATTCTTTTCTGAGTCAATCCTAAATGAGGAGGAACTTTTTCAAAATTAATGTAGGTTTTCCTAAACATATTTTTAGGTAGAATACAATTTCTTTTCTTTAATATACTTTAGCACCTTTTTTGGAACCAAAGAGGTTAAATTTTTACCGTTTTTTATTCTTTCTCGAATTTTAGTAGCTGAAATTGCTATATTCAAATTTATTTTTATTATTTTTTTAAGAGTTTTTTTTGATTTTTCTTTGAATTTTTTAGGAAGCTTTTTTAAATTAAATTGATGCCAAGATCTGGTGAAAACTACAAATTGAGCGAGGTCTAAAACCCTTAAACCTCCTTTCCATTTCCCTTCGATAATTTCTCTCAAGGAATCTTCACCAATTAACCAAAAAATTTGGCAGTTTTTCAGCTTTTTTCTAAAAAATTTGAGTGTTTCAATAGTGAAACATTTCCTCTTTTTTTTGACTTCATAATCTGAGATTTCAAAACAAGACTTTCTTTTGATTAAAAGCTTTGTCATTAAAAATCTATCTCTAGCTGAAGGTATTTTTTCTTTTTTTAAAGGAGGAAGGCCTGAAGGCAAGAAAATAATTTTTTCTAAATTAAGTTTTTTAAAAGCAGTTTCCGCTAAGATCAAATGACCAAAATGAGGAGGATTGAAAGCTCCCCCCAAAATTCCAATCTTTGAAATTTTTCTTTCCATCTTTAAATTATAACTAATTTTTGTATAATAATAAATAAGAAGTTACCAGAGGCCCGTCCTCTAGCAATTCGTCCTCGGGCAATTCACGGGATAAATTGGTAGAAGTTTTAGCTTTTTGTCTAATGCCAAATCATTTTCATTTACTCTTACGACAACTTAAAGAAAGGGGAATTATCAAATTTATGTCAAAACTTAATACAGGCTATGGCGGATATTTTAACCAAAATATGGTCGGGAAGGACATGTTTTTCAAAAAAGGTTTACCGCTGTTCATATCAAAACAGAGGAGCAATTGAAAACTGTATTTGTCTATGTTCATACTAATCCGGTATCTTTGATAGAGCTAAAATGGAAAGAAATTGGAATTAAAGATCCGGAAAGAGTAATTAAATTTCTGGAAGATTATAAATGGTCAAGTTACTCTGATTATATTGGGGAAAAGAATTTTCCCTCTTTGACGGATAGAGAGTTCATTTTAAGAATAATGGGTGGTGAAGCAGGATGTAGAGAATTCGTTGAAAATTGGATAAAATATAAAGGTGAGATTAGAGAATTTGCTGATCTCGCTCTGGAATGATTAACCAGAGGACGGGCCTCTGGCACTTTGGAATTGTGGTCAATTCTGGGAAGGTTACGAAAATTAAAGAGGAAATTAAAAAAGATGAAAACAAAATTGACAAAATCAGAAGCTAAACGGAGAATAGAAAAATTAAGAGATGAGATTCAGCATCACGATTATTTATACTATGTTTTAGACAAACCTGGAATTTCAGATGCGGCTTACGATTCATTAAAAAGGGAATTAATTGAATTAGAAAAGCAATTTCCTGAATTTATTACTCCCGATTCACCAACTCAGAGAGTTGGAGGACCGCCCTTAGAAAAATTTAGAAAGGTAAAACATAAGATTCCAATGCTTACTCTCCAAGATGCTATGGATAAAAAAGAATTAGCAGATTGGCAAGAGAGAATTAAGAAATTGATGACTCTATCTGAGATTGAAAAGTTGGATTATTTTGCTGAGTTGAAAATGGATGGACTAGCTACTTCTTTAATCTACAAGGATGGAATATTGTTTAGGGCGGCAACCAGGGGTGATGGTTTCACCGGAGAAGATATTACCCAAAATGTCAAAACAATAAGATGTATCCCCTTGAAATTAAGATTGAAAGATTTATCAAAAAAATACAAAATTCCAAGAGAGATTGAGATTCGTGGTGAGATTTATATGTCAAAGCGAGCCTTTAAGGAATTGAATAAAGAACAAAAGAAAAAAGGACAAAGCACTTTTGCTAATCCTCGAAATGCTGCTGCTGGTTCAGTCAGGCAATTAAATCCCAAAATCACTGCTCGAAGAAAATTAGAATTTTTCGGCTATCAATTAGTGACAAATTTGGGTCAAAAAACTCATCAGGAATCTCATCGATTAATCAGGCTTTTAGGAATTCCGGAGAACCCTTTTAATAGATATTGTCAACATTTGGAAGAGGCGGTAAGACTTCACCAAAAAATTTCAAAAAAGAGAGATAAATTAGCTTATGAGATCGATGGAATTGTCATCAATGTCAATAATGATAATTTGTATAACAGCTTAGGAATAGTTGGGAAAGCTCCCCGGGGAGCAATTGCATATAAATTTCCAGGAACAGAGGCAACAACTAAAGTTAAAGAAATTATTGTTCAAGTAGGGAGAACTGGGAAATTAACCCCGGTAGCTATTTTGGAACCGGTTAGGGTAGGAGGAGTAACCATTTCTAGAGCTACTTTACATAATGCCGATGAAATTGAAAGATTAGGAGTAAAAATCGGAGATACAGTGATTGTTCAACGGGCTGGAGATGTTATTCCAGATATTGTGAAAGTTTTACCAGAGTTAAGAACTGGAAAAGAAAAGAATTTTAAAATGCCTCCAAGATGTCCATCTTGTGGAACGAAAATCATCAGGAAATCAGGAGGAGTTGATTATTATTGTCCAAATAAAAGGTGCTTTGCCACCATTAGAAGATACTTTTACCACTTTGTTTCAAAAAAAGCCCTTGACATTGAATATTTGGGACCACAAATTATCGATCAGTTGTTGAATGAAGGTTTAATAAAGAGTCCTGCTGATATATTTTTGTTAAAAAAAGGAGATTTAGTCCCTTTGGAAAGATTTGCTGAAAAATCTGCAAAAAATTTGATTGAAGCTATTGAGAAAGCAAAAAATATTCCTTTGGCGAAATTCATTTTTACCTTAGGGATTCGTCACGTGGGAGAGGAGACAGCCAATATCTTAGCAAATACCTTTGGCTCAATTGAAAATCTAAAGAAGGCTACTCTTGAGCAGTTTGAGCGAATTCCCGATATTGGTGGGATTGTAGCAAAAAGTATTTATGATTTTTTTAGAAAAAAGACGAATTGTAAATTAATTAATGATTTATTAAAAGCGGGAGTAAAAACAATAGCTCCTCCAAAAATTGAAACCAGACTAAAAGGAAAAATATTCGTTTTTACCGGGACTCTTAAAACAATGACTAGAGATGGAGCTAAAGATAAAATTAGGCTCTCAGGAGGAAATATTTCTTCTTCAGTAAGTAAAGAAATAGATTTTGTAGTAGTAGGGGAGTCCCCAGGTTTAAAATATGAAAAGGCTAAAAAATTGGGAGTGAAAATAATTTCTGAAAAAGAATTTTTAAAAATGATAAAATCTAAATAAATCCGGTAGGACAATGATGTTGTAATACTGGGTAAATATTGAGATGAGACCTTTTTTAATTCATTTTAAAAAACTGGATTGGGTTATTATTATCTCCGTTCTTTTACTTGTTGGAATTGGCCTTTTATCAATATATAGTTCTTCTTTAGCTAAGAAAGATTTTTTGAATTTTAAAAAACAAATTATTTTTTTGACAATTTCATTTTTTTTGATGATATTCTTTAGTTTTTTTGACTGGCGGATCTTTCGGGAAAACCCCTATTTAATTTTATTCCTTTATTTTTTTTGTTTAATTAGCTTAATCGGCCTATTTTTTTTCGCTCCAGAAATTAAAGGAGCAAAAGGCTGGTATAGATTGGGACCCATTTCAATTGATCCGATCGAATTTACCAAAATTATTTTAATAATTTTATTAGCCAAATATTTCTCAATGAGACACGTTGAGATGTACCGGATAGGCCGTATTTTAATTTCCGGATTTTATATGGCAATTCCAGCTATCTTAATTTTCTTTCAGCCAGATTTGGGATCAGTTTTAATCTTAATTATCTTATGGGTTGGAATTTTAATTATTTCTGGAATAAAAGTTCGCCATTTTTTAATTCTCTGTCTTTCTTTTCTTTTAATTTTAATCTTAATTTGGTCTTTTTTCCTTAAGGATTATCAAAGACAAAGAATTATCAGCTTTTTCCAGCCAAGAATTGAGCCTTTAGGGACGAGCTGGAGCGGAATTCAGGCAAAAATTGCCATAGGAGCAGGTTCGATTTTTGGTCAAGGGTTAGGTTCGGGTTCCCAAGTTCAATATGGCTTTTTGCCTGAGCCTCAGACCGATTTTATTTTTTCAGCAATTGCTGAAGAAATGGGAATTTTAGGAATCGGGGTTATATTTTTTTTATTTTCTTTTTTAGTTTGGCGGATTTTAAAAATTGCAATGTCTTCTCGATCTAATTTCCCTCGTCTCTTTGCATCAGGTTTAGCTATTCTTTTAGTTTCCCAGATTTTTATTCATATCGGCATGAACCTTGGGATTATACCAATCATCGGTATTCCTCTGCCTCTAATAAGTTATGGAGGAAGTAGTTTAATCAGCAACTTCATTAGTTTGGGTATTTTGCAAAGTTTCAAGGTTCATTAAAACTTTTTGACTAAAGACTATAAACCATTATAATTTAACTAGTTCTAATTTTTTAATTTTTAAAATGAGAATTCCATTCAAAACTCGATCTCTTAAAATAGCTAATCTCTGCCAAAAAATTAGCAAGATTATAATTTACTCTTTGGTATTTTTATTGCCGATCTTTTTTTCCCCTTTTACTTTAGACATCCTTGATTTTAATAAACAGATATTGCTAATTATTTTAGTTTCTATTGCCCTTTTGTTTTGGCTAGTAAAGATTTTGATTTCAGATAGACTCGAGCTCAACTTCAGTTTTCTAAATATTCCGGTTTTAACTTTTTTTCTAATTTATGGCTTTTCAGCAGTCTTTTCTCAATGGCGATACCCCAGTTTTTGGGGCTGGCCACTCAATGTTAGTCAGGGTTTTTTAACACTGCTTTATTTTCTGATTTTTTATTTTTTGATTGCTAATATTTTTGCTAAAAAAAGAGAGATCTTCTGGCTTCTCTTTCTTTTTGTTATTTCCGGAGCAATAGCTGCTTTGTTTTCAATCTCCCAGATTTTTGGTAAATTCCCTCTGCCCTGGGATTTTGCTAAACTCACCTCTTTTAATACCATTGGAACCCTAAATTCACTTTCAATATTTATAGCTTCTCTTTCACCCCTGGTAATTCCCCTGATTTTTTTAGCTGAAAAAAAGTTGATTAGACGAATACTAACAATTTCTGTCTTTATTTTCTTGATTTATCTTATTTTGGTTAATTTTTGGATAGCCTGGATAGTTTTAATTTTAGGTATCTCAATTCTTTTTATTTTTGGTATTTTAAATCTCAAGAAAACTGGCGAGAGTTATTTAATTTGGTTGCCGATGCTTCTTTTAATTATTAGCCTTTTCTTTTTAGTCTTTAGAATTTCTTTAATCCAAATTCCAATCGAGGTCTTACCAGCTCAAAGAACAGAATTAAATATTGCCAAAAGCGTTCTTTCTAAAAACCTATTTCTGGGAACAGGTCCCGCAACCTTTATTTTTAGTTATTCAAATTTCAAACCCGTTGAGATAAACCAGACAATTTTTTGGAACATCCGATTTGCCAGTGGTGCCTCAGAAGTCCTTGATAAACTAATTACTACTGGAATTTTAGGAATTGCCGCTCTATTTTTCATCTTTGGGATATTTCTTTGGTCAGGCTTTAAACATCTAAGAGAGAAGATTACAAGAAAGGATAAAGATTGGCTACTTCCTTTGGGAGTTTTTTCCAGCTTTCTTGGTTTAGTTTTTAGCCAATTTCTCTATCCCTCTAATCTTACTTGGCTGTTTTTCTTTTGGTTGTTATTGGGAGTTTTTGTTGCCCTATTTCCAAAAATAAAAAGCTGGGCTTTTAAATCTCCTCCTTTAGTTTTGGTAGGTCTTTGTGTGTTAATTTTTCTCTTGGGGATAGGGCTTTCTTTTGCTGGATTCGAGCATTATCTTGCTGAGATAAAATATCTTCAGGGCTTGGAAGCTTGGCGACAGGGTCAGACAAGCCAGGCAATTAATTATTTAAGAAAGGCAATTGATTTGAATTCTGGTTTAGATAGTTATTGGAGAGATCTCTCTCAGCTTTATTTAGTTAGATTAAATGAGATCTCGCCTAGGGTAGATTTATCGCCAGAGGAAACCGGAGATTTAATCAATAGTATGTTGGATTCTTCAAGAAGAGCAACTGAGATTTCCCCCCAAAATGTGGCCAATTGGAACGTTAGGGCATTTATCTATCAAAATTTAATTGGTCTAGTCGAAGGAGCTGAGGATTGGGCCCTTGGAAATTTCAAAAAAGCTGCAGACCTCGAGCCTAAAAATCCCTATATCTTTACTGAGATTGGCAAAACCTATCTTATTAAGGCCGATATTTCTACTCAATTGGGAAACGAGGAGGAGAAAACTGAAAATTTGGCTCTGGCCCAAAAGAATTTTCAAAAAGCTCTGGAATTAAAATCAGATTACGCCCCCGCTCATTTTCAAATTGCTATGATCTATGTCAGACAGGGTAAAACAAAAGAGGCGATCGAGAAGTTAGAAGTAACAAAATTAGTCACCCCCCTTGACATCGGTTTAGCTTTCCAGCTTGGACTTTTATATTACAATGATAATCAGTTGAATTTAGCTAAGGCTGAGTTTGAGCAAGCAGTAAGCATTGATGAGAATTATTCCAATGCCCGCTATTTTTTAGGATTGATTTATGACCGGCAGGGAAACAAAGATAAAGCCATTAAGCAATTTGAAAGAGTTGAAAAGTTAAATCCTGATAACCTGGAAGTGAAGAGGATTCTAGTCAATTTAAGAAAGGGTTTACCGGCTTTAGAAGGGATTCAACCCCCGGAACTACCAATTGAAGAGGCACCACCAGAGATAGAAAAATAAAAAGTTTAAAGTAGTGGTTTGACCCCCCACCTATTTTGTCGTTTAATTTACTGGCGGCACACTAAAAGAATAGTTTGTTCTCCTAGGGGAGGACCGGGCTATTCGCCCACCGTGTGCCGCAGAATTTAAACACACTTTTCCGTTGTATTTCTGTAAAAACATGAATTGAGAGAAAAAATAGGTGGGAGGGTTGACAAATTTTAGATTGGGAGTAAAATTAAAAATATCCAATTTAATTTTTTCTCACTTTTTAGTTTTAATTTGCCCTAAAAATAAAAATAGAGGGTAATTTTAAATTTAATTTCCGTTCGCCTTGCTTCATAAGGCGGAGCGGGCGGGATTGAAAATGAAATTTAAAGATTTTTCGAAATCAAAAATTTCTCTACCCTTACCCTATTTACTCTCAATTCAAAAAGAAAGCTGGCAGAGATTTTGGGAGAGAGATTTAAAAGAGCTTTTTTTAGAAATATCGCCTATTCGAGATTATACCGGAAAAGAGTTAGAACTCTGGTTTTTAGATTATAAATTGGATGAGCCTAAATATAAGACTGAGTTGGAAGCTAAAGAGAATAATGATTCCTATGAAGCAGCCTTGCGAGTTAAAGTAAGATTAGTCAACCTCAAGACAAAAGAAATTAAAGAGCAAGAAGTCTTTTTAACTGATTTCCCCTTGATGACCAAAAGGGGAACTTTTACTGTTAATGGAATAGAAAGAGTAGTTATTTCCCAGCTTATTCGTTCCCCCGGTGCCTTTTTTACTTCTCGGATGATTAGGGGTGAAACTTATTTTGGGGCAAAAATCATTCCTAATCGGGGAGCTTGGCTTGAATTCGGAACTGAGTCCTCCGGTTTTATTGGAGTTAAGATTGACCGGAAAAGAAAGGTAGCAGCCACTACTTTGTTGAGAGCTTTTCTTCCCTCTCTAGAAGACCCTCTTACTAAAGAAGAAAAAGAAGAAATAGAAAAAGATTACAAAGAATATACTAAGAAAAAAGAGTTCCCAGAAGGATTTTTAAAAGAGCATGATCTAAAATTAGCTAAATTTTATAGAGAGAACATAAAAAAAATAGGTAAAAGAAGATTCTGTAGTTTTACAGAAGAAGCTGATGAAGCAAGAATGCCCAAGAACTACAGAGAGGAAATTAGAAAGAGATGGGATGAACTTATAAAAGAAATAACTGAAAGAATGAAGGGGATAGATGATATAAAAAATGAGCTCGAAAAATCATTATTTAAGACATTGAAACTCCACAAACTAGTTACTGATCTAAGAATTAAAAAACTATTTCAAGATGTTGAGACAGGCGAAATTAAATACATCTCAGAGACAATAAAAAGAGACTCCACTAAAAATCAAGCCGAAGCCTTAATTGAGATCTATCAACATTTAAGACCGGGTGATTTAGCCACTGCTGAGACAGCTAGAGAGCTGATTGATAATATGTTCTTTAATTTTGAAAGGTATGATTTGTCAAAAGTAGGGAGGTGGCGAATGTGGCAGAGACTACCGGAATTAAAGTCAAAAGTCCCGCCCCGAAGGGGCGAGGCTCTCGCCTCGTCTTCGCCGAGGCGAAGCGGGCGCTCAATGAAATTGAGCGGCAAAATCCAAAATCCAAAACTTGAAGAAGAAATTACCAGATCAGATAGGGTTTTGGATCCTGCAGACATTGTGGCTGTTTTGAGAGAAATTATTAGGTTAAATAATGACCCTGAAGGGAAACCTGATCAGATTGATCATTTAGGCAATCGGCGAGTAAGAACTTTGAATGAACTCTTACAAAATCGATTAAGGGTGGGTTTGATGAGAATGGCCAGGATCATCAAAGACCGAATGGCTACCTTAGATATTTCTACCTTAACCCCGGTTCAATTGATTAATTCCCGACCATTTATAGCGATAGTTAAAGAATTCTTTACCTTTTCTCAGCTCGCTCAGTTTATGGACAACGAAAATCCTCTGGCTGAATTAGAGCACAAAAGAAGACTATCAGCTACCGGACCGGGTGGTTTAACTCGAGAAAGAGCTGGGTTTGAGGTTAGAGATGTTCAACCCTCCCATTATGGAAGGATTTGTCCTATTCAAACTCCTGAAGGGCCAAACGTTGGATTAATTAACCATTTGGCCGGTTTTGCTCGAATTAATCCCTATGGTTTTATTGAGACTCCTTATTTCAAGGTGAAAAATGGAAGGGTTACTTCAGAAATTTGTTATCTTAATGCCTATGAAGAAGAAAAATATAATATTGCCCACGGAGGAGTGCTAATCGATGAGAAAGGCAAAATTGTCCCCAAAAAAGTTGAAGCCAGAATAAGAGGTAAGCCAGGAATAATTGATAGAGAAAAAATTGATTTTTTTGATGTTTCTCCTGCCCAATCAATTTCTATCGCTACTTCTTGCATTCCGTTTTTACAAAATGATGATGCCAACCGAGCCTTAATGGGATCAAATATGCAAAGACAGTCTGTTCCTCTTCTTGGGCCAGAGGTTCCCTTAGTCATTACTGGGGGAGAAAAGAGAGTAGCTAGAGATTCTGGTCAGGAAATAATTGCCGAGGAGGAGGGGATCGTTACTGAAGTCGATGCTGATCATATTAAAATTAGAGGTAAAAAGGGAGAAAAAAAATATCCTCTGCAAACTTTTATTCAGACCAATCAATTCACTTGTTTCCATCAAAAACCCTCAGTTAAAAAGAGGAAGATTGTTAAAAAAGGAGACATTTTAACTGACGGAGGGGGAATAACTCGGGGACATCTAGCTTTGGGCCGGAATATTTTGGTTGCCTTCATGTCCTGGCGGGGAGGAACTTTTGAAGATGCAATTTTGATTTCTGAAAGATTAGTCAGAAACGATGTTTATACCTCAATTCATATTGAGGATTTTAGTTGTGATGTTCGAGAAACTAAATTGGGGCCAGAGATTACAACCTGTGATATTCCCAATGTTTCAGAAGAAAAATTGAGGAATTTAGACGAAGAAGGTTTAATCAGGATTGGAGCTGAAATTGGTCCAAATGATATTTTAGTTGGGAAGATTTCTCCCAAAGGAGAAGTTGATCTAACTGCTGAGGAAAGATTATTAAGAGCTATTTTTGGAGAAAAAGCCAGAGAGGTTAAAGACACCTCTTTGTTGATGGAACATGGTAAACAGGGAAGGGTAATTAATGTGAAGATTTTTTCTAGAGAATCGGGTCATAGACTTGACCCTGGAGTGATAAAAAGAATTGATGTTAAAGTAGCGGAGATCAGAAAAATTCAGGCAGGTGACAAGCTTGCTGGTCGCCATGGGAATAAGGGGGTGGTTTCTATGGTTTTACCAATTGAAGATATGCCATTTTTAGAAGATGGAACTCCAGTTGATATTATTCTAAATCCCTTAAGCATTGTCTCTCGAATGAACATTGGTCAAGTTTTGGAAGCTCATTTAGGAATAGCGGCCAAAAAATTGGGCTATATTGCTATTTCTCCGGCCTTAGCCGGAGCGACCGAGGAAGAGATTAAAGAAGAACTTAGAAAAGCTGGGTTGCCAGAAGACGGAAAGATTACTCTTTATGACGGCCGAACCGGTCTACCTTTTCCAGAGAAAATTACTGTAGGTTTCGTTTATATGATGAAATTAATTCATATGGTTACCGATAAAATTCATACCAGATCAATTGGGCCTTATTCTCTAATTACCCAGCAGCCCTTAGGGGGAAAGGCCCAATTTGGGGGTCAAAGATTTGGAGAAATGGAAGTTTGGGCTTTAGAAGGACATGGGGCAGCCCATACCTTACAGGAAATGTTGACTATTAAATCCGATGACGTTCAGGGCCGGGCAGCTGCCTATCAGGCCATCTTAAAAGGAGAACCAATTAGACATCCTAACATTCCTGCTTCTTTAAATTTACTTATCAATGAATTAAAAGCTTTAGGATTAAATGTTGAGATAAAAGAAAAACCCAAAGAAGATTAAAGTTGAAAGTTGAAAGTTGAAAGATTAAAGTTAACTTAAATCTTAAATCTTTAATCTTAAATCTATTATGAGAGCAGCTGATCTTAAATCAATAAAAATTCGCTTAGCTTCACCAGAAGAAATTTTATCTTGGTCTCATGGTGAGGTAACTAAACCTGAAACCATCAATTACCGAACTCAGAGAGCGGAAAAAGATGGTCTTTTTTGTGAAAGAATTTTCGGCCCAACTAAAGATTACCAATGCTATTGCGGTAAATATAAGAGAATTCGTTATAAAGGAATAATTTGCGATCGTTGCGGAGTAGAAGTAACAAAATCTTCAGTCAGACGAGAAAGGATGGGCCATATCAAATTGGCCTCACCGGTTTCTCATATTTGGTTTTTAAGAGGAGTACCGTCGCGAACGGGAATAATTTTAGATATTTCTTTACCTAAGTTAGAAAGGGTGATTTATTTTGCTGCTTATATTATCACAAAAGTTGATGAAGGGGCTAAAAAAAAGGTTTTAGAAGAGATTGAGAAAGAATACAAAAGAAAGCTCAAGGCTCGAAGCTCAAAACTAAAAACTAAAAAAGAAAGAAATAAGGTTTTAGAAGAATTAAAAAATGCCAGAGATGAAGCTAGAGAGGAAGTGTTAGGCTTGAAACCCTTGAAAATTCTTTCTGAGGTGGGATATCACAACCTTTCTTTAAAATATGGAGAGGTTTTTGAAGCAGGAACAGGGGCAGAAACTCTAAGGAAAATTTTTGAGCAAATAGATTTTAAAAAAGAAATTAGCAGATTGAAAAAAGAAATAGGAAAGGCTTCAGCAATAAGCCGAAGAAAAATTTTAAGGAGATTAAAACTTTTCCAGTCAATGTTAAATGCAAAATTGAGACCAGAATGGATGTTCCTGACTGTTTTACCGGTTTTACCACCGGATTTAAGACCAATGGTTCAGTTGGATGGTGGTCGTTATGCCTCCTCTGATTTAAATGATCTTTACAGAAGAGTAATTAATCGGAACAACCGTTTGAAATATCTTTTAGAAATTGCAGCCCCTGAAGTTATTGTTAGAAATGAAAAAAGAATGTTGCAGGAAGCAGTTGATGCTCTGATTGATAATGGAATGAGAAAGGGAGTAATTACCAGGGCAACCACTGGAGGAAGAAGGCTCTTGAAATCTTTAGCTGATATGTTGAAAGGAAAACAAGGGAGATTCAGGCAGAATCTTTTAGGTAAAAGAGTTGATTATTCAGGCAGATCGGTGATTGTTGTCGGACCAAAATTAAAACTTCATCAGTGCGGTCTTCCTAAAAAGATGGCCTTGGAATTATTTAAACCCTTTATTATTAAAAGAATTTTAGATAAAGAATTGGCTTATAATGTGAGAGCAGCCTCAAGATTAATTGAGCAGGAGACCGAGGAAGTTTGGGCAATCTTAGAGGAAGTAGTTAAAGATAAATTGATTTTGTTAAATCGAGCTCCAACCTTACATCGATTAGGAATTCAGGCTTTCCAACCAATATTAATTGAAGGAGAGGCAATTCAAGTTCATCCTTTAGTTTGTAAGGCCTTTAATGCTGATTTTGATGGCGATCAAATGGCTGTTCATTTACCTTTATCCGCTGAGGCCCAAAAAGAGGCTAAAGAAATAATGTTGTCTACCTTAAATCCTTTGAAACCAGCCACTGGTATTCCGATTGTTACCCCTACTCAAGATATTATCCTTGGCTGCTATTTTTTAACTAAAATCAAAGAAAAAACTAAAGGGGAGGGGAAGATCTTTGGAAATTTTCAGGAGGCCGTCTTAGCTTATGAATTTGGCGCGGTTGATTTAAGAACCAGAATTAAGGTTAGAATGAAGAATTTAGAATTTTTAAAGACCTCGGTTGGGCGAATTATTTTTAATGAAACTTTGCCCGCCAGCCTCCGCTTCATTAATGAAGTGATAAATTCAAAGAAATTAGAAAAAGTGATAAGTGAAATCATTGGAAATTTTGGAATAGAAAGATCGACTGCCACCTTAGATAAAGTTAAAGATCTGGGATTTAAATACGCTACTATCTTAGGTTTATCCTGGGGGATGGATGACTTAAAGATTCCTCAAGAAAAAGAGAAATTAATTAAAGAGGCAGAAAAAGAAATAGAGATGGTTGGAGAACATTTCAAAAAAGGGCTGCTTACCGAAGAAGAAAAATATCTAAAGACAATCGAAGTTTGGCAAAAAACAAAATCAAAAATTGAAGAAATTGTTCCAAGGACATTACCATCTGAAGGTTCAGTATTTTCAATCATTGATTCCGGAGCGAAAGGTTCTTGGGTTCAACCGGTCCAGATGTGTGGAATGAAGGGTTTAGTAATTAATCCAATGGGACAGATTATTAAACTTCCAATCAAAAGTTCTTATAAAGAAGGATTTAATGTTTTAGAATATTTCATTTCTACCCATGGAGCAAGAAAGGGAACGGTTGATACGGCCCTCCGTACCTCTACCGCTGGCTACTTAACCAGAAGACTCATTGATGTTGCCCATGAGACGGTAATAACCGAGGAAGATTGTCATGACGAGAAAGGGATTGAAATATTCAGGGAAGATGCTGAAGAAATTGGCCAGAATTTTATCTTCAAGATTTCAGGAAGAACAGTTTTAGAGGATGTTAAGGATAAAAAAAGAAAAATTGTAAAGCGGGGCGAGGTCATTGATTGGAAAAAGGCAGAAGCCATAATTAAATCAGGGGTTAAAAAAATCAGGGTTCGTTCTCCTCTAAGTTGTAAATCGATCAGGGGAATTTGTCAGAAATGTTATGGCTGGGATTTAGGTTTAAATCAGCTGATTAAATTAGGAGAGGCAGTGGGAATTGTCGCTGCCCAGGCAATTGGTGAGCCAGGAACTCAATTGACGATGAGAACTTTTCATACTGGCGGTGTGGCTGGGGGAGGAGATATTACTTTTGGATTACCGAGGGTGGAGGAGATTTTTGAGGCCAGAACATTAGCTGAAAGGGGGGCAATTTCTAAAGTTGATGGAAAAGTGACTGGAATAACAAAAGAAGGGGTAATTAAAGTGAGATCTAAAAAAGGTAATCCTCGATTAAAGAAAAAAGAAATTTTAGAATATGCCTCTGGGGATATTCGCCAAGGAGTTGTCGAATATAAAATTTCTCCCCAAATGGCTATTTGGGTCAAACCGGGCCAAGAGATTAAAAAAGGTCAACAGCTCTCAGAAGGAAGATTAGACCTGAGAGAACTATTTGAACTTAGAGGTAAAACTGGGGTCCAAAGATATATTATTAAAGAAATTCAGAGAATCTATGTTTCCCAGGGAGCAATTATTCATGATAAGCATCTTGAGGTAATTGTTCGCCAAATGTTCTCCCGGCTAAGAATTCGAGAAGGCGGTGATAGTTCTTTTGTTTCTGGCGAAATTATTGAGAGACCAAAATTTTTAGAGGAGAATAAAATTTTAAGAAAGGAAAAGAAAAAGACAGCTACGGGAACGCCCATTTTACTCGGAATGTCCCGAGTGGCTTTAACCGCAGATTCATTTTTATCAGCTGCTTCTTTTCAAGAGACTACTCGAGTTTTAATTAAAGCTGCTATCGGAGGAAAAGAAGATAAACTTCGAGGTTTGAAGGAAAATGTGATCATTGGGAAGTTAATTCCCGCCGGTACTGGTTTTCAAAAACAAAAGAAATAATAGTATAATTAAAAATAGATGGCTCAAAACCGAAAAAAAATAAAGAAAAGCAATAAGAAATTTAGCAAATCTTTAAAGACAAAAAGATTGATTTTTGGAATTTTATTATTTTTGATTTCAATAGTTATTGGTTTAAGCTTTTTTGATAAAGCGGGAGTTGGTGGTCGAATTCTCTTTAAAACCCTCACTTTTTTATTTGGAAATACAGTTTTTTTAATTCCCTTACTTTTTGTGATTTTAGGCTGGGTACTTTTGAAATCTGAATATCAAAAATTTTTTAAATCATCGATTTTGACAATTTCGCTTTTGCTTCTTGGAATTTCTGGAATTTTCGGAGCTTTGGATTCAACAAAGCAGGGAGGGTGGTTAGGTTATGTTTTAAGTTGGCCTTTTTTAAGATTTTTTGGAATTTTAGTAACTCAGATAATATTTGGAGCCGTGATCTTGACAGCTTTCTTAATTTTTTGGCAACTTTTTCAAAAACCCTCTTCTGTCTTGCCAATTTCAGAAACTAAGAAACCTTTCCTTTTACGGATATTTAAAAAAGTAAAGGAACCGAAATTGAAAATAAAGGAGATTGAACCAATTCCCAAATCTGAATTTAAGGAACCTTTAGAACTAAAAACCAAACCTATTTTAGAGAAAAAAGCCCCCCCTTTTTCTTATCAGCCCCCACCTCTTGATTTACTCGGATCTGATAAAGAAGTTCCCCATTCTGGTGATGTTCGAATTGATTCAGCTATTATTAAAAAA
>JAHCRH010000006.1 GCA_020148025.1 Patescibacteria group bacterium
TAAATAGAGCTTCGGCTGGTCGCATTTCTTTTACGAAACCCGCTCTAAACAAAGTGTCGTTCCCGTCATTGCTAGTTTCGCCTACGAGTATAATCTTATCTCCAACTGCTTTGGCTGGTTTGGTAAGAGGCTTTTCGGTAATCAGTTTTCCGATTACTGCTACTACGACTGCTGGAACAATATCACTGAAAGAGGTCGAAAGTCCTCCTCCAATAATGAAAACATCCATAGCGGCGCACATATCCTTTATACCCTTCATTATTAAGTTCAATCTTTCTTGACTAGTCATCTCTATGCATTTTCCACAGCTACACTTGCCAGCAAAGCCGCAGGGTCCAACCAAAACTTTCTTTTCCATCGGTCTAGTTCCTATAAAATCAAGTAGGAAGATAGGTCTAGCGCCCATTGCAACAACGTCTCGCATGGCACCGCCTGCACCAGTGGCAGCGGCATCATATGGTCTGGGTACGGAAGGAGAACAGTGACTTTCTTGTTTAGCTACAAAATATCCTTCAATCCCCGGCATTCGGAAGGCAGCAGCATCATCTCCGGGACCAACTAACAAAGCACCGGGCCACTTTTTCGCAACTTGTTGATTTAATTCTTTAATAGCTTTGAAATCAATAGCTTGGTCAATGTTGTGGTGTAAGTGGACAAACAAGGCATGCGTTAACACTTTTTCAATCTTATTCATTTTTCTTCACCTCCTTAAATTCTGTATTCCTTTTCAAACTTTCTAGAACTCTTGTTTCCAGATTTTTAGTTTTCAAAGGGCATTCCTCCTTTTTATTTATACTACTAAGAGTATTCTATTAAATCTTCATAAAAAAATCAAGCCCGAGAGTTTTTCTCTCGGGCGTCCAATACTGCGGGGCCTGAAGGCTGTTAGAACCTATTTTATGAGTACAAAAGAGTATTTTGAGATACCTGTTTTTAATACAGCATAAAGAAAATTGTTGTTATGACAACGGAAAAGATATCTTATTCAGAAACCTTAAAAGTATAAAGTATTTTATCGTAGAGTTCTCTATTGTTTTCGTTATCTACATCCAGTAGGCCGATTCTGAAAAGTTTATCATTCTTTATAAAGTAAATATCTTCTTGGGACCAAGCCATAGGTGATTTAGGAGTATAAACTCTTACAGCTGGTATTCCGTCTATTTCCATATTTATCTCATCTGGAATGTCTTGATAAGGGAACTTTTCCTTAAGCCAGCTAACAAGGTTTGTACCAGCAGGAGGACTATAGCTATCAACAAAAATAGAATGAAAAACCACAAAACTAGCACCTGTTAAATCATCTTTTGGGCCAGTAAAGGTTCCAAGAGATACCTCGTCTGGATTTTCAGCATTAAAGTAACACAGACATTCCCGGGGTCTTTCTTCTGGTGGTTTCAGCTTGCAATAACCAGGCAAGGGTCCATAAAGACAATCGGTGGGATACTTTAAAGAATAACCATATTTTTCACTCTCATAAACCTGCCAGTCCTCGGTTGCATATTCCATCTCGGTTTTCTCTAACTTGCCGCATTTAACAGTTATATCCCACTTATCAGATTCGGGTGGAATCCACTGGCCTTCTGCTTCTTTGTATCCGGTAAGACCTCCTGCAACCGTACAAACAGCCTTATCTTTTTTGTATCCTGTTAATCCCGAAATAGTGCCAGCTGCCATATTGTAAATATCTGTTTTAAAGCCATTGTCTATGAAAAAGGGATGAATGCTGTCAAATTGCTCGCTTGATATTCTCTCAACCTCAAATCCTTTTCCAGCCACAGTTTCTTCTGTTATTTCTGGGTCCACCTTAACAATCCACTTAAATTCAGTTTCTTCTATTTCTGAAAAGTCTATCCTGGTTTCTTGCTTGAGATTTTCAAGAAGAATTGAAACCTCATCCGAAGACACGCATTCGCTTCCATTAAAGCATTTGTCAGGTCCACAGTCACAAACTTTTACTTGATGACTATTATCTGGCGAACAGCCACAAGGACCAATAAGGCACAAGTTAGGGAAATCACCAGTTGCTTTACAACACAATGATGTTGATACTTGCCCTCCAGAGTTTACGCAAGCTTGCTCTATTTCAGTTACCTCTTCGGGTGTTATCGATGACTGATAAATCCAGTAACCTACCCCCACAACAACAATTATAATAATGAGCGCAATTATTGTTTTAGACATGTTTTTATTATTGGATTATTATGCCGACCTTGTGTTTCTATTCTACCATAAACAAAAGCCCGAGCCAAAGGCTCGGGCTACTAACTGCGGGGCCTGAACGCTATTAGAACCTATTTGGTAAATGGTTAAATAAAAAAAACGGGGGGGGAAATCTTTTTATGTTTTCTTTGCCCCCCCCCACTGGATAGAAGTTTGATATTTTCCAACTTCTTTTTGTATTAGCTAAGGATCTAATTATTCTCAACAGACTCATAACAGAAATCCTCTTGTGTATACCAATTGATCGGCAAACCTACTTTTGATAGAGCGTTCACAAAATCATATCTCATTGCGAAACCGGTACGGAGTTTTTCAGAGATCAGAACAATACCTCTGGATAGACCGCCAAACACAGGACCACCCCAAGTAAAAACCTTGTATCCTTCCTTTATCAGTATTTGGACCAACCTTTCGTGCTTTACCCGCATTTCCATGCCCCATAACTCTTCGACGCTCTTCTCGGAACGCATCTGTTTGCTATTCAGTGTAAATGTATGGGCAACACCACCTATCTTTACTCTCATTTGTACCACCTCCTTTTTTATTTCCTTTAGAGAACTATTCTAATTTACCAGATTAAAATAAAAATATCAACTACAACTATTTGTCATTAAAACCAAAACCCCGAGAGAAAAACTCTCGGGGCGGGGCGGCGGAAATAAAAAAAGGTGCCGTATTAAATAGAAGACACCTTATTACATGGCAGGAACTGATTAGCCGTTTTTAATGTATGGAAAGCGATATCAGGGCATTCGTCATACTGAACAGCTCTCTTAGAGTCGCTAGAATCTCATCTTTGTTTCTGTGTATCTCTTTATCATCTTTTAAAGGACTTTGTACCTCGTTGAACTTTTTAACGATTGCTTCCTGAGCCGCTGGAATCAAGAAACAGAACGCTTCTTTGATCTCTCCTTCCTCAATTGAGATAAAGTCTCTAACATATCTTTCGGAATCCTTGACTCTTCCTTCAAGTAGTAGTTGAACCCCTGTGATAGCGTGTGCTGTTCGGCCCATCAAATTTAGTAAATTTCCTGTCAATCTCAATCCTCCTCTTTGTACTGATTCTATTATATTCAATATTTGAATCTTGTCAAACAAAAACCCGAGAAAAACTCTCGGGGTAGCTAACTGCGGGGCCTGAACGCTGTTCGAACCTATTTTATGAGTACGAAAGAATGTCTTGAGATACCGGTTCTGGCTCATTCATAAACAAAAACTGCCTAATTATAGACAGTTCTTGCGTTTTTCTCCTTTTTCCAATCCATAAATCTTTATGGGCTCGAAAAAAGAGGGGGAAGAGAAAAGGTAATAAGACTACTCCCAATAAGGTTTTTCTATCTCGTGAACTTTTTCTTTGGTTATTGCTGCGAGGACCTTTTCCATAACTCCTGTCTCTTCAAATGAGACTCCTTTGCAAGTAAGACCCATTAACGCTGCCACCTTGCAAACACCAAGTTCTGAGAGTTCTCCTCCTTCTTTAATGTCTCCATTCGCTTTTACTATTTTTATTAATAATTCTTTTAGTTCAGTCGTATTCTTCACCTCCAAGCAGGAAACCAATTTTTGATTTCCTCTCTGGAGGTGAAAATTCCTTCCCCATAAATTATTTTAAAGAACTAACTCCTTTTTCGAATCCACAAATGATTGTGGGCTCGAAAAAAGAGGGGAAGGTTATCTATTCATCACTGCTTTTGCTTGACTTTGTTTCCTTTTTCTGGCTTTCTGACGGATAGCTATCTTAAATAGTTGGGAAAGTGTGTAGATTATATATGATGGGTAGTCTCCGCTAGCACGCATTTCGTTTAGCCGTTTTTCAAACTCTTCGGTGGGAAGATTGTTTTTTTCATGCAATCTTCTAAGGCCTGTTATTATCCTTTTGGATTCGTTTTCTAATATTTCTGGTATCTTTCCTGGTTCTACCTTGAATCCAAGATGGAACTTATCTATCTCGTCTTCGGATGCTGGCTGTTCAAAGCCAGAGCCATACTCTGCAATCCATAAATCTTGCCTTTCTTTTTCCGCGATTAGTGCTTTTCTCCTAACCACTGCCACCTCAAGTTCAGGAATTAAGAAGCTAGAAGGAACTTCTAAGAGAAACACAGAGCCTCTATAATTTTCTTCTTTTTGCATCTATCTCACCGCGAGCTACTCACCAGAACAAAATGAGCATTTCGCGGTGAAATATTATCTCTTCCCCATAAATTATTTCAAAGAACTATTCTTATCTTACAGTTCTATTATAGCAAATCGGTAGAATTTGTCAAGTCCTGGATAGCAAAAACCCCCGAGAAAAACTCTCGGGGTAGCTAACTGCGGGGCTTGGATTCGAACCAAAATTTCCAGAGTCAAAGTCTGGCGTGCTACCATTACACCACCCCGCATTAAAAAAGTTTTTAGTTCTTAGTTTTCAGTTATTAGTTGATTCTAGGGCTTCAATTATCGCTAACTCCAAAGGTAATTGGGGAATTGGTGAAAATCTCATTTTATTTTTAGCTTCTAAAAAGAGATTTAAAATTTGGTGAAGTTCAGTTTCTTTAAAATTAGCTGCTTGCGTTTGAAGTTTCTTAAATTCCTCTTTGGTTAACCCCGAAATTACTGGGTTTTGAGACTCCTCCCCCCCTGACATTTTCAAAATTAGAGCTTGCCTTAAATAATTAATCAGAGCTTTGGTAAATTCTTGGAGATCTGAACCTTGATCGATTATTTTATTTAAGAAATTAATGGCTTCTGATGTTTTTTTCTGGCAAATAAAATCAACAAAATTTTGGACCAAATTTATCTCAACTAATCCCAACAAATTTTTGATATCTTCAGCTCTAATTTCCTTTTCTTTTCCTAATATTCCCGAAAAGGTCAAAACTTGGTCTAAGAAACCTTCGGCATCTCGTAGAGAGCCATCAGAATTTAAGGCAATTAGTTCCAAAGCCGCTTTTTCAATTTTTACTTTTTCTTTTCCAGAAATCCATTTCAATTTTTTAATAATTTCCGGTACAGTTAATCTTCTAAAATCAAATCTTTGACATCTTGAAACAATAGTGGGAATCATCTTGTGAATCTCAGTGGTAGCCAAAACGAAGATGGCATAGGAGGGAGGTTCTTCTAAGGTTTTTAGAAGAGCATTGGCTGCTTCCTTCGTAAGCTGATGGCTCTCATCAATTATAAACACTTTATATTTTTGTTTTATGGGAACAAATCTAATCCCATCTCTCAGTTCCCTTATTTCATCAATCCCTCGGTGAGAAGCAGCATCAATTTCAATCAAGTCTAAGGCACGACTTTGATTAATATCTAAACAAGAAGAACATTTATTACAAGGTTCCCACGTCTGGAGGTTCTCGCAGTTTACAGCTTTTGCTAAAAGCCTAGCAATTGTAGTTTTTCCTGAACCCCTCGGTCCGGAAAACAAATAGGCATGGGAAATCATCCCTGATAAAATAGCATTTTTTAAAGTTTGGACAATATGTTCCTGACCAATAATTTCAGAAAATGTCTTCGGCCGATATTTTCTATAAAGGACCAGATTAGCCATGATTAGGACTTTGATTAATACTTAAAGACAATAAATTTTACACCAATGAAATTCCAGATCCAGGCAACAAAAACGGCAGCGAAAGCACCAATGTTTCCCCAAGTTACCTCAGTTATCCCAAATTTAGGTCCAATAATATTGACAACCAAGGAGGCAATTCCAACATTTATCAAAAAGCCAATTGTCGTTATAATCAAAAATTTTATAAATTCTTTTGGGCCTGGCTTCCTCTCTTTTTTCTCAAATGTCCAGTATTTATTCCAGAAATAGCTATTGACGGTAGCAGCCAAAAAAGAAATACCTTTAAAAACAGAATAGCTAACTCCTGCAGCAATCCCAAAAATCCACATTAAAAAATTCAATACTCCCAAATCAATAAAGGTGTTTAAGGCTCCGACTAAAAGAAATCTGGCTGCCTGTAATATAAATAGGAACTTTTTTCCAAGGAGGGAAGCAATAAACATCCCCAACAAACTCAGGGGAGGAAAAATGATGATAAGTAACCAACTGTAAGGAACCTCAATCTTAATAATTTTTAATCCAATAAAGAAAAAAAACCCGATAAAAAAGCCAATTATGAAACTAATGAGGGCATCTGATTTTTTCATATTAATTCATAATAGCAAAAAGAAAAGATCTTAACAAGTTTTTCGATAAAAAAAAGAGGAACTTAAGTGGGCGCCCTCTTTAAATTAGCCCTTTGCGAACTCTTCGACATCTTTTCAATCCCCAGGGATACCACGGGCAAGATTCTTTGAGAGAAGAACTACAAAACCCTGTCTTGCATAATTGGCTACGCGATGATTCGAAAGCGTTGCAATCGATTCCTATTCGAACGAGTGTTTTAATCCTGTTTAATGAGAGATTGGTCGGTGCGACATCGGGATGGGTTATACTTCCATTGAGAAGTGCGAACCCTGCGGGATGGTAATACCACTCTTCAGCGCCTTTCACTTCACCTTCTTTTCTAAGCATATTCCAGTCTTTAGTCAAAATATTACCTTTTGCTCTCTGCGACTCATATCGAATTATTGCAGCAATCTCCTCGAGCCAACGTATTTTAAATATCCTATTAGCAAAGATTCGAATGTGACCCGACCGATACCCCTGAATTAGAATACCCGGCTCCCGTACTCTAAATCTAAAGTACCGACTCATTTGATATTCATCCGAAAGAATAGTCACTATTTTGATTACCTCTTCATCGAGACTTGTCTCTTCAGTCTTGGCGTCTCTCTCAAACTTTTTTCCTACAACAGTATGGAAGTAAAGTTGCTCCTGATGCTCAAGTTCGATGATCTTCGATATCTCCTGAAAAACCTTTCCTGGATCATTTGGAAACTTTCGGCGCCACAAGTTCGTTATATGAACAAGGTCGAGAAGTTGGGGTCCATTACGATCGCGATTGAGAGCGAAACCAAGAAGCCTCTTAAGCTCTGGCCTTTCATATATCCCAAGAGCTTTAGCGACCAGAGTTGCGGCGCATTCATTTCTCCTTTGTTGTTCGTCTTCCCTCGGATGTTCATCAAAAGGACCATAGCCTATTCCTAGTTGGATAACTCTTTCTGGGGCATATCTCTCAAGAAATTCTTTAGTTCCGAAGTTCTCTATAAGCCACCGAGCAAACTCTTCATCGAAGTGGGGATTTTCATGTGTTTCTAAGATAATCTCTTCTCCTGCTACCCTAATTTTCAATCTTACCACTTTCTTATCTCCTTTTTCATTTCAATATGAAATTTTCAAATCGGAGATTTTTCTCCGTTACTATCCCTATTATAACTTATTAACTAAACTTTGTCAAATTTTTACGCCTTTAAAGAAAAATAATGTTTGCTTTTATAAACTATTTGGCCATTTGGTTTTTGAATGATTTCAGTAAGTCTGATTTTATTTACCAAAAATTTAATTTTAAAATCTTTTTTAAATTCTATTTTTGCCTCTTTAATAACTTTTTCTTCAATTCCAGGAATAGTAATAGCTATGGTTAAGTGAGGAAGGAATTCTACGGGTTGAAATTGAGGAATGATTTTTTCTAATGAGGGACGAATCTTCTTTAAAATCTCCCCTCCTTTTTTCTCAGGAATTAAAAAATAAAAAGCCCTAGTCTCATAACCAAGGATTATCCCCGATTTTAGACTTTTACTGTTGATTTCAATTGAAAATGGTTCGATTTTTTTTAAAAAAGCTTGGGTTTTTTCAAAGAGATTAGATAAATCCCCGGGTTCATATGCTCCTAAATAAATCAGAGTAATGTGATAGTTCTGGGCTAAGTGAAGCTTTATACCTGCTGGAGTGCTCTCAATTTTTTCTCTAATTTTTTTAGCAATTTCAAGAGGAACTCGCACTTCAAGAAAATATTTAGTCCCTTCACCTCTTACTGGAGCTTTCTTTCGAAAAAGAACCCCGCCCAAACCTTCCTTTACTATTTCCTTTATCTTTTCAAAAGGAATAGCGGTAGAGGGTGTTCCTTTTGGATTAACTCCCCCATTCAAGATAGAATTTGTGGCAAGGTCATAATACCATTCTGGAATTTTCGGCAATCTCCCTGGTTTCATAAGTTCAAGTGGAGGGAAACTAATTTCTCGATTTTGAACTTCAATTTCTTCTTGTCTCAAAAGACCAATTACCAATCTGAGGTCAACTCTTTTTAGAGGACGAGTAATAATATTTACATGACCTGAAGAAGCTTTTTGTAAAACAACATCTGCCCGTTCACCAATGGAGGAACGTAACCAACCAACTATACTTGGGTTATCAGATTCGATTGCTACTACTTTCAATTTTTTCCCCTTTTGTTTTACGAAGAAAACTTCAGCTTTTTTCTCTTTCGATTTTTTTTTGAACTCTTCAGGAAGATCTTTATGTCTTCGTTTTTCCTCAAGATAATGAGCGTGGATTACAGGTAAAATTACATCTATTACTTTGTTGGGATCAGAGCCTAAAATTTTATTTACATTTGAAATTAGACCCGAAAGTCCGAAGGCCTTATCAATTGGATCCTTGGAAATTGTTCCCATTCCATATTTATCATCTCTTTCTGCAAAAGTTAAAAGTTTAGCTAATGAAGGATCATTTGATATTTTAAGATCTTCGGCTATCAATTGAGAAACTGTTTTATGTTTAAAATGATGATCAAACTTCCCACCTCCAATATCAATCAAAAAAAATCCTTTTTTAAATAAAGAATCTGAAGTTTCATTTTCCGGAAGAATGTTTCGGACTTCGATTTCTGCATTTTCGATTCCTGGATATTTTTTCTTTCCAAATTTTTTTAATAAAAAAACAGCCACGATTGTATCTGGTTGAAGAATAGTAGGAATGAAGATTTTTTTATAAGAAAATTTCATGGTTATATTACTTTATTCTATCTAAATTTTATTTGAAAAAAAAGATTAAGAGAGAGAAAGAATATGGCTCGGTTTCTCATCTGGTCGTCTAAATGTAAGGCTAATTACCAGAGAATCAGGATTATCCCAGGCATGGATGAACCAAGTCGCTTCTAATACCCGTTTAAACGGCTCGGGTAGGTTGTCAATGCTAAAGAGTTTTGTTCCTCTTTTGTCTTTGAAAGTCTCTTGTCCCGGGTTTACAAAGTAGGCTTTAACGTTGAATTTTTCCATTGCTCGTTTTCTAGGACGGGAACGCCCTGCTTCAGTTACTCTTTGTCTAATTCTTAGGAAAACTTTCTTTATTCCTCTTTGTTTTGCAATTTCTACCAGGTTTTGAAGAGTCTCTGTTCCCGAAACCGAGGTACTTCTATTAAGAATTAAGGGCATTCCTATGGCTTCGATTTTTCCCTTATCCACGGTTCGGAAATTAAGAGTACTCCCTGCTCCTGTTCGTAGTGCTATCTGTGTTTTTTTGATCTGAGATCTCATCTTGCTCTCTTCTACTGATTTATCTCTGATCAAGGGTACGCCTAACTCCTGAAGTTCCTTAGGGAAACGCTTGTTCGTAAATGTTATAGCAAGGATCAATGCCTTCGTTTTCGGAATCGGGACAATAATTTCTTTCCCTCTCTTATTTGTGTTTGTTGGCGAAAGCCTTAGGCATTCTACCAAACATACATACCTCCTCCCCTTAAATGGGGAAACTATCTACCAATAATTTGGTTTTTCATTCCAGGTAATTCTGTTCTCTCACTACAATTTTTTTTGATAGACAATTTTCCCATCTAAAAGGTTTTTCCTTTTTAATTTTTCAAAGAACTATTTCTGCTTTACACTTCTATTATACACCCATAGTTAAAATTTGTCAAGGGTTTGTAGTAAAAAAAGCAAAATAGTATAATAATATAATTATGCTCAAACTCTACAATACTCTATCTCGAAAAAAAGAAGTTTTTAGGCCTCGAAAGCCACCTCAAGTTGGGATGTATATCTGCGGCCCTACGGTTTACGGCCCTTCCCATTTAGGACACGCCAGAACCTATGTTGCTTTTGACGTCATTAGAAAATATCTCGAATTAAAGAGATATAAAGTTAGATACATTCTCAATATCACTGACATTCACGATGATATAATTAAAGCATCAAAAAAACTTAAGATAAATATCAGGGATTTGGCAAGAAAATATACCAAGCAATTTTTCCAAGATATCAAGGCTTTGGGGATAAAGAAAGCAAGTCTATATCCTCAAGTTTCAAAACATATTAAAGAAATAATCAAAATGCTAAAAACTCTCGAAGGCAAGGGTTTTGCTTATGAAAGAAAGGGGTCGGTTTATTTTGATATTTCAAAATTTCCAGACTACGGAAAACTTTCCAGGATAAAATTAAAAAAAGAAATTTCAGGAACAAGAATTGCCACTGATAAATATGAGAAAGAAGAAGCAATGGATTTTGCCCTCTGGAAAAAAACAAGGCCGGAGGAGCCAACCTGGCCCAGTCCTTGGGGAAAAGGAAGACCGGGGTGGCATATTGAATGTTCAGTAATGTCCCAAAAATATCTAGGAAAACAAATTGATATCCATGGTGGCGCAAAAGATCTTATTTTTCCTCACCATGAAAACGAGATCGCCCAATCGGAAGCAGCAACTGGCAAAAAACCCTTTGTAAAATATTGGCTTCACGGAGGACTTTTAACAGTCAATAAGCAAAAGATGTCAAAAAGTCTGGGAAATTATATTGAGATTCCCCAGATGCTCAAAGAATATTCTCCTCGACTAATTCGATTTTTTATAATTAGTTCTCATTATCGCTCTCCTCTTGATTTTAATAAACGAGCGATTAAACAAGATGAAAGAAGTCTCCGGCGACTTGATGAATTTGTAGATAAATTAAAAAGTTTAAAAAGTAAAAAAGATAAAAAGATTTATAAAAAATTAACGCTAATAACAAAAAAAGAATTTGAGCGACATATGGACAATGACTTCAATACTCCGAGGGCCTTGGCTTCTATTTTTAAATTAATTAATCGTGGTAATTTGCTTTTGAGCCAGAATAAATTAGCATTTCAAGATGTCAAAGATATTTTAAAATTTTTAAGAAAAATTGATAAAGTTTTTAATTTTATATTCTGGGAAAAGCCAAAAAAAGAAAAAGCCCCTAAAAAGATCCTAAAATTAGTTGAGGAACGAGAAAAATATCGTCAAGAAAAAGAATGGAAGAAAGCCGATGAAATAAGAAGAGAAATCAAGAAAATGGGCTGGCAGATTGAAGACACCAAAGAAGGACCAAAAATAAAAAACTTTAAACAATAAACTCTAAACCTTAAACTAAATTGCCAGAGGCCCGTCCTCTGGCAAATCTTTTATCTTAACCAGTCTAAAATATCTTTGTTGGCGACTTCCTCGAACATCTCTTCAACAGAAAAGCTTTCCTTTAGCCTTTTTTGTTTATTTTTTTGGCAAATTTGATAAAAATCTAAAACCTGGTCAGCAACTTTGCTCCAGGAATATTTTTTGGCTTCTTTTCGACCCCACCTTCCTATTTCTTCTCTCAAATTTTTATTTTTAATTAAAATTTCCAATTTTTTAGCTAAATCTTTATAACTCCTGGGCCTTGCTAAAAATTTTTCATTTCTTTTCCCCTTCAAAAGCGCTTTGTAGCCTCTGTTGGCAAAGGCTACCACTGGTAATTTACAGGCCATTCCCTCAAGCAAAACTATCCCAAAACTCTCTCCGTAAATGGAAGGAGCACAAAAAATATCAGAGGTTGTAAAATAAGAAACGAGGTTTTTCCCGGTTTTTTCTCCTTCAAAATAAACTTCTTTTAAATCGTGATTTTTAACGAAAGATTGACAGTCTGCTTTTAGCTCTCCATCTCCAATAATAATCAATCTTAGATTGGGAAATTTTTTGGTTAAAATTTGATAGGCCTTAATTAAATAAATTAGACCTTTTCTTTCTTCAATTCTGCCAACAAACAGGATATTAATTTTCCCATCAGAAAATTTTTTAATTTTTGGAACTCGGGGATTAAATTTTTCAAGATCTACGCCATTGGGGATAACTGTTTTTAGTGGACTGCATTTTTTAAAAACATTGAGGGCTATAGGAGAAACACCTATTATTCCATCAATTTTCCATTGAACAATTTTTTTCAGAATATAGAGAAAAATGGGAAATTCTTTCAAAAATTCACTCCTCCCAATATCAGAATGAAAAGTTAAAATATTTAAAGCTTGAGATCTTTCTAAAATCTGAAAAGAAGAAGGGAAACTAAAATTGTGAAAATGTAAAATATCAAATTTTTCTTCTCTCAATGTATTTTCAATTGCCAAAGGATTAAAATTCATAGCAAAATCCGATCTCCCCCCGCCAAAAGGAAGGGAAAAAGAAGTTCCCAGCAAAATTACCTCTTTTCCATAATTTTCCTCAATCGCTCTTCTGGGGACAATAATTTTTAATCGATAACGCCTTCTTTTAAATTCTTTGCGCAATCCTAAAATATGACTTTTTACCCCTCCCGGCCTTAAAAAGGAATGCAAAGAAATTAAACCGATTTTGGGAAGTTTTTTCATATTTGCCAAAGTTATTTGCTTTTGATATATTGTAATTGAAAACCTAAACCATATCAACAAACTTCTTTTATTATGAATAACAATTCTCAATTACCAGAAAAATTACCTCCTCAGTCAATCGAGGGCGAGAAATCCCTGCTTGGCTGTTTTATGCTTGACAAAAATGCCATTTTAAAGGTTGCTGATTTTTTACAATCCCGAGATTTTTATAAAAAAATCCATCAAGAAATTTATACAACTATGATTGATCTCTTCGAAAGAAGAGAGCCAATTGATCTTCTTTCAGTTTCCAGTCGTCTCAAGGAAAAAAATTTGTTGGAAGAAATCGGGGGAAATAGTTATTTGACCGAATTAATAAATTCTGTTCCTACCGCCAGCCACGTGGCCAATTATGCCAGGATTGTCCAGAGAAAAAGAATTTTAAGAGATTTAATTGATGCCTCACACGAAATTGGCGCTTTGGGCTACAACGAATCAGAAGATGTTGATGTTTTATTAGATAAGGCAGAAAAAAGAATTTTTAGCATTGCCCAAAAAAGTTTGACTCAAAATTTCGTACCGGTGAAAGCAACTTTAGAGGAAGCCTTTGAAAGAATCGACAACCTATCAAAACACAAAGGACTTCCCCGAGGTTTAGCTACTGGTTTTGTCGATTTAGATAATATTTTAGCTGGTCTCCAAAAATCTGATTTAATAATTTTAGCATCACGTCCCACACTCGGAAAAAGTAGCTTAGCCCTAAATATCGCTGCCAATATCGCCGTTAATGAGAAAATACCAGTTGGTATATTTAGTTTAGAGATGTCAGGAGATCAGGTGGTTGATAGGTTGATTGCTAGTTTAGCTAATGTTGATTTGTGGAGATTAAGAACAGGAAGACTCTCTAGCGACGGGGAAAATAATGATTTTGTGAGAATTCAACGGGCCTTGGGAATTTTAGCTGAGGCTCCAATTTTTATCGATGATGCCCCCTCCCCAAATATTTTGCAGATGAGGGCAATGGCTCGGAGATTACAGGCAGAACATAGTTTAGGGCTGATCGTTGTTGATTATTTACAATTAATGGAAGCGAGAAACCCCAATGATCCAATTGTTCGACAGATAACTGAGATTTCCAAATCTCTTAAGGGCTTAGCCAGAGAACTCAATATTCCGGTTTTAGCTTTATCTCAATTATCCCGAGCAGTCGAACAAAGATCCCCCAAAATTCCCAGATTAGCCGATCTTCGTGAAAGCGGAAGTTTAGAACAAGATGCAGACGTAGTTTTATTCATATATAGAGAGGATCGCTACAAACCAAATAGCTCCCGAAAAAATATTGCCGATATAATCATTGCTAAACATCGAAATGGTCCGGTTGGAAAAGTTGAATTATATTTCGATGAAAGGATAGTATCCTTCCGCAACTTAGAAAAAGAACTCCAAGAGTAAAATGTATCCCAAGGCTATTCAAAAACTGATTGATATATTCTCTAAATTTCCGACCGTTGGGCCGAGAACAGCTACCCGGTTTGTTTTTTATTTGATGAAAACCAAAAAAGAAGAAATTGAAGATTTAATAAAATCAATAACCAATCTAAAAAAAAGAGTTAAAATTTGTCCTTTTTGTTTCAATCCCTTCGAGGGCGAGGACAATCTTTGTAAAATCTGTTCTGATTCCTCAGGGGATAAAACTTTACTTTGCATCGTTGAAAAAGAAACTGATTTAACTTCAATCGAAAAGACAAAAAAATATAAGGGTCTTTATTTTATCTTGGGTGGAACCGTTTCGAAATTAAAAAAACAAGATTTAAAAAAACTCAAAATTAAAGAATTAACCGAGCGAATTAAAAATCCTCAAAAATTTGGCATTTCCGATGCTAAATTCAAGGAAATTATCATTGCCACTAATCCAACTACTGAAGGCGAAGCCACAGCTTTATATTTAGAAAGAATTTTAAAACCCTTAACTTGTGGTGAGCCTGCCGAACCAATAAAAATCACCCGGCTTGGCCGAGGATTACCAGTTGGTGCTGAACTAGAATATGCTGATAAGGAGACTCTAGGATCGGCCTTAGAAGGAAGAAAATAAAAAGTGCCTCGATGTCGGGTTTAGTATTGAACTCATTGGAATAAGTCAAATAATTTTATCTAGGTCTCAAGTGAATCTACTTTAGACACAACACCCGACGATCGAGGCTTTTTGTTTCCCGAAGGAAGAGACCTGTCCGAATACTAAAGCAGGCTAACCAAACTCTTCTTAGCCTCCTCGGACTTCACCAAGTAGAGTTCGATCGCGGGACTGGATCTACCAGGATCTACCAGTTTGATGATTATCCCTCACCTACCTCGAGTAAAGTTTCGGGACCTTTCCTTCAGGATTTCTCCTCACACCCTTATCCGAGGCCTCCACCAGGGGATCTGGATTGCGGAGGTATCTCCAAGGGGGAGATAGGACAATCCAGATCAGATCAGGTGACTTAGTGAGCCTCTGCTTATGGCCCTCAGCTTCGGGATTAGTAAGGAGAGGACTATCCTGAATTATTGATTATTTTCAGAACAATTCTCTCCTTACTATTTAATTTTCAACGAACTCTTTTTTACTCTCGTCTCCATTATAACAAGTCCACAAAATTTGTCAAGACCCATGTAATGGAATAGTCCGAGAACATTTCTCGGACTGTTTGGTTTTGATAGCAAGAGTAGTGAGGGGAGAAGTGGAATAAGGTGCCAATGGCGAATGGTCCCTTCTCCCCTCTTCGGGTCAAAGACTCACCCCTATTATTTGGGCCACCTCCTTTTTCGAATCCACAAATACTTATGGGCTCGAAAAAAGAGGGAGGTTAGCTGTTGGAAACGAGAAGTTTGCAATCGCCGAAGAAAGTGCATAGCAACATATAGGTGCCCATACACTCTTCAATAGAGATTTCCTTTCTTCCTTGTTCTTTCCAGAGATTCTTTACCGCGTCTGCAAATACGTGATTATCCGCATCCTTTTCTGTAGAAGCAACGGTTACAGAAAGGTGTGTTAGGCCCAACTTCTTCATCTTTTCCAGAAGACTAGCAGGTGTGTAAGCGGCTTCCAGTTTGTGTATCCAATACCAGAACTGTCTGTCACTGATTCCAACGGCTTCACAAAAGCCTTTATTGCGAGGATCTATTTGATCTAGCACAATCATTTTCATGCTTGCTCACCTCCAGACAAGAAACCAATATTGATTTCCTCTCTGGAAGTGAGCTTACCCCCCTTACATTTTATCAAAGAACTATTCTTATTTTACACTTCTATTATACACCCAAATAAAAAATTTGTCAAGCCCTTTTGACAAATTTTCCTAAATTCTAAATCCTATTTTCTAGACTCTATTTTTATTATCTCAACTTCAGTAAATAACTGGCGGTGGCCCTTTTTTACTTTATAGCGGGTCTTTGATTTATATTTAAAAACAATTACTTTTTTCCTTTTGCCGTGTTTCAAAACCTTTCCAATAACTTTTGCTCCTTTAACCAAAGGGGTTCCGATTTCCAGTTTTCTTTGTTTTTCCAAAAGCAAAACCTCTTTAAAAGTTATTTCTTTCCCTTCTTTAGCTTCAATTTTCTCAATTTTTATTTTGTCACCTGGCGAAACAAGATATTGTTTACCTCCTGTTTTAATTACTGCTAACATGTTATTCTTTTAATTTTTTAGTCTCTTTTGGTTTTTTTAGTTGGAGCTCATTAAGCGAAGCCCTGATTTTGCTAATCATTTGTTTATAGTTCAAATAGGCATTGGAGATCATTGTCGAGCCCCGGGCAATTTTATTTTCTAAAATATTTTCCATCTCGTCCAAATTCCTTGAAATTGAAATTAAATGATTTTGGAGATTCTCTACGTCGATGGACATTGCGTATTGAAGATGAAGACGATACATGTATAAAAGCAAGGGCAAAACCATTGAATAAGGCATTAAAATGACGTCTTGTTCTCGAGCTTTCAGATGGGCCTCACGGCAAACACTATAAACTGAATCGGGTACGGCAGCAATGGCCTGCGACCAGGTAACGCTCGGATCAATATATTGTTTTACCTCTTTAACCCTTTTTATAGTTTCTTTTTCAATTTCTTTGATGATTTCCTTTCTTTTTTCAGGAGAGGATTCTTTTTCCAGTTCTAAAAGTAAATGTCCGGCTGGCCATTTAGAATCAATAGGGAGTCTTTTATTATTGGGTAGAATTAAAGCAAACTCTACGGTTTTCCCAGAAACACTAAAATTACTCTCAATCATTTCCGGTGGTAATTTTTTAAAAGTTTCTCTTAAAATTTCCTCACCCGATATTCCTTTGGCTGAGGTGCCGGCAATGATTTCGTCTACCCTTTTAATTCTTTCTGAAAATTCGGCTTCTTTTTGCTGACGGACTTGATCAGCTCTCTTTAAATCTTCTAATAAATTTCTTGTCTTTTCAATTCCATTTTTTAAATGGTCCTGAAGTTGAGTACCCAGAAGTAATTTCTCTTTAATTTCTTGAATATCTTGAGCCTGTTGTAAGTTTATTTGACTTTGTCCACCAAGTCTCTCACTTACTTTTAAGAGAAAATAAATTAAAATCCCACCTCCACCAGCTACAATTAAAAAGACAATTAAAATAAAAAGGAAATCAGTCATTAATTAAAATTACCATTATTTAGTTAAAATTTCAACCACAGCCCGAGAACACTTCTCGGATTATGTGGCAGATAGAATCTGAAATAAAAGAAAAACGATATAAATTAAGAATAAAAAAACAGCTTCTTTTTTTGAAATAATTTCATGTGTTCTTGAAAAAATCGTAAAAAATAAAGCCGTAACCATTGTAAAAACAATACCTATAAGATAGGGGGAGAGATCGGCAACTTCAAAAGGACAGATCAAAGCCACTAATCCTAAAACCAAAGTGGAGTTGATTACTATTGATCCTATCACATCTCCAATAATCATCTCTTTGCGGCCCATAGTGATTGATCTTATTCCAAAAGTTATTTCTGGCAAGGAAGTGCCCAAAGCTATAAAAAATGCACCGATGATTATTAAAGGTAAACCGAGAGCCGACGCCAAATTTGAAGCTGAAAAAACAATTCCCTCGGCAGAGAGTAAAAGTACAAAAACTCCTCCAAAAAATATTCCCAAATTCTTCAGAAATATTTTAAATTCAGCCCTGTCTTCTTTAAAAGAATTGGAAAGAATCCTGGTAAATCTTTCTTCTTGGGAGAGGAGTTGACGAAAATAAAAAATAAAAAGCAATAGCAAGATTAGTCCGTCCATTCTTGAAAATCTTTTATCTAATATTAAAAGAAGAGGTAAAAGAGTAATAATGCTGGCATCAAAAGAACTTCTTTGTAAAACCTTCCCCTGGAATTTAAGCCCTTTTGCTAAAAAAGTACCAATTCCTATGACCAAGGTCAGGGCTATAATGTTGGAACCAATAATAGTGCCAAAGGAAAGACTAGGAACTTTGCCAAGAGCTGAGCTAATTCCAATAAAAATTTCGGGCAGCGAGGTTGCAAATGCCATTAAAACCGCGGTCACTATAAATTCTCGCCATTTCAAAAATTGGGCAATTCTAGTTAAAGCCTGAACTACCCAGGTTCCAGAACGAATCAAAATTAAACAAGAGGTTATAAAAATTAAAATATATAAAATCATACTTCTTTTTTAACTATAAAATGCCACTTGGTAGCCTCAATTAAAATTATTTCGCTTATTCCTAAAGCCAAAATAATTAACCAATCACTAATTCCTAAAGGTACCGTTTTTAAAAGAGTTTGAAATACAGGTAAATAAAGAGCTAAAATGAGCATCAAAAGGCCAATGCCTACAGCGGCTACCAGAAGTTTATTTGAGAAGGGATTAATGTGCCATAAATTACGCCTTAAACTCTTACAGGAAAAAACATAAAAAAGTGAATCTATTGTTAAACAAGCAAAAATCATAGTTCTAACATACCTAATATCATGGTTTTTTTGCCAGAGCCAGAAAAATAAGCTCAAAAGTATTAAATCAGTAATTAATCCAATAATAAAAATTATTGCCTTCATCTCCCGGGTCAATAAAGGAACATCGCGACCTTGAGGTTTTCTTTTCATTAAATCTTTTTCTTTTGGCTCAAAAGCTAAAGCAATATCAGGTAAACCATCTTCGATTAAATTTACCCATAAAATCTGGACGGCTGTAACAGGCAAGGGAACTCCAGCCACTATGCTGACTCCAACTAAAATTACTTCGGTAAAACTATCAGATAATAAATAAGTTATAACCTTGCGAATATTATCTAAAATCGCCCGACCTTCTTCAACTGCTGCTACGATAATATTAAAAGAATCGGGCAGTAAGATTAAATCTGAAACTTCCTTAGCAACATCAGTACCTGAACCCAAAGCCACTCCAATATCTGCTTTCTTTAGGGCTGGAGCATCATTAATTCCATCGCCGGTCATAGCTACCACTTCGCCTTTCTTTTGCCAGGCAGAAATAATTCTCATTTTGTGTTTTGGCTCAACCCTGGCGTAAATTTGAATTTTTTCTAAAATTTTATCAAAATCCTTGTCAGGTATCTCATCTAAATCTTTTCCCTCTAAAATGTTTTCCTCTTTAATTTTAAACCCCAATTCCTCAGCTACTGCTTTAGCTGTTAATTTATGGTCACCGGTAACAATAATTGGTTTCATTCCTGCTTCTCTACAAATCTTCATTGCCTCTTTAACTTCTTTTCTAATCGGATCTTTTAAGGTGATAAAACCAACAAAATTTAAGTCCTTAATCAAATCAGCTACCAGAGGCCCGTCCTCTGGAAAATCGCCAGAGGCCCGTCCTCTGATAGTTTTATAGGCAGAGGCAACTACTCGAAGTCCTTTTTTGGTCAATTCTTCTAATTTCTTTTCTAATTTCTCTCTTTCTCCTTTTTTTAGAGCACAGACGTTTAAAATCCTTTCTGGAGCACCGCAAACATAGAGAAAATTTTGGCCATTTTCCTCATAGACAGCAGCAGCAAATTTATTTATTGGATTGAAAGGAATTTCAGCAATTTTTTTTCTTTCGAATTCTTTTTTTCGGTCAATACCGGCTGCAATTCCTGCTTCTAATAATGCTCTATCAGTTGGTCTTCCTCTGAAGATCAATTTCTCTTTTGGGGCCTGCGGATTTTCAATAAAAGCTTCGGATGTTAAAGTGGCAGCTTTTAGAGCTAAAAATCTATTGCCAATTACTTCACTGACTTTCATTTTCCCTTCGGTCAAAGTGGCGGTTTTATCAGTGCAAATCACGCTCGTGCTACCAAGGGTTTCAGCAGCTACCAGTTTCCTAACCAGTCCCCGTTTCTTTAAAATTCTTTGCATTCCTAGGGCCAGAATTACGGTCATTGCCACCGGCAATCCCTCAGGAATAGCAGCTACTGCTACTGCCACCGCGGTCGTGAACATCTCTATAAACCCTCCCCCGGTTACCATTCCTTCAATAAAAATCCCGAAACATATTATGGCGATGATTATTCCAACAATCTTTGAAAAACGAGCTAATTTTTTCTGATAAGGTGTTTTTTCCTCTTTTGTTTCTTTTAGCATTAAAGCTACTTTCCCCATTTCAGTTTTCAACCCGGTTTCAGTAACTACAGCTTTTGCTTTTCCATCTTCAACAATAGTGCCCATATAAACCATATTATCTCTATCGGCCATTGGGGTCTCTTTTGCTAAAATATCTGAGTGTTTTTTAGTTGGCAACCACTCGCCAGTCAAAGCCATCTCATTTGTTTTTAAATTACGGGCTTCTATAATTCTCCCATCAGCTGGAACTTTGTCCCCTGCGCTCAACTCAAAAATATCTCCATGAACAAGCTCTTGAGAATCTATAATTTTAAGATTTCCTTCTCTGATTACTTTAGCTTCAATTGTAACTACTTTTTTAAGTTTTCTTAAGGCCTCAGATGCTTTGTTTTCTTGGAAAAAACCAACAATAGTATTTAAAATCACTGCTCCAAAAATAACAATCGTGTCCGTATATTCGTCCAAGGCTAAAGTGATGATACCAGCAATTACTAAAATATAAATTAAAGGGCTCCGAAATTGCTCAAACAATATTCTCAATCTTGATAATGGTCGCTCAGCCGGAAGCAAATTTTTACCGAACTTTTCCTGTCTTTTCTTAATTTCTTTTTCTGCTAAACCTTTTTCAGAATCTGAATTTAACTTTTTTACTACTGCTTCCCAAGAAAGATTGTGCCAATGATTTGTTTTCATTTTTCCAGAAAAATAATTTCTCCTTTGAAGGAATCTTTAGTTATTTTTAAGAGACAAACTGAAGCCTTAGAAAAAAAAGGGACGGTTGGAGAACCAGAGTTAATTAAGAAGATCTTTTTTTCTCCAAAATCTAATTCTTTTAAAAAAGCTACATGAGTATGCCCAAATATTAAAATATCAAGATTTTGCTTTTTAACCAATTCTTTAGCCACCTTTTCTTGTATCCAGTTAAAATGAGAACCTAGCCAGAAAGGAAACGGGCTATGAACTATTCCGATTTTCCAATCATAAATTTTAAGTAATAATCCTTCTGGTAATTTCTCTTTTGTCTCAGGAAAATCCATATTTCCTTCAACCGCAAAAACCAGTGAAATTTTCTCCAGCTCTCCTAGGGTCTCTAAATTTTCAATATCACCAGCGTGAATTATCAGATCAACCTCCTTAAAAATTTCTTCAATTTCTCTTGGTAAAACCTCTGCCCTGCTTGGAACGTGAGTGTCTGATATTACCCCGATTAAAAGCTCGTCCCCCCCACCAATAATATTGGTGGGGGGTTGATGAATTTCAAAGTTTTCTGGAATCTTTGGCATAGCAGTATTTTTATAAATTAAAAAGCTTCCAAATGCTAGTACTATGAGAGAAATTAAAATTCCAAAAATTATCTTCTGGAAAAATTTCCGAGCCATTGTTTTATTATAGACGGAAAAGAAATTAATTTAAAGGACTTGATTAGTTTTTACTTAAAATTTTTTATAGTGTATAATAATAAAATAATTAATTAAAGCCGGCGTTAGTTAGTTATTGACCACCACTAATGGTTGTGAATAATTAACTCAATGCTGAATACTGAAACTCTATGATTATCGAGCTTGGAGAAAAACTAAGAGAAGCTCTGGTAGGAATAATCAAGACCACAGGCAAAATAACTGAGGAAGTAATGGGGGTAATAAAGACTACCTTAAGGAGCACTTTAGAGGGTGTTGAAGATATAGGGGGAAAGAGTTTTGAAATTGGAATTAGTGCCATAAAGGGAGCAATCAAAGCGGTTTCCGAGGTTGGAGTGACTTTGATTGAAGCTACTCATGACCTGGTAAAAGGGGTGGTTGAGGGAGTAGTTGGTGCGGGAGGAGATGTAGTAGGAACGGTGAAAGGAGCAATTCGGGCCTCTATTAAAGGAGCGGCCGAACTTGGTGAAGATGTAGCCCAAGTTGCAGTAAAGGCAGTCCAGGGAGCGATTGATGGAGCTAAAACAGTAGGAGGAGATGTGGCTGGTGTAACAAAAGAAGCTGTTTTAGGAGCAATAAAAGCGGCAGAAGAGATCAGCAGTGAAACAGGTTCAGCTGTTAAGGATGCCCTAAAAGGAGCAGTTGAGGGAGCAAAAGAAATAATTGAGGCGCCTTTTAGGAAAGAGGAGTAATTCTGATAGATTTTGAAACCAAAAAAGCGCGGGTCGGACCCGTGCTTTTTTGCGGCCCCATCGGGAGTCGAACCCGAGTTACAAGGATGAGAACCTTGCGTCCTAAACCTCTAGACGATGGGGCCTTAATTTAAATTTATCATATTTTTTTTAAAAAACAAGGTTCCTAAATTGCTTTGATTTCTTTGACTATTTCTTCCATTGGCGATAAAACGAGCCCTTGGACCAACAGTAAAAAGTAAATTAGCATTTTCTGTTACTTCTTTCCAGGCAGGGATTTGTAAAATTTTAAGGTCTGAGAAGTTTCAACTAAATTTAGATTTAAACTAATTCCCACTGAGATAGCGCTCAGGGCACTATAAATCTGCTCTTTCCCAAAAAGGTAGTCTAACCAAACAGGGACAATATTCCCCTGATAATTTAATTTAAAATTTGTTCCGGTATTTAATTTAATGTCGGTGGCCTGGAAATCAGCTCCTTCCTGAAAACCAAAAGTTAAAGTTTTTAAATTTGTCAAATCTTTTATTTCCCTAATAGTCTCATCATCAAAATTTAAAATTAAATTGCTCCTTTCGGGTAAAATTTTTGCTAATTTTAAAATTCCTTTGGCATCTTCTTTTTCTCCAGCAAAAAAGTCTTGATCGGGAGGAATTTCGCCGATATGGGTTGCCACTAAAATTGCTAATTTTGATTCTTCAACAAAAAATTTAAAAGCTTTAGCTTCTTTTATTTCCGACTCCAAAACTAAAATCTCATTTTTCAAAATACTTTTCAAGTCAATTTTTTTAATTCTTGCTACTTTGAAATATTTTTCCAAAACTCGAGAAATAGCCTCTGTTGCACAAAATCGTCCTCTACCTACAACAATAATAATTCGAGGCCTTTTTACAAAAAAAAAGAGTTTTGTTAAAAGATTTGGCATATTCTTAATTCATAATTCATAATCGGGGGGTATCTGCCAGTAATCAATAATATACTTTGCTAATTCTTTAAAAAGAGGGATAGCAGAATATTCAGCTGTTTTAGTATTGGGGTTGTTAAGTTTTATTAAAATTAAAAATTGAGGATCAGAAGCTGGAGCAAATCCAACAAATGTCTGAATTGTTTTTTCAGAATAACCTTTTTTTTCAATCTCTAAGGCAGAAAATGGAATCTGGGCAGTTCCTGTTTTTCCAGCTATAAAATATCCTGGAATTTTAGCTGATTGAGCAAAGCCATTTTCAACTACACTGACTAACATAGCGGTTAATTGAGAAGAAGTCCTTCGTGAAATAATAAAGTTTTCCGAAATTTCTGGATTAATCTCAATTTCTTTGCTACCGTCAACGATTTTTTCTACTAAATAGGGCCTAACCAATTTCCCACCATTGGCAATTGCACAAAAAGCCCTAACTAATTGAATAGGAGTTATGGCAATTCCTTGGCCAAAAGAGCCGTTAGCGAAATTTATTTCATACCCCTTTTTAAATTCTAAATTTTCAAAAAAAACTTCTTCCTGTAAATCAATGCCGGTCTTTTTGAAAAAACCAAATCTCTCAAGATATTCTAAAAAAATTTCTGATCCGATCTGCTGCTGAACAAAGACTGCCCCGGTATTAATTGATTTTTCCAAGACTTCAGTCATTGTTTGTTCTCCATGCACCCTTTCACCGTAATTATAGATAGGCCAACCTCCGACTTCTACTACCCCCTTATCAATATAGGTAGTTTGGGGGGTGATTTTCTCTTGATCAAGAGCAGCAGCCATAGTGATTGGCTTAAAAACTGAACCCGGCTCAAAAATTTCTTGAATTGCTGAATTTTGAAAAATTTCCATCTCAGCTTCCTCCTCAGCTTCTTCAAAATAGCGATTAGGGTTGAAATTGGGGAAATCGGCTAAAGCCAAAATTTTTCCTGAATGAGGGTCAACCACAATAATTTGACCTTTCTCGATTTCAAATTTTTCTTTAGCAGAAAGTAATAATTTTTCAGCCAAAAATTGAATATTGTAATCAATACTCAATGAAATATCAGCTCCTTTTTGAACCGGCGATAAGTTTTCTGAATTTAAGAAAATTAAGGCTCCGCCCAAACCTCTTTTTCCTTCTAAAAATCCTTTCTCAGCTGTCAAAATTTCATCATAGAAACCTTCTATTCCATATTGACCTTTTCCTTCACCTCCTAAAAATCCAATTACCTGAGAAAGTAAAAACTCTTGAGGATAATATCTCAAAAGCTCTTCTCCCAAATAAATGCCAACGAAATTTAATTTCTTTAAATTTTCAACTTCTTCTTCGGTTAATTTATGTTTAAGAACAGTAAAAAGACTATCAGTATTTTTAATTTTTTCCAAAATTTCGTCTCTATCTAAACCAAGAATGTCTCCCAATTTCTTAGCCACCTCTTCTTTATTTTTGATTTCTTTTGGGGAGCTATAGCAAAATTGCCAGGTTTTATTAATTGCTAAAGGAAGTAAATTTTCTCTATCTTTTAAAAAAACCTCTCCTCTTTTTTCCTGAACCTGGATTAAAAGTTGTTGCTGACCGAGTGCTAAGGCTTTATAAAGCTGCCGATCGAAAATTTGAAGATAAATTAAGCGACCGATGATCGTCGCCCCAAATAAAAAGAGAAAGATTAAAATTAAATTTACCCGCCAATTCTTCATCATTCTTTTACGATTTGGCTTTCTAAAATCTGGATATAATGAATTTTATCTACTTTCTCAAAGTCAAATTCCTCGATTAGAGTTTCAATGGTTGCTAAAGAATTTAACTTTGCTAATTTAATTTCTAAATTTTCGTTTTCAGAAAAAAGCTCATTTATTTTTTTCTGAGAATCTTGAATTTTATAAGTCTCAGAGGTTAAAGCATTGAACTGAAAAATATAAAAAGCTAAGAGCGTTATTATTAAAATAAGAGAAAAAATCCAAAAAAGCTTCAGATTAAATCTTAGTTTTAAAGGAAGAGCGCGAATAATTGATATGGGAAAATTTAAGATAGAAGTATTATTCATTTTTTTATGGCGGCTCTTAATTTTGCTGATCTTGAACGAGGATTAACTTCAATTTCTATTTTTGACGGCCTAATCGGCTTTTTAGTTAATATTTTTAAAAGATTTTTTTTAGAATTCTCTCTTAAAAAATTTTTTGAAATTCTATCTTCCAAAGAGTGAAAAGAAATTATGACTAATCTTCCTTGAGGCTTCAAAATTTCCAAGGTCTGAGGGAGGGCCTTTTCTAAATTCTTTAATTCATCATTTACAGCAATCCTCAGGGCCTGGAAAGTTCGAGTGGCTGGATGAATTCTTTCCCTCCCATACCGTGGGAGCACTGCTCTTTTAATGATTTTAATTAACTGAAAGGTTGTCTTAATTGGCTTTATTTTTCTGTTCTTAACAATTTCTCTGGCAATTCTTCTGGCGAATCTCTCTTCGCTATATTCTTTCAAAATTTTTCCAAGTCTTTTTTCTGGCCAATCATTTACAATTTTTTGAGCAGTTAGACCCTCTTTAGTGCTTTGATATCTCATATCAAGGATTTCATCTTTCTGAAACGAGAAACCTCTTTTACTCTTTTCTAAATGCCAGCTGGATATTCCAAGATCAAACAAAATTCCCTGAACTTTTTTAAAATTATATTTTTTAACGATCTTTTTTAGATTTGCGAAATTATTGCAAACCAGAATTAACCTTTTTTCTAATAAATCTTTAATTCGAAGTTTTAAACATTTTAGTATTTCTGAATCGAAATCAATTCCTAATACTTTTCCATAAGGTGCTATTTTTTCTAAAATTGCTAAGGCATGGCCACCTTGACCAATTGTACAATCAATGAAATTTTGATTTGGCTCAGGCACCAAATATTCTAGAACCTCTTTTTGTAAAACCGGTATGTGAATCATTTTAAACTCCGAGCTCCTTTAGTCTTTCGGCTATATCCCCTATTTCTTCTTCGGTTTTTTCTCTATACTTGTGCCATCTCTTTTCATCCCAAATTTCTATTCTATTAGAAAGCCCAAGCAAAACTACATTCTTTTTTAAAAAGGCATATTTTTTCAAATATTCAGGAATTAAAATTCTGCCTGATTTATCTAAATTAACATCACAGGCTCCTGCTAACATAATCCTGGCAAAACCTCGAGCATCTAATCGACTGGCTGGCAGTTTACTCAACTTCTCAGACATTATCCCCCACCCCTTTAAAGGATAAATAATTAGACAATTGTCTAAACCCCTGGTAATTATTACCTTTTTTCCCAACTCTTTTCTGAATTTTGAAGGAAGGGCCAGCCTTTTTTTAGTATCGATAGTATAGCGATATTCGCCTATAAGCATAATACTTTTGTTAACAGATTGACTTATCCACAAATCTAGCCAGTTATCCCACAGTTTTCCACAATTCCCCACTCCAATTCTACTATATCCCACTTTATAACATTGAGTCAAATAAAAACCGAATAGCTTTAAAATAAGATAAAATCAATTAATTTTCCACATATTATCCCCACCTGCACCAATTTTACAGGGAAATGCACAGCAACACCCTCTCCGCAGGAAACCCCTATTCGGGGCCGGGTGTCGCGAGGATTTAACAAGATCCTTCTTCATAAAATAGTCTTCTCAAAATTAAGGGTAAAATTAGTACGGTGCAAGCAATCAATAAAAAAACCGCCTAAAATATAGGCAGTTTTAAAACACCTTATCTTCTCTCTTATTTATATCGGGGTCTAACCCCGTTATTTTTTGAAAAGCTCTTGGCTGTAAATATTAGTTGGATTCCACAATAACCAACCCGAAGCTCCTGAATCCTCAGCTGCCCTAACTTGGGCTTTAACTTTTTCAGAATCATAATAAATCCCTCTTTCGGAATCTGCCCTTAAACTAAAGTCTTGAAGCCAGGGCCGAATTTTAACTTCGGAGTTAAGCTCTAAAAGATAATCTTTAGCTGAAAGGATTGATCTGAAAACAACTTCATAAGGATGATTAGAAACAACCCGAGAGACATCCTCTGAAATATAAGGAAAGTAAAGGCCGGGTAATCCTCTTTTTAAATCTTCTTTTACTTCAAATCCTCCATAAAAATGACTGGGATAAAGCATAAAAGAGATATAGTCAAACAAATCAGCTACATCTTCCAATCGTTGACCAACTCCTGGAGCACCATATTGAGTGGCTACTAAACCAAACAAATCCACTGAGAGAATAATTTTTGGCTGATAAGATTTAAGTTCTCTGGAAAGGTTCAGAAGGAATTCTCGGACAGCTTCCTGTTTTTCTTGTTTTTCATCATAAAATGGGAAAACTATATCTTCTAAATTACCGTCTGAGGGAAAGCGAATGTAGTCAAATTGAAGTTCATCAAAATCGAAATCAATTACTTCTTGTGAAAATTTTATAATATATTGCCAAACTTCGGGGCTTTGGGGATCCAACCAATAGCCTCCTCCATAATCTTTCCAAAAATCCCCTTTTTTAGTTTTGAGATAAAGTTCAGGTTTTTCATCTATTAAAGAAGAATCACGAAAAGCGCAAATTCTAGCAATAACCCAAACATCTTTTTTCTTAAATTCCTCGATTAATTTTTTTAAGCTATTGGGTAAATTTGGACCATAGGCCTCTTTTACATCAATGACTAGAGCGTTGAGTTCTGTTTCAAATAAAAGTTTTTTAATATCCTCTTGAATTTTAATGGCTGCTGGATTTTGAGAATTGGCAATAAACTCTGTCATATAGATTCCTTTAACATTTTCTGAGCGTTCTCTGGCTTTTTCAATTGCTAATATTTTTTCTTTTTCTTTTTCTTCAATAAATTTTTCTGTTTTTGAAATTAGTTCTTTTGCCTCTTTTATAAGCTCTTCTCCTCTTGAAACGGGATCTTTTTCTTCAATTATTTTCTCATCTTCAATTGTTTCTTCTTTTTCGGCCTGTGGAGAAATCTCTGAAAGCTGGGAATTTTCTTTTTCAGGTAAAATTATTTTCTTTTCTGAAATGAAAAAATATTTACAAGAAAAAAATCCTCCCAAAACCAAAAAGGAAAGAAGGATTAGAGAAATAGTTAAGACTTTCTTCATTTAATTATCAATTTAAAGTCTTCGGGGTCAATCTCTACTTTATCGCCTCTTTTTAGTTCGCCTGACAATAAAGCAGAGGCCAAGCGATTTTCAACTTTATCTTGAATTACTCTCCTCATTTCTCTAGCTCCAAAGACTGGATTGTAGCCTAACTCAACAATTTTTTCTTTAAGAGGCAAACTTATCACAAATTCAACATCTTTTTGGTCTAAATTCTTCTTTAATTTCTGAAGCAATAACTCAGAAATATCTAAAAGATTTTCTTTTGTCAAAGGGTAAAAGACAACTACTGCATCAAATCGATTGATAAGTTCTGGTCTAAAAATTCCTTTTTTAAAAAGAAAATCTAAAAGTTTCTCTCTTACTTTTGACCATTCGGTTTTCTTTTTTAGAGCCTCCAAAATTATCTTATAACCGGCGTTGGAAGTAGCAATAATTATTGAGTTTTTAAAGTTAATCTTTCTTCCTAAACCATCAGTCAAATGACCTTCATCAAAAACCTGTAAAAATAAATTTAAAATATTAGGGTGAGCTTTTTCAATCTCATCTAATAAAATCAAAGAAAAAGGTCTTTCTCTAACCTTAGTAGTTAAAAGACCCTCTTGGGCAATGGAACCAATTAATCTAGGAATATCTCTAATTGCCTGAAATTCCGACATATCAATTCTAATCATATTTTCTTCTGATTTAAAATAAATTTCAGCCAGGGCCTTGGAAGTTTCGGTCTTCCCGACCCCGGTTGGTCCTAAAAACAAAAAGACACCCATTGGACCTTTTCTGACCGTAATATCAGCTCTGGCTCTTCTTAAGGCGGTAGAAATTTCCTTAACCGCCTCTTCTTGATTAATGATTCTTCGATGAATTAGTCTTTCTAAATCGAGTAAAATTTTTCTTTCCTCAATTTCGATTTCCCCTACTGGAATTTGGGTCTTATCAGAAATAATTCTGGCTACATGGTCTGGTAAAACTAATTTACTTTTAGTGAAATTGGCAACATAGACCATTATTTCATCCAAAAGTTCAATTGCCTTTTTAGGAAAAGGAGCTTCTGGGAGATACCTGGCAGAATATCTAACAATATCTCTAATGGCTGGATAAGTAACAAAGAGTTTGTGTTTTTTCTCGAGCAAAGGAAGGAAATTTTCCAAAATCCTAATTGTATCTTTTTCGGGAATTTCGGAAATCTCCACTTTTTCAAAATAACTTAAGATTGCTGCAGGTTCTATGAAACGATGGAATCCAGGAAAATTAGTTATGCCAATAAGCCGAAAAGTGGGCAAGGGTAGATAGTGACTAATTATTCCTGAGATATCAACGACTCCCGGACGATGGACTGGACTAACGAAGTTGTGGAAATCGTCAATCACTAAAATAACATTGCCAGCTATTAGCACTTCCTTAAAAATTGTATCCAAAATTACCTCTGTTTCCTCAAAAGACTCAGCCTGGGAAAGAACCGATACTATATCGAGAGAAACTATTCTTTTGGAATTGACTTGAGGTAAACTTAAATTAAAAAAAGCCTTTCTGGCCAATTCTTGCACTAATTTCATTCTTCCTCCTCCTGGTTCCCCAATTAAAAGAATATTATTTATTTCATCCCGACTTAATATTCTTTCCATTACCTCAACTTCTTTTTTAAGACCAACAATTTCTCTAAAGCCTTTACGTCTAATCACTTTTGTCCAATCGGTTGAAAATCGATCCAGGGTTATGGTATAACCGGCTGCCCAATCTCTGGCAATTGAACCCTTTTTGGCTAAATTTTTATAATCCCAAAATCTTTTCTCTTCCTCAATCTCTTCTTCCAAATTCTCTAACCACCAAGTTAAATTCTCAATATCTCCAGCTTTGAGCCTAGCCGCAATTAAATGTTTTTTAAAAGTTGGATCAATTCTACTTTGACTAATTATAATATCCCCTACTTTAATATTTTCCCTTCCTCTTTTTTGAGCAATTTTTGCTGCTTCTAAAATTACTTTTTGAGAATCTAAAGATAGAATCTCTTGAAACTTTTTACCTTTTAGAGTATCTAAATAATTTTTCAATTCCTTTTTAATCTTTTTCAAATCTAAAAGTACCCGAGAAAATATAAAATTTATCTCAGGTCTCTTCTCCAAAGAAAAATAAAGTAGGGCTTCAGAAGGAATTTTAGAAAGTTTTCTTTTTTCACAAAAATTAATTGCCTGCCAAACTACTTTTGCTGCTTTAAAACTTAGAAATTCAGCTAAATTGTATTTCTCAGGATTTCTTACCGCTTCTTCTAAAAGCTTTGCTTGCCCGCCGAAGCCCAAAGGGCGAAGGCGGGGTCTTTTCAATTTCGAATTCAAAAATGCCTCTTTGAGAAAGTTTCCCAAAAATAAAACCAAAAAGATTGTTGAAAGCCCTAAAATTCTTTTAGTAAAAGGCTCCTCGGCCCAAAAACCATATAAAAATATTAAAAAAGTAATAAAAAATAAAATAAAAAATAAAATTTTAAGAAATCTGGCATATCGAAAAGCAGGATTCTTTTCCCATTTAACTGCCTGGAAAATGGCTGTTTTTTTAAAATTAAAATTGAACATGCCACCCAGCCCTCCATACTGGATATTTATATGATCAAAGTATAGAGAGACTACTTGTGTTTTTATTTTTTACTGCTCCCCAGCCAGCTCAGAGGGCTGGATGAGCACCCCGTACCAATTTTGCTATTTTATTTCTCAACAAGACTTACAATATTAAAGAGTACATTTAAGCTCTTGCGGCACAGTGGGCGAATAGCCCCGACCGAAAGGAGTGTGCCGCCGAAGTACAATTCCGCAAAATTGGTGCTGGGGTAAATCCTTCGACTAAAATATAATTTTGAAACCAAAGTATAATCCGAAAAGAATAAAAACTGGAAGAAAAATCCATCCCACAAATATAATCGCCCCAAAAAGAACAATAAAAATTTCCGTTATTATCCCAATGAATATTAAGACGCTTCTCATTGCTGCTCCTAAAATTCGAGAGATCAAATTTGAAAAAAGAGCCTCGATATATCTTGAAATATCAAATCCCCGGCCATAATCCCATTTATACTGCCGCCAATGAGAAAAAAAGGTTTTTAAAAGTAAAGGAATTGAAAAATAGTTTAAATTAAACAAAAGAAAATTTCTCCAGCCCCGCAAAATTTCTTTTGAGACATCAAAAAAATGCCAAACTAAGTATTGAATTAAAATGTTTTTAGTTAAGAAAGTTGTGGTCATTTTTCAATTCTATTATATCATATTTTTAATTTTAAAATAAAAAAGGCGCTTTTGTAGCGCTTTTTCAGATGAAATTCAAATCTCATAAAAGCAGATCGCTAACGATACAAGAAGCCGAATTTCATTTTTCTAGCTAAGACTGAAATTGTCTCGTAAGCCCCAAAGAAAATGGAGTTGTAAAATAAATCACCCAGCAAACTGTTGCGGAAAAATGGCAAAGCTAAAATATAGCATTGAATCAATCCTGATAGAGTTTTTGGATACCAGTTAGTAAATTGCCAGACGGCAAAATTGGTGATTAGAAAAAACAAAATTGAGCCTAATAAACTACCAGTGAAAATAGTCGCTGGGCTTTTGTGTTTCCTTATTACCAATCCCATTAAGCCAATTAAACAAAAACTTCCATAAATTAAAAGCATCAACTTCCACTCGTAAAATCCCAAAAAAATATCGCTTAAAAACATTGAAAAAATAGGAGCTAAAATTGCATATTTTTTTCCTAAAAAAACCCCAGAAAATAGAGCTAAAGCTCCAATTGGCGTAAAGTTCCAGGGATGGGGTAACAACCTAAAAGTTAAACCCAAACTTACTAAAATTATAAAAATGATAATTTTGTTTTTTTCCATATCTTTAAAATTGACCTTCAACATATTTCCACTCAACTAAATCACCGTCTTTTAAAATAAAATTGCTTGCCCCGACTTGAGCGTATTCTCCATTTACCCAATACTGCCACCATTTATTATTTTCAAAATCATTAGCTACATTATCAATGGATTCGATAAAAACTCCCAAACCAGGAGATTCTTTAAAAGAAAGTTCCAAATTATTTTCCTCAGTCACTTTCTTTAATAAATCGAAAACTGTTTTTTCTCCACTTAATCTAATACCCTCGAAATTCTCGATATTGCCTTCGCCAAAGTTAAGTAAGAGGGTTCCCGATATTTCTTTCTCAACTTCAATTTCTGGCTGATAAGTAATTTTTGCAAAATATTGACCCAAAAAAAATCCAATAGCTAAAACAATAATCAAAATAAGAATTTTAGGTAAAATTTTCATAATTTTGGACTAATCTATTGAGACGAAGTCTCAACAGGAAGATTTTCTGGTGGGGAAACAGCTTTCTTTCGTCTATTAAAATATTTTACCAGAAAAAATCCTATTAAACAAATCACTAAAATTCCAGTTATCCAAATCCAATTTTGAGAAATAAATCCTAAAGCAAAGGCTGAAAAGATTAACCTTTCTTCTCTGACATTTAATTGCATGGGGATTTTAATTCCAGAACTAACGCTAAAACTCTGGCGATCTAAAGGGTTAGCCAAAACTGAGAGATTAGTCGCCTTTTTGCCTTCTTCTTTGGCTAAGACAGTAATTTTTACCTTTTTATTTTCTCCAGCTTCTAAACGAAAATTATTAGGTTCAATTTCTATCCACTCATTTAATTCATCAGGAAAAACCTGGAAAATTCCTGCTTCCTGGGAAATGTTATAAACCAAAATTTCGGTTTTTTTCGGCTGACCAACTTTTAATTCTAAGTCTAAAAATGAAGGTTTAGTTCCGATCCCGATAGCTAAAGCTGAATCAAAAGAGAAAAGAAGGCAAGAAACAAAAAGTAGAATTATTAAAATATTAGATCTCATTATTGATTAGCAATTGCCCAAAAAGTTAAATCACCTTCTTTAATTCCAAAATCTGCCCAATCGGTTGGGATTTTCAATCCCACCGAAATATCTTTCTCTAATCCGGTATCAACAGTCGTGCTAAATTCTGACCAATTTAATTCATTTAAGGTAATATTTTCTATGAAAATTTGATCGCCTTTAATAATCCCCTCGATATAAACGTCGGTATTACCAGTGTTCTGAATTAAAAGCTCATCGCTAACCTCAGTTCCAGGAGCTAAACGTCCGAAATCAATCTGGTTTTTATCGACAATGAAACCGATTTCTGGAACTGGTGGAACTGGCTGGATTATTTCTACTCTTAAGCCGACATTTTGACTAATCCCTTCTCCAACTAATAAACTCACCTGATTAGCTCGGATATAACCTAATTTTTCCGCATAAACTTGATAAGTCCCTGGATTATTAATAACTAAATCGGCTTCGCCATCTTGGTCAGTAGTAAAGGTCAGGCTTCCAATATAAATTAAAGCTTCAGCCAAAGGTTTCCATTCAGAATCCTCAAAATATTCAACTTTTGCCTCTAAATTGTTTCCCGGATCAACCTGTTGACTGGTTAAGGTTAATTTAGAGGGCAACCAACCCCACTCCCCAAAATACCACAAAACCTCATCTCCTGGTCCTAAAATATAATCTGCCGCCCCAATCATTGGCATTTCAAAATTGACAAAATAAAGCCAGCCAATTAGATCATGAGCTTCCTCATCATTAATTTTCTTAAGATAAGGTCCCCAGCCACTTTCCTCAATTAAATAGGTGTAGCCACAAATTTGAGCTCCATTTTCGACAATATCTAAGGCAGTTTTTGCTTTTACATTAGCATCACAAATATTATTATTTTCTCCTTCAATTCTTAAATGATGCAATCTATTTATTGGATAATAATTTTCAGTTAGAGCAATTACTGCGTAGGCAGTTAAAATGGGATAACCCTTATCTTCTGAAGCTATCCATTTGAAAGAACCATCTTCTCTTTGCAATGATTTTAGATGATCGATTGGATTTTTGTCATTTTTTGTCCAATCTAAAGGATTTTGGCCTAATTTATAAATGGCCGAAATCACCCAGCTATCTGAACCAGAATCAGATTCACCACCTAAAAGATAGGGGAAACCCCCATCTTCATTTTGGCTTGATTTTAAATAACCGATTGCCTTTAGAATTGATGGATCATCAGAAGAGAGACTTGCTTCCAATAAAGCCATAATGGCTACAGCCGTATCGTTGGTATCACTGGTTCCTCCCACACTATAACTCCAGCCACCATCCTCATTTTGATTATTTAAAATAAAATTTTTAGAGTCTTGAATGATTTGACCAGAAATACTCTCCCCAGCCGAAACTAAAGCCAAAATTCCCCAAAAATCATCATTTAATAAATCAGAAGATCCAATTTGGTTATCTCGATAAAAAGTCTTTAGTTGAGCAACAAAGTCAATATTACCAAAAGTTTTTGGATTTTTACCCGCAGCAGTTAAGGCTAAAATGGTTTTTTCGTAATCAGTGGCTAAATTACCAGAAACTTCTTTCAAATAACTAAGATCTAAATCTATTTCCCCCGCCGAAACCTGAGCCATGGTTATCCAGGGATCAGGTGTCTGGGTTTCAAGAAAATCTATAGCTAATTGAATGTTTTCTGTCTGGATAGAAAAGGTGGGAAAAGTCGGTAAGGTCAGTAAACTAAAGATTAAAGCAAAAATAATTAATTTGTTTTTTATTAATAAAAATTTTTTCATATATTTTTGTATCGGAATTTTTTAAATTTTGATACAACACAGGAGGGGTCGGGACTCCAACCTTCCCTCCTCCCTCCCGCTGCGTGCGGGCCCCTCGGATTGGGTATCCTCCCGTGGTGGAAAAACAGGCTTTCGCCGCCCGCTTCGCCTCGGCCAAGACGAAGCGAGAAGGCGAAAACGTTAGAAACCAAAGGTGTCTAAAAAATATAGTTTGCGAGCAGGAACGAGCAACTATATTTTAAAACCCACTCTCCTCGAGTGGGTCAAGTTATTTTAAAATTAAAATAACCTTTTCCTTGGCTCGAAGAGAAAGAATAAAATTTATGAGAGATAGAGTCAGCTTTCTGGCTTGTCCCATTTTGGGCATCACAGTTGCGGCCCAGCACCTGATTGTATCAGGACTTTCCTGACCGTCCCTCTCCTTTTCACGCTTGCGCAAAAGGAGGGGGCTATCTCTTTTTTACTAAAATCTTGAAAGATCAATTCTATCTTATTTCATAAAATAAACCTGTCAAGTGGATAACTTCGAAGTTATTAATGAAACCCCGAGAAACTTGCCCGCCGAAGCTTTGGCGAAGGCGGGAACTCTCGAGCGGGAGATCGAAGCTCTGAGGATGGACGGTATAGGATTTGAACCTATGACCTCTGCGATGTGAACGCAGCGCTCTTACCGCTGAGCCAACCGTCCAGATTGTATTTTGTTCTCCAAAATTAGTATAATAGAAAAAGGGGGTTTTTACAAGATTAATATTTATCGAGTTTTGAATTGAGTTTGCCCCGCACATAATTTTGCGAAGGGGGTCTTGGCGACGCCCTCTCCACGGGAAAGGCTTATTCAGCCCCGGGCGTCGCAAAAATCTTACAAAATTTATTCAGAATAAATCAGCGATTTTGAAAAAGAATAGCAAAATTTATGTGGGCTGCTCAATTTTGTGAACAAAATTGGCACAAGTTTTTGAGCTACATTTTAATCCGAAAGCTAAAGAAGATCTAATTTTTGATAGTTTTTGTTATACACCAGCGAATGTTTATGAAAAGAGGTTGGGAGGTTTATATTTGGTTGGAGAATTAAAAAATGCCCTACCCCAAAACTTTCGCCTTTTAGATAATTTAGCCAAAATTATTAAAGGAAAATTTTATGCCTTCCCAGTTCAACCAATTGAAGAGGGTTTAAAAAAGAGTCTCAAGCAAGCTAATGAATTTTTGGAAAATGAAGTCAAAAAAGACAATACCAGTTGGTTGGGAAATTTGAATTTTGCTGTAATTTCCTTAAAAAACTCTAATTTAAACTTTACCAAAGTCGGAGATCTAAAAATTTTATTATTAAGGGGAGATCAAATAATCAATATTGGTAAAAAGTTAGAGCTTCAAGAAATTGAACCTTATCCTTTAAAAGTTTTTTTAAATATTGTTTCTGGAAAATTATCAACAGGAGATATTGTTTTTATCTCTACAAAAGAAGTCTTTGATTCTTTTTCAAAAGAGAATCTAATAAATGAGATAACTCAAATTCCAACTGAGGAAAAATTTTCTGAAAAAAAATTAAAAAAGATTCTAAAAAATAAAGAGAAAATCTTATCAGAAATTTCAGGGGTCTGTCTTTTAGTCGTGCTGAAACCTGAATTTTTACCAAAGCGGGCCTTAAGTTTTGAAAAAGAAGCTCCGGTTTTTCCAATCTGGCAAATTTTCAAACCTTTTGTTACTAAAATAAGAAATTTCTCAAAAGTCTCCAAGAAATTACTTCCTAGCAAAGAGGCACTAAAAATCCCTCCCCCGGTCATCCCTCAGAAACTGCTTAAAAAATTCAGGATTTTCCCAAAAATTAAATTCTCCAGAGTTTCTAAAAAGAAAGTAATCTTAATTTTAGCTCTAATATTTTTCCTTTTTTTGGGATTTTTTATTTTTAAAAGAGGAAAAGAAATTTCTCTAAGAGAAACTCAAAATATCTTTTCAGAAATTCAAGCAAAAGTTAATATGGCTGAAAATTTCTTGATTTTAAAAGATGAAAAAAAAGCCAATTTGTTATTTAAAGAAGCCTGGGAAGAAATTTTACCCCTAACAAAAGCCAAACATCCTCTTAAAAACGAAATCTTAACTCTAAAAGAATCAATCGAAGAAAATCTCCAAGATTTAAACAAGTTAGAAAAAATTACTACACCGGAAATTTTATTTGAATTTTCAGAAAAGGAATTTTCGCCCCAAAAAGTGGTAGGTCTTGACAGGGTTTTGTATTTTTTTAATCCTTATTCTAAGGACCTCTATAAGTTTGAGAAGGGAGAAAAAATTAGAATTGAAACTGACCAAAAATTCAATAGAGCTGTTCGTTTTAATAAAAACTCAATTTCATTTTTTTCAGAGGAAAATTCGTTAATTTTCTTGAAAGAAAATCGATTTGGAGAAATTTTCTCCTTAAAGTTCCCTTACCCTGATTTTAGCTGTAACGATTTTTCTTCCTTTGGAAAAAATATTTATTTTTTAGACGGAAAATCAGGGGAAATTATAAAATATTTATCGCCGTTCATTAGTAGCAAAGATGCTCCGGAACTTTGGTTGAATCCTGAAACGAAAAAGCCAATTGGAGGAAAATCGATGGCTATAGATGGAAGCATTTGGATTTTAAATCAAAAAAACAATATCGATAGATTCTATCTCGGAAAATATCAGGAAACCTTAATTTTGGATTTCTTCCCTCTTCCAAAAAACATCGAGAAAATTTTAATTAACCGAAATTTACCTTACCTTTTTCTTTTAGAGCCTGAACAATCGCGAATAATTGTTTTAAATAAAGAAGGCCAAATTGTTAAACAATTCCAAAGTGAAAAATTTGATAATTTAAAAGATTTTGCTGTGTCTGACAATGGTATAATTTATCTATTAAACGGCCAAAAAGTTTATCGTATAGGAAACTGAAAGTTTTCTATACGAGCCCCCTCTAGTTTTGCCCAGTTATTTAGAATAAAGCTAATAATATAGACAAGACTTTGTTAAACTCCTGCGGTGCAGTGGGCGAATAGCCCCGAGCCGAAGGCGAGTGCACCGCCTTTGTAAAACCTCGCCCGCCTGCCATCTGCCTGCCAATGTAGAACAGATGAGTATCCAGAATTCGTTAAGACTGGGGCGGACATATTGACAAAACTATGACAGGCTTATGGCGGGCAGGCAAAATTAGGGGGGAATAGTGCACGAGCGAACGAAGTGAACGAGTGCCTATGTGCTCGAATTAAAGTCCAATGAAATATCTTACCCATAAAGAATTTAAAAAAATGATCCTCCACTCTTGGCAAAGAATTGAAAGAGATAAAGAGGAAATTAATAAAATCAATGTTTTTCCTGTTCCCGATATGGATACCGGAAGCAATTTGGCTAAAACCTTAGGAGGTATAAAAAAAGCAATTGAAGATAGAGAATTTAAAGATTTAGAAGAATTATCAGAAGTTGTTCTTGATAGTGCCCTGGTTTCCGCCCAAGGGAATGCCGGGGTAATTTATACTGGTTTTTTAGCAGGCTTCCTACCTCTTCTCAATAAAAATCCAATTGATTCTAAAAAATTAGCTCAAGCGTTTGAAAAAGGAGCAAAAAAAGCTAGAGCTGCTATTCAAAATCCAAAGGAAGGTACTATCTTAGATGTCATAGATGCAGCAACCGAAAGCATTAAAAATAATTCGGAAAAAGAAACCAATATTTTAAATCTTTTTAGAAGAGCAATAACAAGGGCTGAGGAAGCTCTCCTGAATACTCGTGATAAAATAGAAGTTTTAAAAAGGGCAAATGTCGTCGATGCTGGAGGCCTTGGTTTCCTAATGATTTTAGAAAGTTATCTTGAGATCTTAGAAGGTGAAAAAAAAGAAACAAAATCCAGGCCTTCTGAAAAAATTGGAAAATTTGTTCAGACAATTTCTTATCGTTATGAAATTGTCTTTTTAATCGAAAATTTGAAAATTAAAATTGATGATTTAAAAGAAAAACTTAGGAAACTCGGGGACTCTCTTGAAGTTTTACAAATTAAAGATAAAATAAAAGTTCATATTCATACTGATGATCCCGATGAAGTTAAAAAGGTCGCTCGGGGATCTGGCAAAATTTTAAATTTAAGAGTTGAAGATATGGCAAAAGAAATTGCAGGTGAAGAATCTCTTAAAAAAGTTTCCATTGGCATTGTCACTGAAAATATCACCGATCTTAAACAAAAGATTTTGGAAAAATATCAAATTGAAGAAGTCCCCGCTATTCTTGATTGGCCAGAGGTAGTTAATTTGCCTGGTGAAAACATTTATCAAAAAATGCGAGAAGCTGAAAGAAGAGGCATCAAAGAATTAGGGAAAACTTCTCAACCATCACCTGGAGCTTATCTTAAAGCTTATAAAAAACAGCTTCAGAAATTTGAAAAAGTTCTTTGTATCACCATTACCTCAAAAATCTCGGGATGCTATAATTCAGCCTGTCAGGCAAAATTAATGCTGGATGATCCTTCTAAAGTTTATGTCTTGGATTCTCTAACTGCTACTGCCGGGCAAGCCCTTTTGGTCTTGCGGGCAATCGAATTAATCCAGGAACAAAGAGAAATTGAGGAAATTATTGAAGAACTTAAAAACTTAATTCCCAAAATTCACACTTATTTATTGTTCGAAGATCCCAGATGGATTGAGGCAATTGGTAGAATTAGCTCTTCCCAGGCAAACTGGATAAGGAGAATGAAAAAAATGGGAATAAGACCCATAACGGAAATAAAAAATGGCGTCCTAACTAAAGGAGGATTTTCGATTTTTACTAAAGATATTCCCGAAGCTCTCTTTAAAAAAATTGAAAAAGAAAGCAAAAAATTTAGAAAAGCAGGTAAAAAAATCAGGGTGATAATTACCCATGCTGATAATCCTGGAGGAGCTGAAGAATTAAAAAAGATGTTAAAAGAAAAAATAGGAGCTGAAGTTCCTTTTGTTAATTTAGTCTGTACCCTGGTTGGCTCAAGACTGGGTCCAGGAAGTTTACTTGCTGGCTGGCACGAAATTTAGAAATCAATTATAATATAAAATATCAATATGAATAGCTATATTAAAGGAGTTGGAATGACAAAATTTGATTATAGCCAGAAACCCTGGTGGAAATTTGCTTACGAAGCAGCAATAGAAGCTCTGGAAGATGCTAATATGAAGATTTCAGATATTGATGCAATTTTGTTCGCCGCTATTTCTAGTGCTGCCGGTGGTGAGCATCAGACCCATAAAATCTCCCTTTTGTCTGATTTGTTTAAAACCAATGTTCCAATAATCGAAACCACGGGTGTTTGTTCCGGTTCCGCAATTGCCCTTTGGATAGCCTGTCGTCTTAATTTTAAAAATATTTTAGTTCTTGCCGGAGAGAGAGTGGTTGATAATGTTACTGATATAGTTACTGATAGGATATTATCTGCAGCTGAAAGAGTAATTGAACAAAGTGAGGGAATGCTTTTTCCAGTCCAAAAGGTATTAATCTGGCAGCAATATCAGAAAAAATATGGAGCAACAATGGACGATTTAGCACTAATTTCTTATAAAAATCATCAAAATGGCGCTTTAAATCCCGATGCATATTTCTATAATCGGCCTGTAACTTTGGAACAAATCAAAAAATCTCCAGTAGTTGCCTCACCTTTCAGATTATTTGATTGCTGTATATCAGTTAATGCTGGAACAGCAGCTGTTGTTTCTAAAGAAAGAAGTGATATTGAAATTGCGGGTTCTGGTTTCACCACTGACTATACTTTGGCTTTTGGAAGAAAAGACATTACTCATTATGAAGCTACTCAGAGATCTGCTAAACTCGCCTATCAACAAGCTAATGTTTCACCTCAAGATATTGATCTGGCTGAAGTTCATGACGCCTTCACTTCGGATGAGTTGATTGCCTATGAGGATTTAGGGTTTGCGCCAGTTGGGAAAGGAGCAGAACTGATAAAATCGGGCAAAGTAAATTTAGATGGTGAGCTACCAGTTAATCCTTCGGGCGGCTTAAAGGCAAAAGGTCATCCTATTTCCCCAACCGGATTGGCCCAGATTGCGGAGATTACCAATCAACTTCGCGGTCGCTGTGGACCACGTCAGGTAAAAAATGCTAAAATTGGCCTCTGCCACAATATTGGAGGAAACGCTGGTAACGTGGTCGTTCACATTTTAAGAAAACTATGAAAATTTTATTAATTTGGCCAAAATTTCCTAATACTTTCTGGAGCTTCAAATATGCTCTTTCTTTTATTGGGAAGAAAGCGGCTTGTCCTCCTTTGGGCCTGTTAACAGTGGCCGCTTTATTACCTAAAAAATGGGAGAAAAGACTGATTGATCTTAATGTCGAAAAATTGACCGATGAGGATATTTCATGGGCAGATTTTATATTTATTTCGGCTATGGTTGTCCAAAAACAATCGGTAAGAGAAACCATTAAAAAAGCTAAAATTTTTGGTAAAAAAATTGTTGCTGGTGGTCCCCTTTTCACCACCGGTTTCGAGAATTATCTAAATAATATAGATCACTTTGTTTTAGGTGAAGCTGAAATTACTTTACCTTTATTTTTAGGGGATCTTAAAAATGGAAACTTGAAAAAAATCTACGAAGTCCAAAAATTCGTAGAGATAAAAAAATCCCCTATCCCTCTTTGGGAATTGATTGATATGAAAAAATATGCCTCAATGACTCTCCAGTATTCCCGGGGTTGCCCTTTCAATTGCGAATTCTGCGATATTGTTCTCTTAAATGGTAGAGTCCAGAGGGCAAAAGACGAAAATCAAATCCTGAGAGAGCTAACTGCCCTATATGATCGTGGTTGGCGGGAGGGTGTCTTTTTTGTCGATGATAATTTTATTGGAAATAAAAGGAAGTTAAAAGAAGAAATTTTGCCAGCAATAATTAAATGGATGACTGATCGAAAATATCCCTTTCAGCTCAATACTCAGGTCTCAGTAAATCTCGCCGATGATGAAGAATTAATGAAGTTAATGGTGAGGGCTGGATTCAATACTGTATTCGTGGGTATTGAAAGCCCGAATGAAGAAAGTCTAACCGAGTGTGGTAAATTTCAAAATATAAATCGTGATTTATTAGACTCAATCAAAATTATTCAAAATCAAGGCCTGCAAGTCCAAGGAGGATTCATTATTGGATTTGATGCAGATACTATCTCAATTTTCGACCGAATGATTAATTTCATCCAGAAAAGTGGAATAATTACAGCTATGGTTGGTTTATTACAGGCGGCACCAAAAACAAGATTGTGGAAAAGGTTAAAGAAAGAAAAACGTTTGATAAGTGAACCAACTGGCAGTAACACCGATTGCACAATAAATTTCACTCCGAAGATGAACCCTCGGGTTTTAATTTCAGGCTACCAAAGAGTGATGCGCACTATTTATTCACCAAAAAATTACTATCAAAGATTAATAAGATTTTTGAAACAATACAAACCAAAAAAAGGAGAAAATTTTCAGTTAAATTGGCAAAAAATTTCAGCCTTTCTGAAATCAATTTGGGCCTTAGGAATCGCCGGGAAAGAAAGAATTTATTACTGGAAACTTATCTTTTGGAGTGCTTTCAGGAAACCTAAAGTTTTCCCAATAGCGATTGAGTTAGCAATTTATGGATTCCATTTCCGGAAAATTTCAGAAGAGAACTTATCGATTAAAAGTTAAGAGATATGTTTTATCAGTGTCCAAAGTGTAAAAAAAATTGGCAATATCCAATTGAAAAATGCCCGGATTGTTTTTTGAAATTAGAAAGAGTGTCTTCTGGAAAAATAAAAGTAATTGCTGTCTCTCGAGTAAATATTTCTACTCCTTTACATCCGAAAGCTCCCTATTTTGTTTTACTTTTGGAGGACGAAAAAGGAAGAAAATGGGTTCAAAAATCAATAAAAGAATATAAAGCAGGTTCTGAATTTAAAATCGAAAAAGCCGACGAAGACAAAAATGCCGTAGCCATCTGGCGGGTGAAATATGACATTTTAGAGGCAATTGAAAAAGTGGTCAGTTTAATCGGAAAAATAAATCCTGTTTCCAAAACTTTGATTTTACCAACCTTGATTGCTCCTCGACATCCCTATTTTGCCCAAAATACCAGTCCTGAAGTTTTAAACCAGCTAATTAAATTTCTAATCCAAAGAGGGGCAAA
>JAHCRH010000007.1 GCA_020148025.1 Patescibacteria group bacterium
AAATTTAGGGTTGGTAATGACTCCTCCATCTTATATTCTTTTAGGAATCTCCTTGTTTTTGGCAATTCTTTTTGCTTTAGCGATATGTATGGTTTTAGGAATGTTTGCTCAAAACACAAAAAGTGCCCAAGTTATGAATATGCCCATTGTCTTATTGGTAATGTTTCCTTATTTTTTGCTAATGTTTCAAGATATAGAAACAATTTCTTTGCCTCTCAAAATACTTTTATATGCCATACCTTTTTCTCATCCAATTATTGCTTCAAAAGCGCTTGTATTTCATAACTATCCGATTGTGATTGGCGGAATAATATATATGATTATTTTTGCCGTGTCTACGATGTATATAGCGGCACGACTATTTAATACAGATAAAGTATTAACAGCGAGATTCTCATTAAAAAGACTAAAAAGAAAGTAAGAAAAAAAACGATTTTGACAATCAATAAATTTAAAAACACCCAAATCAATGGGTGTTTTAAAATGCAACTCCGGGGGCTGGACGAGGTTAGAACCTGTTTAGTGAGATAATTATTTATTTTTTCTTCTTTTTTTTGTAATAATAAACATCTTTCGTTGTCATTTTCACTAACTTTATAATCTTCTTCTCATCAATATCTTTCAAAGAATAAATCTTAATATGTCTCATATATTCCCCAGTTCCTTCTAATAGCTTTTCAGATTTTTTCAATAACCCCCCAAGAGTAAATCCCATATTCACGTGGTCTCTAAGCGCAACAATATAATACTTTCCTTCATACCACGGCGTCCCCCACTTTAACTCCTCTTTAATATCAGGAAATGTCTTCAAAATAATTTTTCTTAATCTCTGACAAATTTCCTTTTGTGGGGACTTTTGTTTTTTTATATAATTATTAACTTCTTTGTTCATATTTTCCAATTCTACCAAAAAACCGCCTCAAAGGCGATTTTTTGATTAGTCTATTTTTGATAGGCCCCTCGGTCTCCCGAACACCTCACTAGCCTGCTCCGGCGGTAGGACTCGAACCTACAACCTAGTGCTTAACAGGCACCCGCGCTACCATTGCGCCACGCCGGAATATATTAAATTTTAATAAAAATTCAGTTTTTAATCAATAGCCTTTCAGTTTCTTGAGTTTTCGGTGTTCTCTAATTCTTTCCAGGGATTTGGCCTCAATTTGCCTAATTCTTTCCCGGGTCACGCCAAATTCTCTCCCTACTTCCTCTAAAGTATGGGTGATGCCATTTTTTAAACCAAACCTCATTGATAATATTTTTTGTTCTCTGGGAGTTAAATCAACTAAAATTTGTTTTAATCTTTCTCTAAGTAGAGTTCTAGCTGCTGTTAGCGAAGGAGAAATTGCTTTTTCGTCCTTAACAAATTCAGCTAAAATACTATCGTCATCTTCTTTCCCAACCGGAGTTTCCAAAGAGATAGTTGACTGGGAAATCTTCATTATGTGACGGACTTTATCAACACTGAGCCCCATTTCTGAGGCAATCTCCTCTGGTAGAGGGTCCCTTCCCAACTCCTGTAAGAGTCGGCGTCTTGCCCGAATAAATTTGGAGATAGTTTCCACCATATGGACTGGAATCCTGATTGTTCTAGCTTGATCAGCCAGAGCTCTGGTAATTGCCTGTCTTATCCACCAAGTACCATAGGTGGAAAATTTGTATCCCCTTCGCCAATCAAATTTCTCAACTGCCCGAAAAAGACCTAAATTTCCCTCCTGAATTAAATCAAGTAAAGTCAAATTTGGTGATCTCCCAATATATCTTTTGGCAATAGAAACTACTAATCTCAAATTAGCCCGAGCCAATTTTCTCTTGGCCTCCTCATCTCCTTTCTCAATTCTTTTTGACAATTCTTTTTCTTCTTCTGGAGTAACAAAAGGATGCTGGCCAATCTCTTTTAAATACATTTGAACAGAATCCAAAGTTGATTTTGGAACTTTTTTGGGCTTTTTGAGGATTTTTCCCACTTCCAGAAATTCTTTTACTCCCTTTACCCCAATTCCCCTTTTCTCTAAGTCTTCATATAGTTTCTCGAGGCCCGAAATATCTTTTTCGATTTTCGGAAAAAAATATAAAATTTCTGAAAAAGTAACAAAGCCCCGCTTCCTTCCTTTCTCAATTAGGGTTTTAAGTTTCTCGGGGGGAAAAATTTCTTTTTTCTTTCTCCGGATTATTTTCTTTTTCTTTCTCTTTTTCTTTCTTCTTCGAACTATTTTCCTTTTTAAAACTTTCCTGATTTTTCTTTTTTTCCTGATTTTTCTTTTTTTTCTAGGGCTCTTTTTTTTAGTAGAAATTTTCTTTTTTTTCATAAATTTAAATTGGGTTTTCCAAACTTGAAAGCGATTTTAGAGTTCTCGCAAATTGTGAAGCGATTTGGAAAAAAGATCGAATTCTTTGATTAATTTCTGGACTTTTGGTAAATCTTTTTCATTCTCAGCCTTTTTAATTTCTTGGGAAATTCTATTCAATCTATTTTTAATCTCTAAAGTTTTAATTCCCGTTAAACAAATTCTAAATTCTTTATCCAAATCTTGATCTGAGATTTCCTCAACTTCTGATTTTAGAAAAAGATAATTTATCAAATCAGCCAATTCCGGGGGTGGCTTGACATTCTCTATGTGATGAATTTCCTTTTTTAAATAAGAAAGAGTTTCAGAGATTAGGGGAGAAAAAAATTCAAAATCTTTTTTAGAAATTAGGGAAAAATTTTCTGGAGATTTTAAAATCAGGGTAACTAATCTTTCCTCTAATCTCTCTTTTCGAGATTTCTGAGGAGGCAATGTCTCAACCTCAATTTCTGGCTTTTCAATTTTTATTTTTCGGAGCTCAGCCATTACATCTTCCTCTCTGACTTCCAAGTTTTTGGAAAGTTGCTGAATCCAATGAGACTGTTCAATTTTATTTGGAATTCTTTTTATCACCGGTAAAAGAACTTTTGAAATTTCTTTTTTCCCTCGGGGAGTTTTTTTATCAGACTTAGAAAAGGTGGTTTCAAAATAAAAATCTAAAATTGATTTTGAACTCTCAACTAATTCTTTCCATTTTTTTTGATTTTGAGAAATAATATCAGCCGGATCTGAACCTTCTGGCATAGTGATTATTTTTACATCAAATCCCAGGTTTTGGGCCAAATCTATCCCCCTTCTGGTGGCCCAATCCCCGGCAATATCCATATCAAAAGCAGTCAAAATATTCTCTGAGTATCTTTTCAAAATTTTTAATTGATAAGGAGTTAGGGCAGTTCCTGAAGTGGCTATTACATTTTCAAAAGCTATCTGATGAGACATAATGACATCGATATAACCCTCAACTAAAATAGAAAAATCTCTTTTTCTAATTTCCATTTTTGCCTTATCTAAACCATATAAAATCCGACTTTTATCATAAAGCAAAGTGTTTGGAGTATTTATATATTTGGCGATTTCCTCGCTTTCTTTCTGGGTGAATATTCTTCCTCCAAAACCAATTGGCTGAGAGTTTAAATTAAAAATTGGAAAAGTTATTCTTCCCCGAAACCGATCATAAAAATTACCTTTTTCATTTTTTATTGCCAGACCGGCTTTTTCAATTTCTTCTCGCGCGTACCCCTGAGAGACCAAAAAATCAGATAATCCGTGCCAGCTATCAGGAGCATAACCAATTTGCCATTTTTTAATTGATTCTTCAGTAATTCCTCGAGCTAAAAGATATTTTTTAGCCTCCAAACCGGTTTTACTTCCTTCCAATTGCCTTTGGAAAAATCTGGAAGACAGCTCGCAAATTTCGTAAGTTTTTTGCCTCTCAGTTCTTAATTTTGGGTCTTCTCTTTTTAGCTTCACCCCTGCTCTTCGGGCTAAAATTCTCAACGCATCGCCAAATTCTACCCCCTCGATTTCCATTACAAAATTAAAAATTGATCCGCCTTTTTGGCAGCCGAAACAATGCCAAATCTGTCTGGCAGGTGATACAAAAAATGAGGCTTTTTTTTCTGAATGAAAGGGGCAGAGAGCTTTATAATTTGCTCCTGCTTTTTTCAATTTAATATAACTTGAGATTACCTTTACTATATCAAGACGATTTTTGATTTCTTCAATAGGTGAGGTTATCATAACTTTTTAGAGTGTTTTTTGATTGAAATAGAAGAAAAATCTGCTCTAATTTTAGCAGATTTCTATTAATTGAGCAAACTTAGATTAGCTTAATAATTTTCTATATAATTTAATATATTCTTTGGCTGATTTTTTCCAGGAAAAATCTTTTTTCATTGCTCTTTCAATTAATTTTTTCCACTCTTTTTCGTTTTGATAGAATTTCAAAGCCCTTTTAATGCTTCTTAAAAAGGCTTCTGCTTTATATTCTTTAAAAAGAAAACCGGTTTTCCCATGCCTTATCGTATCAGACAGACCCCCGGTTTCTCTCCCAATTGGAATTGTTCCGTATCTTTGAGAAATCAACTGGCCTAAACCGCAAGGCTCAAATTTGGATGGCATTAAGAAAAAATCAGATCCGGCATAAATATTCTGAGCTAAAGCTGAATCGAATTTAATTTTGACTGAAATATTTTTTTTGTATTTCCTGGCTAATTTAAGCAAATTTTTTTCATATTTTCTCTCCCCCTTTCCTAAGACTACTAATTGACAACTAGAATTCACCAAGAAAGGAGCTATCTTGCAGATTAAATCAACTCCTTTTTGAGAAGTTAAACGTCCGATAAAACTGAATAAAGGAGTTTTTTGATTTTGAGGAAGTTTTAAAATTCTTTGAAGGTCTATTTTGTTTTCTTTCTTTTTATTTAAATTCGAGAAAGAGTAATTTGCCTTCAAACTGGAGTCGGTCTTTGGATTAAATCGATCTTGGTCAATACCGTTTAAAATCCCAGAGAGGTCTTTTTTCCTTTTCAGAAGAATCTTCTTTAGGCCCTCACCATATTTCTTAGTTAAAATTTCTCGGGAATAGGTTTTACTGACAGTATTTAAAAGATCGGTATTTAAAATTCCCAGTTTTAGGCAATTTACATTTTTTTCAGGGAAGTTTGTTCCTAAAAATTTATTGACAAGCTTATTAGGATATATACCTTGATATCCTAAATTGTGAATGGTCAAGAGGGTTTTTATCTTATGTCCTTCTTTTTTAATTATAAAAGGGATTATAGCAGTATGCCAATCCTGGCAGTGCAAAATATCAGCATTCATTAATTTAGCAATCTCAATACCTGCCACTGATAGAAAAAGAAATCTTCCGGCTTCAGCTTCACTTCCTCCCGAAGAAGCGTCACTCTCAACATAAACACCTTTTCCTGAAAAGTATTTTTTATTTTCAATTAGAAAAAGAGGAACATTGGTGTTAGGTAAGAATGTCTTCCAGAGATTAAAGCTTTCTTTCTTTCTGTTGAATATGACCGGGATATTTTTCTTAACCAGTTTTAACTTATTCTTTTTAATTTTTATTACTTTATAAAAGGGAAGAATAACAGAAACATCCACCCCTAAGGGTTTAAGGGCTTTGGGGAGGGCACCCGTTACATCAGCTAGACCCCCAATTTTGGCAATTGGGGCACATTCTGAAGCTATAAATAAAGTCTTTAAAGACATATTTTTAGTAATTCGTCTAATTTATCAAATACTTTTTGGGATTCTTTCGATGGTATTTTAAAAACCGAGGCTGTTATTTGGGCAATATCTAAGATAGTCCTTAGCCTAAATAAACTAAAGCAGGCGGCAAAACCTTTTTTTAGTTTAGTTTTTTGGAAATAAGGCTGCAAAAATTTATCACAAAGCGAAAGAACCCTTTTTTGAGAAAAGTGGTATCTCGCCATTACATAAAAATGAACCCAAAAATTGGCTAAATCTATTGCTGGATGAAATTTTTTAGATAAGTCGAAATCCAAAAGAACAAAGTTTTTAGTTCTTTCAATGTAAAAAATATTACTTGGTTGAAAATCAAAATGACTAAAAGAAAAAAGCTTTTTCGTCCAACATCTAGGAAATAAATTTTTGAGGTAATAATTTTTGAGTTCTTTATATTTTCTTCCTTCCTTTGGTGAATAATTTCTAATTTTTTTAAGCGAACCTCGAATGTATTTTTTTTCTTCGTTTATGGCATATGTTTTCAAAAATGTAGCGGGGATTTTTGTTTTTTGGAATTCGGCTAAAATTTGGCTAAATTTTGATATATTTTTCTCCCAAAAAGAAAATTTTTTTTCGAACAATCTAATCTGTTTTCCCTCAATATCTTCAGATAAACCAAATTTTAGAGAGGGTAAATATTCAAAATAATTTGGCAAATATTTGCCAATTTTTGTCTTTGCGAAAAATTTTAATAACCTAAATTGCCTCTCTTTTATTGTTTTCCCCCAGATATTTTTAGATAGCTTTTTTCCTTTTTTTGATAAAGATAGCCTATATAAAATTAGAATATTCCCTGAAAGGGTTTTTTTCGGGAAAATTCTTAGAGAAACCAATTTGTCAGCCCCAAAGTAAGTCTGGCATTTTCTTTTAAAAAAGGAATTCATTATTTTTTGAGAAAATAAGGCCTTGCTTTGTCGCGGAAAAAAACCCATATTTATCTTTTATTTTAAAAAAGAGTTGCTGCCCAAAGTTTAGTAGGCTACTTTTTTTAAAGAGAAAACCTAAAATATTTTCTGATATTCTTTTTGGTAAATCTAGTGGTAAAACTTAAAGCCCTCTTTGTTCGGGTTGGCCGGAAGACAGACGTTCATATTTTTTACGATATTTGCCGATCGTATCCAAAACCTCAGCATTGGTTATCTGCTTTCTCAACAAATCGACTGCGTGAATAGCATCATAAATATCATTTTTAGTTTCTAATTTCCAGATGGCGTCTCTCCATAAAATCGCTTCTTCAAAATTCTCTTTTTTTGCTGCCTTCTTCATGGCTTTTTGCATTAACTCAATAAAAGCGTCGTAAACCCAAGGCTCTCCTTTTTCAACAGTCCGAGTTTTGAAGGGAATTCTAGGATGTTTTTTGTATTCTTCATAAATCTTGCGTATGTAGCCTGTGCGTTGCCACTCAAAAATCTTAGCGATAATTTTTTGATAATAATTTTCTGCTAATCTAATTTGAGCTTCTTCTACACCCGGAACACTTTTAATAGTATCTACCAATGCCCAAGCTCCTGCTTCTACAACCTCTAACGACCACCAGGGCCGAGCCGATGCCCAAAAAAAGTGATCCGAAGCAATAGCTTGGTCTAATTTATGACGAGCAACCTGCATTTTAGGATCTTTCTCATTACGGGCTTTAACTACAGAAAGAGCCAAATCCCGCAGTTCCCATTGCCAGGTATGAACCAGATTTCCTGTATCCTTCCAAGTTAAGAACTGAACTCCCTTTTCAATATCTTTTTCTGTAGATGCCCAAGTTGAAGTCACCGGTGAAATTTTCTCTTGAGCTTTGAAAAATTTTGGTAACTCAGAAATAAATGCGTGATCAAAATCTTTCGAAACTAAAAGCCCAATTAACAGCTTGAGTAATCCTGGGCGATGATGTCCGAAAGTTTCTCCATCCATAGCAGTAATCATATAACCTTCCTTATCATATTCATCTTTCATAATCTCTTGAAAATCTTGCTCCCGCCTAACTAAAGCACTCATAATTAAATTCGAAGGATTGCGTTCTCTGAAGAAAACTTTTAAACCAGTATCGGTAACCTCATAAATAGTTTTTGTATCTACTTGATTAACTTTCCCATTTAGACCAATCTCATCGATAATTATCCATTTGTAACCTAAGTCCTCCAAAATTGGAGGTAAATTTGGGGCATAAGCCATTTCAGGAGGAAAAAATCCTGCAGGTTTATAAACCGACCCGAAAATTTTTTGATTGGTTTGCCGATTTAATATGATCTGCCTCCTAATTTCATCTTCTGGTAAAAGTGGCAATAAGGCATGATACTTGGCACTATCAGTGAATTCTATCTGGCCACGTTCAGCAACAAATCGCAATCCCTCAATCACATCTTTATAACCTCTTTCCAAAAGCTGTTCTGATAGAGCGCCATTAATATTAAGGTTAATTTTAATTTCAGGGTTCTCTTTAAGATTCTCAACCAGTGGACGGTAGCTTTCATTAACTACTCGATCAAAAATTTCCGCAACTTGACGCGGCGGCTGATAAATATGTAGAAAATTCGCCCAAATCATAAATTATTCTATTTTTTAAAATGAAAAGATATTACTTTTTTGTAGAGTTTTAAATATTTTTTAGCTGAGACTTCCCAGGAAAAATCAGCTCTCATTGCTCTTTTCGTTAGTCCGTGCCAGATTTTTTTGTGTTTGTAAGTTTCTAAAGCCCGGATTATTGCTCCAAAAAAAGCATAGGAGTTGAAATTTTCAAAAACAAAACCGTTCCCTGAATTCTTTTTTGGGTCAAAATCTTCAACTGTATCAGCCAATCCCCCAGTTTTTCTAACAATTGGTATGGCTCCATACCTCATCGCTTCCATTTGAGTAATGCCGCAGGGTTCAAATTTAGACGGCATTAAAAACAAATCACAACCCGCAAAAATATGTCTGGCTAAAGCTAAATCAAACATTAAATGGCAACCAACCTTTTTAGGAAATTTTTTATTCATCTCTTCGAAAAAACTTCGATATTTGGCTTCTCCCGCTCCGATGGTAACAAACTGAATATTAAATTCAGAAACTAAAGTTTCTAAAATCGGCATTAACAGGTCAATCCCCTTCTGCCCGCTTAATCTGCCCACCATTCCCAAAACTGGAGTATCAGGGGATGGTTCTAGGTTGAATTCCTTTTGGAGATGAATTTTGTTCTCAATTCTTTTTTGAAGACTTGAAATATCAAAATTGAAAGGGATTGATTTATCAGTGGCCGGATTTAGTTCCCGGTAGTCTAAACCGTTCAAAATTCCAAAAACTTTTGTCCTTACTTCTTTCAAAAGATCCTCTAATTTCTCGCCATACTCTTTGGTCAAAATCTCACTGGAGTAGGTTTCAGAAACAGTGTTGACAATGTCAGAATAAATAATTCCCCTTCTCATGAAATTTTGTTTTAAAAGTTTTTCCGAAAAAAACGGGGCAATCTGCGATTTTCCATCATCAAAATCCAATTCTGAAACAAAACGGTGATCAAAAACTCCTTGATGAGAAAGGTTATGAATGGAAAAAACGGTCTTAATTTTACTTAAAACCGGATCTTTGTTATAGACAGTTTTTAAATAATTTGGGAGAGCGCCGGTATGCCAGTCGGCACAGTTTATAATATCAGGAACCCAATTAGACTGACGCAAGAATTCCAAGACTCCTCGGCTCAGAAGAGTAAAGCGAGTTGGGTCATCAGAATAACCATAGACATTAGATCTTTTTTCATAATATTCCATATTCTCTAAAAAATAGACCGGAACATCAGGATTAGGAGGGAGATATCTTTTAACATTGCAAATCAAAAACTTTTTTTCCTCAGCTTCTCCACCGGTTGGAACTTTCAACCCTTCTAAAATCATTTCCAATTGATATTTTTTTTCATCAATTAAGGCATACTTTGGCATAAAAATCCTTACATCTAATCCCATTTTCTTTAACGCCCGCGAGAGTGAAAAAATAACCATTCCTAATCCACCAATAGTAGCATAAGGATGAACTTCGGCGGCAACAAAAAGAACTTTTAAGGGTTTTTTAAAAAGTGGGAATTTTTTAGCAATTGAATCTGTCATAAATTTTCAAGTTTTTAGGTTTGACTAGGTTGAGTAATTTTTTTCCTTTTTGCAAAAAAGAAAATATAAGCAATTTCAAGAACGGCTAAGGTATTTAAAATCAACAAAGCAATAAACCACTTTTTATGGCCATTTTTAGCTGCTTTCCATAAAGCCACTCCTTTCCAGGGTAAAACCCAAAGAATTATAAGAATAAGAATTTTAGGATCAATTACAAAGTCTGTCATAGTTTTAAATTTCTCAATTTTCTTCTTTTATTATTTGGTCAACCATTTTAATTTCTTCAATTAATCCTTCAACCAAATCATAATTTTTTGCCTCTTCATAAGTAACCCAACTATAATTTATATTATCTTTGTCTAACTTCACCGAACCTGCTTTCAAATCACAATAGAAACTTAAAATCACGGTTGGGATTCCATCGGGACGAATAAAAGTCATATCACAAAGATATTTTAATTTTCCAACCTCTAGGCCTGTCTCTTCTTTTATCTCTCTCCTTAAAGAATTTTCGATTGCAAAATACCAATGCTCAGAAGTCGTCTTTGGTAAATTAATGTAATCTGAAACTTCTAATCCTCCACCGGGAACCGTCCATTTTCCTGGGAATGCCTTTTTATTCAGGCTGCGCTGTAATAATAAATATTTACCGTTTTTATGAACAATGGCCGTGGAAACAACCCGATGAAGATCTTTATTTGGAATTTTTGTCATGGATGCGGAAGGGGTGGGATTCGAACCCACGGTACTCTTTCGAGTACACTTGCTCTCCAGGCAAGCCGATTAAACCACTCTCGAACCCTTCCTTATTTGGGTAAACCTGAAATTATTTTAACAATATTTGGGTACTGAGCAGTAAGTTTATAATTTAAAACTTTTAAAATGGTTAGGAAATCTAAAATTTCTTCTCTTAGGGTCTCTGAGCCAATAAAGATTTCAGCCGCCTCTTCAAGTAAATTCTTAGCATAATTATTTAAAATTTCGAAATCGGCTTTTCCTCTCAGATATTCAACTATTCTTTTGAACTCCTCTCTATCTAACCAAATCCCCCGACACAAACTACAAAAATCAACGATCACTCGAGAATCACCATAATAAACCTCATAAAGAGGGAGTCTACAGAAAGGACAGAGTCGCTCTCCAAGATAAATTTTAAATCTCTTTCTATCTTTCCATAAATCAACATCTAACCATCTTAAATTTTCATCCTTTTCATCTTTGGCTAATCTTAATTCATCTTCCTCAAACCAAAGGCCAAGACAATTTGGACAATAGTCAATCTCAACATTATAAAAAATAGACTTTTCCAATGTTTTTTTGCAAATAGGACACTTCATAATTAGTAATTTGCAAATTTGCAAATTCAAAATTAAACTTTCATTCCCCTCAGCGCCTTAATTCTATCCCCTGGCGGAGGATGCGTCATGAACAAACGGTGAAGCCAGGATTTTCTTTCTCGGCCACGAAAGGGATTAACAATATATAAGTGGGAAGTGGCATCGTTGGCCACCCTTAACGGTGTTTGATCTTTTGAAATTTTCTCCAAAGCCCTGGTCAACCCTTCAGGATATCTGGTCAAAAGGATCCCGGAAGCATCAGCTAAAAATTCTCTTTTTCTGGAAATAGCCAGTCTTATCAAGGTAGCGAATAAAGGAGCAAAAATTGCCAAAATTAGGGCAATCAATCCCATGATTGAGCCTTTTTCTCTTCGGCGTCGAGAACCACTTTCCCAAAAAGAAATTCGAAAGAAAAAGTCAGTCATTAAAACGACCATTCCAACTAAAACTACAATTGCCGTTGCCAGCAGTATATCTCGGTTTCCAATATGAGCCAATTCATGAGAAATCACTCCTTCCAATTCCGCTCTCTCTAACTTATCAATTAATCCTTGAGTAACAGCAATTACTGCTCTTTTTGGATCTCTACCGGTAGCAAAGGCATTTGGCTGTTGTTCATTGATAATGTAAATTTTAGGCAATGGTAAGCCAGCTGTAATACAAAGATTTTCAACAATTCGATATAATTCAGGATTATCTCTTTTCTCAATTTTTTTAGCCTTTGTCATTGCCAGAACAATCTTGTCAGAATACCAATAAGCGAAAAAGTTCATTAAAATGCTAAAAATTAGAGCAATCCAGAAAATTCCCCAATTTTGAAGGGAATAAGAGATAATCCAGCCGAGGAAGATAATAAAACAAAAAAAGAAAATTAAGTAAAGCCAGGTCTTCCGGATATTTGATTCGGCTAGAGTATAAAGAGTCATATCTCTAAAATTTTACTTTTACTGGTTCTCTGGCTATCCCTTCTATTTCAAAGAAATCTCTTTTTTCAAAACGGAAAATTTGAGCAATAATATTTACCGGAAAACTCTCTATCTTAATATTTAAATCTCTAACATTTCCGTTGTAAAATCTTCTGGCTGCCTGAATTTTATCTTCAGTATCTCTTAACTCTCTTTGTAATTCCAAGAAGTTTTCCGAAGCTCTTAATTTGGGATAATTCTCAGCCACCGCAAAAAGAGTTTTTAAAGTTCCAGAAAGAAAATTTTCTGCTTCTGAATGCTCCTTCATTGTCTTAGCTCCCATTGCTCTTGTTCTAGCTTCAGTTACTTTTTCAAACACCCCTTTTTCATGGCTAGCGTAACCTTTTACTGTTTCAACCAAATTGGGAATTAAATCATATCTTCTTCTTAACTGAACGTCAATATCTGCCCAGGCCTCTTTAGCCCGATTTTTGAGAGTAATTAAACGATTATAGGTGAAAATCAGCCATAAAATAATGATAGCTAGAATAATCCAAAGGATGGTCATAAATTTTTAAACAAAGACATTAAAGAAGACTTTTAATCTTTTTAAAAATCTTCTATTTAATGAATTGTTAATTATTATTAATGTTTTGAGTATTGTTTATTAATATCCTTCTGGAAGCCCTGGCTTTTCTTTCTTTTTTTCCTTTGGTAATTCGGCAACCACACATTCAGTTGTTAAAAACATTGAAGCCGCTGATGCTGCATTTTCTAAAGCAGATCTGACAACTTTTGTTGGATCAACAATTCCCGCTTTGAACATATTTTGGAGTTGTCCTGTGACAGCGTCATAACCTATTGCCCAATCTATCACTCCAGTCTCTCTCCCTTTTGCTCCTCGCTGTTCGGCTATTCTATATAGAATAACCTCATCTGCGCCAGCATTTTCTATGATTTGTCTTAATGGTCGCTGGCATGCTGTTACTACTATATTCACCCCGGCCTTATAACCCCTTAGTTCTAAACTTGATAAAATTCTTTCTTCCTTATTTTTTTCTGTGAGTTTCGCTTTGCCAGTAATTTTCTCTAATTTTAACTGTGTTAAGAATCCAGATGCTATTGCTAGAGCTATTCCTCCTCCGGGCACTACTCCCTCTTCAACCGCTGCCCGAGCGGCAGCAAGAGCATCCTCGGTTTTATGTTGACGGGCTTTTTGCTCAACTTCAGTAGCTGCTCCAACCTTAATCACTGCCACCCCGCCTACTAATTTAGCCAATCTCTCCTGGAGCTTTTCTTTATCAAATTCAGACTCAGTGACTTCTAACTCCTTTTTAATTTGTTTAATTCTAGACCCAATATCCTCTTTTTTTCCTTTCCCCTCGATAATGGTGGTATTTTCTTTGGCGGAAACAACTTTCCTGGCGTGGCCGAAATGTTCCAATTCAATATTTTCCAATTTTAGACCAACTTCCTCAGAAATTATCTGAGCTCCTGTAATCACGGCAATATCTTGTAACATTTCTTTCTTTCTCTCCCCAAAACCAGGAGCTTTTACGGCTAAAGTATTAAATGTCCCTCTGATTTTATTAACAACTAAAGTGGCTAAGGCATCTCCCTCAACATCTTCAGCAATAATTACTAATTCCTTTTTTCCAATTTTGGCAATCTTTTCCATTATTGGCAAAATTTCAGTAAGAGCTGAAATTTTTCTATCAGTCACTAAAATATAGGAATCCTCCAAAACTGCCTCCATTCTTTCCAAATTTGTAATCATGTAGGGAGAAATATATCCCCTATCAAATTGTAAACCTTTAACAATTTCTTTTTGAAGACCAAAGGTTTTTGACTCCTCAACAGTGACTACACCATCTTTTCCGACTTCCTCCATTACCTCGGCAATTAGATTTCCGATTTCTTGATCTTCGGCTGCAATAGTTGCCACTTGCGCTATTTCTTCTTTTGTTTCTATTTTTTTTGATCTCTCCTTCAAAAATTTTATAATCGCCTTAACCTTATCTTCCATTCCCTTTTTCACATCTCCTGGATCAATACCTACCTCAACGGCTTTAAGCCCTTCATCAATCATAGCCTGAGCTAAAACTACCGCGGTAGTAGTCCCATCTCCGACTATATCATTAGTTTTTTCTGCCACCTCTTTTACAATCTCTGCTCCTAAATTCTCGATTTTATCTTCTAATTCAATTTCTTTGGCAATAGTTACACCATCGTTAGTAATGGTCGGTGGGCCAAAACCTTTATCTAAAACTACATTGCGTCCTTTAGGGCCCAAAGTAACCTTGACCGCATTGGCTACTTTATCAACCCCGATTTTTAATTCTTTCCGGGCAATTTCTTGATATTTAATTTGTTTTGCCATATATAGAGTAAGGCAACAAGATTCAAAGTAGCTTTCGCAGGCCTATCAGCATGGTCCCTGAGTAAATATGAAGGGTGATAGGCCGAGAACGCAGGCTGCCGAATCTCGCTGGGATTCGGACAGCCGGTACTTTGAAGATTGGCTGCCAAACGATTATTTTAAAATTGCTAATATATCCTCTTCTTTGGCGATAAGGTACTCTTTATCATTAATTTTGATTTCTGTTGGTCCATATTTAGTAAAAAGAACAATATCTCCTTTTTTTACTTCCAAAGGAATAATTTTGCCCGAGGAGGTCTTTTTGCCCGGTCCTACAGCAATCACCTTTCCTTGTTCTGGTTTTTCTTTCTCAGCCGTTTCTGGAAGTAAAATCCCAGTTTTAGTTCTCTCCTCTTGCTTCATTGGTTCAATAAGAATGTGATTAGACAAAGGTTTTATTTTCATATATTTTGTTTTTATAAACTATGTTAGCAGTTTTGACCTTTGATTGCTAATTCTATATTTAGATTTTAGAAAATATAAAGCATTTGTCAAGCTATTAAAACTTTTTAGATGTTTGACATCAACAACCATTATTATTTGAGCGAAATCAAAGAACCTTACCAGCGAAGACTTTTCTCAGATATTTACCAGTGTAAGATTTGCGGTTTTCAGCTATCTCAGGGGGAGCACCCTCAGCTATAATTTGCCCCCCTTCGTCTCCTCCTTCTGGTCCCAAATCTATAATCCAATCTGCGTTACGAATAATGGAGAGATTATGTTCAGTAACCAATATCGTATTTCCTTTATCTACCAGACTTTTTAAAACAAAAATCAATTTTTTAATGTCATCTAAATGAAGACCAGTGGTTGGTTCATCTAAAATATAGAGAGTCTTTCCAGTGGCTTTTTTTGAAAGTTCAGTGGCTAATTTTACTCTCTGGGCCTCGCCTCCGGACAAAGAAGGAGCCGGCTGGCCTAATTGAATATAACCCAAACCGACATCATATAAAGTTTTCAATTTATGATAGATACTGGGAATGTTTTTGAAAAAATTTAGGGCTTCCTCAACTGTCATTTCTAAAACTTCAGCAATATTTTTTCCTTTATATTCAATATTTAGCGTTTCCTTGTTGAATCTTTTTCCTTTACATTCTTGACATTCAATATAAATATCAGGTAAAAAATACATTTCAATTTTGATCTGGCCCTGACCCTGACAGACTTCGCATCTTCCTCCTTTAACATTGAAACTAAAACGCCCTGGTCGATACCCTCTGATTCTGGCTTCTCTGGTTTTTGAAAAAAGATCTCTGATATAAGAAAAAACTCCGGTATAGGTTGCCGGATTTGATCTGGGGGTCCTGCCAATTGGAGACTGATCTACTAAAACCACTTTATCCAAAAATTCTGTTCCAATTAATTCTTTAAATCTTCCTGGCTCCTCTTTAGCTTTATAAAATTTTCTCATCAGGGCCTTGGCTAAAATATCATTCATTAGAGAACTCTTGCCTGATCCCGAAACCCCAGTAATACAAACGAATTTCCCTAAAGGAATTTTAACATCAATGTTTTTAAGGTTGTGCTCGGCTGCTTTTTTAATTATTAAATGATTATTCTCTGTTGCTTGCCCGCCTGCTCGCCTCGCTGAAGCTCCGGCGGAGCGGGCCGGCGAGGCAGGTCGCTTGTCGCTTGTCGCTTTAATCTCAACTTTTTTTCTCCCTGACAAATAATCTCCAGTAAGGGTTTTAGCTTTCAACAATTGTTTTGGTGTTCCTTCAAATATGATTTTACCACCATGTTTTCCTGCTCCTGGCCCAATATCGATTACCCAATCTGCAGCAAAAATTGTTTGGGGGTCATGCTCACACAAAATTACTGTGTTTCCCAAATCTCTCAATTTTTTCAAGGCTCCAATCAACCTTTCTTGATCTCTAAGATGAAGGCCAATTGAAGGTTCGTCTAAAATGTACAAAACTCCAGTTAATTGAGAACCTAACTGAGTAGCCAATCTTATTCTCTGCTCTTCTCCAGCCGATAAAGTTTCAGCCTTTCGATTTAAAGTTAAATAATCCAAACCAACATCAATTAGAAATTGGAGTCTTTTAATAATTTCCTTAACAATTGGTTGGGCAATCCCGCGCTCATTGGGGTTTAGGGTATAGGGTTTAGGGTATAGTAATTTTTCGAAAAGTTTTTTTATTTTTCCTATTGAAGTTTTAACGATTTCATTTATTGATTTTTTGGCCACAGTCACTGCTAAGGCTTCAGGTTTTAACCTTCTTCCCTGGCAGTCTTCACACTTCTTTTTTATCATATATTGCTCAATTTCCTTGCGGGTATATTCTGAATCAGTCTCTTGATATCTTCTTTGGAGATAAGGAATAACCCCCTCATATTTAGATATTAGATGTTGGATGTTAGATGTTAGGTGTTTAGAGTTAGGTATTGGGGGCTTTTCTCCATAGAGGATTAAGTTAATATTTTTTTGAGAAAGTTCTTTAATCGGAACATCTAAAGAAAAAATATATTGCTCAGATAACTCAGAAAGTTGCCACCAAAAATAACTTTGTCTTCCTAATTTATGGGAAGCTCTCATCCAGGGCCGAATTGCCCCCTCAGCTATTGATAAATTTGGATTGGGAATGACAAGAGATTGGGCAACTTCCAGTTTTTCTCCAAGTCCCTGGCAGGCTGGGCAAGCTCCGTAAGGAGAATTAAACGAAAAAAGTCGAGGCTCCAATTCTGGAAGGGAAATTCCACATTCCTCGCAGGCAAAGTGCTCACTGAATATTATGTCTTTTGACTTTTGACTTTTGCTTGCCCGCCGAAGCCTTGGCGAAGGCGAGACTTTTGACCCCGCACCAGAAAGTCTGTTTCGGTTCGGGGCATGCTTTAAACTTGCGATAACAACTCCTTTTCCTAATTTTAATGCTGTTTCTAAAGAATCAACTAATCTCGATCTATCCAAATCTTTATCGATTATTAATCTATCAACAACCACCTCAATATTGTGTTTTTTCTTTCGATCTAATTTCAGCTCCAGAGCTCCTTCAATCCGGTGTAAAATTCCATCAACTCTTATCCGGATAAATCCCGACCTCTGGATTTCCTCTATTAAGCCCCGGTGCTCTCCCTTTCGACCCCTAACAACTGGACCCAAAATCAAAATCTCAGTTCTTTTCGGCCCGCCTCGGCGAAGACAGCGAGTCGAGGCAGGCAATTCCAGAATTTGTTCAACTATTTGATCAATGGTCTGACGGCTAACTGATTTTTTACATTTTGGACAATGGGGTTTGCCTATTCGGGCAAATAAAAGGCGGAGGTAGTCGTATATCTCCGTAATTGTTCCAACAGTAGAACGAGGATTATGAGCTGCTTTTCTTTGATCAATTGAGATGGCAGGAGATATTCCTTCAATTTTATCAACTTCTGGTTTATCCATCACTCCTAAAAATTGTCGGGCATAAGCTGATAAACTCTCAACATATCTTCTTTGGCCTTCAGCATAAAGAGTGTCAAAAGCCAAAGAACTCTTGCCTGAACCTGAAATTCCAGTAATGACTACCAGTTTGTTCTTTGGTATGTCAACATTAATATTCTTTAGGTTGTGAACCTTAGCTCCACGAATCTTAATGACTTTGTTTTCCATAAAGGTTATTATACCCAAAATTTCAAAGAATTTCAACAAGCCATCTATCTAACAAATCTAATTGAAAAATTATCAATTTCAAGTTAAAATCGGATTATTGGACATGAAAAAGTTTAGATTTTTAAAAAAGGTGGGGATTAAAAAACTTCCTAAAAAGCCAGGGGTTTATTGCTTCAAGGAAAAGAAAATTTTATATGTTGGCAAGGCGGCAAATATCCAAGATAGAGTAAAAAATCACTTCCAGCGACCAGAATTCAAAGAAAGTATTTTTTTAGATAAGGTTAGAAAAATAGGTTTTATTGAAACCGATTCTGAAATTGAGGCTTTAATCCTGGAAGCAAATTTAATCAAAAAATGCCAACCAAAATATAATGTTGTCTGGCGAGATGATAAAAATTATTTCTATGTTGGAATAACAAAACCTGCCCGCCATCGGCCTAAGCCTCAGGCTTTGGCAGGCGGGGAAGATTTCCCCCTGGTTTTCATAACACATCAACCTAAAAAACTATACCCTAAACCCTACACACTAAACCCTGAATTCGTTGGTCCTTTCGTTGATGGTAGGGCTTTGAAGCAAACTCTAAGAATTTTAAGAAAAATTTTTCCTTATAGAACTTGCTGTGTGGGAACAGTGGGCAAAACCTTACCCAAAAGACCCTGTCTCTGGTATCAGTTAGATCGTTGTCCAGCTCCTTGCTTGTTGGAATCCCCGAAGGAAAGCCTTCGGCTTCCTACGGGGCAAGCAAAACTTAGTTCTCAAATTCCTGGACTAAGAGAAAAAATTAAGAGGGAATGTCAAAAAAATGCCAAAAATCTCCTCAAAATTCTCCAAGGAAAAAGAATTCAGGTTTTAAGAAATTTAAAAAAAGAAGTGAAGGGCTTGTCTAATTTGCAAGAATTTGAAAGAGCAGCTAAAATCAGGGATAAAATTTTTGCTTTGGAAAAGATTCTCAATAATGCAAAAATTTTTGAAGTTCAAAAGGCAGAAATTAAATATTCAGAGATTGAAAAAGGATTAAAAAAAATCTTAAAAACTAAAAAGAAAATAAAAAGAATTGAGGCCTATGATGTTTCAAATATTTCTGGAAAGTTAGCTACTGGTTCAATGATAACATTTATTAGAGGCCTGGTAGCTAAGGAATTTTATCGAAAATTCAAAATCAAAATTTCAGGTAAGTCAGACGATGTGGCCATGTTAAAAGAATGTTTAATTCGAAGATTTAAACATTCCGAATGGGGTAAGCCGGATTTAATCCTAATTGATGGGGGGAAAGCTCAATTAAATGCAGCTCTTAGCTGTTTAACATCGGAAGTTAAACATGTTGAGGTTGTGGCAATTGCCAAAAAGAAAAATGAACTTTATCTCGAGAATAGGAAAAAGCCTATCTTATTGAAAAGTCTTCCTAGAGAAATTTTTAATTTGATCTTACAATTGCGTGACGAAGCTCACCGATTTGCGATTTCTTATCATAGAAAATTAAGGAAGGAAAAAATGTTGACTAGGGATTAAATATTTGCTATCTTCAATATTGTGAGGCGTTTAATTCTCCAAATTATTGCTGGGATCTTGGGAATCTGGTTGGCGATTCGGTTTATACCTGAGGTGGAATTTGCCGATTCTTGGCAAATTTTAATTTTAACTGGCCTAGTTTTAGGTCTAATTAACTTTTTTATTAAACCAATTTTGAAAATAGTCACTCTCCCCTTGAGGATTTTGACTTTTGGTCTTTTTGGCTTAGTAATAAATATGGGAATGGTCTGGGCTGTTACTTTTGTCTTTCCACAACTTAAAATTTCAGGGATTTTGCCTCTTTTTCTAACTAGCATTATTATTTGGGGATTGAATCTTATCTTTCCTCTCTTTGTCCCTAAAAAATGACCTACGGTCGGGAGACCTCCAGTCGAATAAAATCTCAATGAAAACATTTTTACCTTTCGCTCAAATTGTTGTTGCTATCTTTTTAATTTTGTTCATTCTTTTGCAACAAAGAGGAAGAGCTTTAAGTTCAATTTTTGGCGAAACCAGCGGTTTTTATGCTACCAGGCGGGGAATGGAGAAAAAAGTTTTTTGGGCAACAATAATTTTTGGAATTCTTTTTATTCTTTTAGCTATTTTCAATTTGCTTTCTTAATTTTTACAATGTCTCTTTTTGATTTGAGAATTAAAAAATGGCCTTCCAAAAACCAGTGGAGGCAATTTTTAAAGATTTTAAACAAAAAAGAGAAAACTTTATTTTTCATTTTTTTGTTTTTAGCTTTGGGTTCTTTTATTTTCCTGTCTGCCAATTTTTATTTTAAAAATACGGAAATTAAACCCGCCCTAGGAGGAATTTATATTGAAGGAGTAACAGGTTTTCCACGATTCATCAACCCTATCTATGCTCCCCTTAATGATATTGATCGAGATCTAACAGAACTCTTGTTTTCTGGATTAATGAAATATAATGAAGGGGGAGGAATTGTTCCTGATCTGGCAGAGTGTAAAATTAAACAAGAAGGAAAGATTTATGAGTGTTATTTAAAAGAAAATATATTCTGGCATGACAAGGAAAGACTTACGGCTGATGATGTAATTTTTACTATAAAGATAATTCAAGAACCTGAATATAAAAGCCCTCTTCGAATAAATTGGTTAGAAATTGAAGTTGAAAAAATCTCTGATTTAGGAATCCGTTTTAAATTAAAGAGTCCGTATTCCCCTTTTCTAGAAAATCTAACCTTAAAGATCTTACCAAAGCATATTTGGGAAGATATCTCTCCCCAAAATTTTCCCCTGGCTACTTATAATCTCGAACCTATTGGGTCGGGCCCTTATCAATTTAAAGAGCTGAAAAGAAATAGATTGGGTTCACCTGCTTCTTTAACCCTAATCGCTAATCTTAATTATTTCGAAAAAAGACCAAATATTTCTCAAATTTCCTTTAAATTTTTTGAGAAAGAAGAAGATTTAATTGAGGCTTTTCGAAAAAAAGAAATCCAGGGTCTTTCAATCCTTGACCCAAAATATTATAAACTTTTGCAAGAAAATGAGTTTTTAAATCTCCCTCTTTCTTTACCAAGATACTTTGCTCTATTTTTTAATCCGGAAAAATCCAAGGTTTTGGCAGAAAAAGAAGTTAGAGAGGCTTTAAATTACGGAACTAACAAAAAGGAAATTTTAGAAAAAGTTCTGACTAACCAGGGGGAAGTTGTTGATTCTCCAATTTTGCCAGCCATTTATGGCTTTTCAGCTCCTATTAAAACTTATCAATTTAATTTAGAGAAAGCCAAGGAAATTTTAGATGAGGCTGGCTTTAAAGAAAATACAACGGGTCAAAGGGAGAAAATTATCAAAAAAGAGGTCGAATTTCAGTTCAAAAGTGATCTGAAGTCAGGTTCGCAAGGAAAAGAAGTTGAAGAACTCCAAAAATGCTTAGCCAAAGATCCCGAAATTTATCCTGAAGGCAAAGTTACGGGCTTCTTTGGAAATTTAACAAAAAAGGCAGTAATCAGATTTCAGGAAGAATATGCAAAAGAAATTTTAGAACCATGGGGATTTAAAAAGGGAACGGGCCTAGTGAGCAGAACCACCCGGACTAAATTAAATGAAATATGTTTTGAGAAACCGGTCGAAATCTTACCCCTCTCATTTTCTTTAGTTACAGTGGACCAAGCGTTTTTAATCGAAATTGCTAACCTTTTAAAAGAACAATGGCAAGCTTTGGGAGTTGAAATTGAAATTAAAATTAAAGCTTCTGAGAATTCAACCCTGGAAAGAGAAATCATCAAGCCAAGAGATTACCAAAGTTTTTTATTTGGCCAAGTTTTAGGTTCAATTCCTGACCCTTTCCCTTTCTGGCATTCCTCTCAAAAAAAAGATCCAGGATTAAATCTGGCTTTATACGAAAATAAAATTGTTGATAAATTACTTGAGGAAGGAAGAAAAATTCAAGATTCTAAAGAAAGGTCTAAAATTTATGAAGAATTCCAGAATATTTTAATTGCTGATGCTCCGGTAGTTTTTCTCTATAATCCAAATTATAATTATTTTGTTTCTAAAGAAGTTAAAGGAATTAACACAAAGATAATTATTGATCCTTCCAAAAGATTCTCCGGAATTACAAATTGGTATATCAAAACCCAAAGGGTCTGGAAATAGCTTCATTTTGACATTTAAACATATTAACATTTAAACATTTTTATCTAGATTGATAGATGAAAAAACCTCAAATCCGCTTTTTAGACGAGATGAAAGATGTCTTATACGATAAAGGGTGGGCAAAAACAGCTCCTAATTTGGAACTTTACTATATGTATCGGGGTATCAAAAAAAAGGGTGATTTAAGATATGATATTACTGTCATCCCTGCGAGAATGTTAGGAAAAGAATTTGTCAGAACTAAAGGCAATCGTAATTCAGAAGGTTATCAAGAACTCTATACTGTTTTAGAGGGAGAAGCAATTTTTTTAATGCAAAAAGCTCAAGGCGAAATTGTTGAAGATGTCATAGCAACAAAAGCTAAACCAGGAGATTGGGTTATTGTGCCCCCGGATTATGCAGTAATCACTATCAACTCCTCTAAAAAGGTGCTAAAAACCGGAAACTGGGTTTCAGAAAAAACCAAAAACATTTATGAGAATATAGAAAAAATGAAAGGCACTTGCTATTTTTTCACCCAATCGGGATGGACCAAAAATAAAAATTATGCTAAAGTTCCTAAACTTCGTTTTGGAAAACCTTTAAAATCGATGCCAAAAAATTTAGATTTTTTGAAAGGCGGGCATGGCGGAATTTAGAAGACGCGTAGCATTCAGGATGCTATGGGCGAAAACCCGTGGGGGTGCAAGTCCTCCTGCCCGCACTATGAAACCAAAAAACTTACGGATTATTCCCTTGGGGGGCTTAGGTGAAGTTGGCCGAAATATGATGCTTCTTGAGTATGAAAAGAAGATTTTAATTATTGACGTGGGATTTAGATTACCCGAAGAAGGTATGCCAGGGATAGATTATATCGTTCCCAATGTCAACTACCTTAAAGGCAGGGAAAAAGATATTTTAGGCATAGTCTTTACCCATGGTCACTATGACCATATTGGAGCCATTCCTTATCTGATTGAGAAATTGAAAAATCCCAAAATGTTTGCCTCTCCCTTAACTCGGGGTATCATTCTAAAAAGACAGGGAGATTTTCCGAACCTGCCGAAATTAGAAATTAATAAAGTCAAAGGTGGCTCAAAAATTCAGTTAGGGCCCTTTAAAATTGAGTTTTTCAGAATTAATCACAACATCCCTGATAATCTGGGGCTTTTTATCGAGACGCCAATAGGCAACATTTTACATACCTCTGATTTTAAGTTTGACCCTACTCCAATAAATGATTTGCCAACCAATTTCCAAAAGCTTCGAAATTTTTCCAAAAGAAAAGTCTTACTTTTAATGTCAGATTCTACAGGAGCTGAAGAAATTGGTCATTCTCTCTCTGAAAAAGAAATTTTGCAAAATTTAGAGGAAATTTTTAAAGACGTAAGAGGAAGAATTATTGCTGCCACTTTCTCTTCTTTAATAAATAGAATTCAGCAGATTATTAGTTTATCGGAAAAATATGGAAGAAGGGTAATCATTGAAGGTTACTCAATGAGAACTAATGTCAAAATATCAAAGACTTTAGGCTATATCAAATTAAAAAAGGGAAGAATTATTAAAGCTAAAGAGATTGGAAATTATCCTGATTCAAGAATAACTATTTTGTGCACCGGTGCCCAAGGAGAGGGATCAGCCATCTTAATGAGAATTGCCAATAGAGAGCATCCCTTTATTCGTTTTAAAAGAGGGGATGCGGTTATTCTTTCTTCTTCGGTTGTCCCCGGAAATGAAAGAACGGTCCAAATTTTAAAAGATGATATTTTGAGGCAGAAAGCAAAAGTTTTCCACTACAAAATGATGGATATTCACGCCGGAGGCCATGCCCAAAAAGAGGAACTAAAAGAAATGATAAAAATTATGAAACCAGAATTCTTTTTGCCAATTCATGGACAATATTCAATGTTAGTTTCCCATGGGAATCTTGCTAAAAAATTAGGGGTGTTAGAAAAAAATGTAGTTGTGGCTGAGAATGGCCAGGTTATTAATTTGGGTCAGAAAAAAATTTTTATTGAAAAAAGAAAGGTTCCTTCAAGTTATGTTATGGTCGATGGTTTGGGTATCGGTGATGTCGGCGAGGTAGTCTTAAGAGATCGCCATATGCTGGCTCGAGATGGAATGTTTGTTATTGTTGCTGTAATCGATCGTAAGACTGGTAAAGTAAAAGGTTCCCCTGATATAATATCAAGAGGGTTTGTTTATCTCAGAGAATCAAAAGAATTACTGAAAGATACCAGAAAAAAAGTAATCAACATTGTTAATAGGGCTGCGGGTTCAGGAAGAGCAGTTAATTGGACCTATGTCAAAGATGAGATAAGAAATAAGATCGGTCAATTCTTATATACAAAAACGCAAAGACGTCCAATAATTCTTCCAGTGCTTATTGAAGTATGAGGATATTTAGTGGTATCAGGCCAACTGGCGAAATTCATATCGGAAATTATTTGGGAGCCATAAAAAATTGGATTTCACTCCAAGAAAAGAATGAGTGTATTTTTTGTATTGTTGATTTGCATGCCTTGACTACTCCTTACAAACCGAAAGATTTGGAAAAAAATATTACCGAAACAGCCATTGTCTATTTAGCAGCTGGGTTAGATCCTACAAAATGCATATTGTTTGTCCAATCCGATGTTAAAGAGCACGCCGAGTTAGCTTGGCTGTTAGGAACGATAACCTCCTTGGGAGAACTAAAAAGAATGACTCAATTCAAAGAAAAAATTAGAAAGCATCCCGAATACATTAACGCCAGTCTCTTGAATTATCCTTTATTAATGGCGGCTGACATTTTACTTTACCAAACCGATTTAGTTCCGGTAGGAAAAGATCAACAGCAACACGTGGAATTAACTAGAGAAATCGCTCGGCGCTTCAATAGAAAATTTGGCAAAGTTTTCAAAGAAGCCAAAGTCTTACTTCCAAAAATGGGAGCGAGAATCATGTCTTTACAGGATCCAAGAAAAAAAATGTCAAAAACTGATGATCCTAAGGAATATATCGAATTGTTTGCCAAACCCACCGAAATCAGAAAAAAAATAATGGCTGCTGTCACTGATCCAGGAAAAGAAATAAAATATAATCCTACAAAAAAACCGGGGATTTCCAATCTTTTAACAATTTTCAGTCTGTTTAGTGGTAAATCTATCAAAGAATTAGAAAAAGAATTTAAAGGCAAAGGGTATGAAAGATTTAAAAAATCACTCGTTAAGCTTTTGATAAACTCTCTGGAACCTTTCCGGAGGAAAAGAAAAGAACTTCTCTCAAGAGAAGTCTATATTAAAGAAATTTTGCAAAAAGGTGCAAGGAGGGCAAGGATAATTGCTCAGTCAACGATGCAAGAGGTCAGAAAAAAAATGGGCCTGATTTGACTTCAGGTCCATTTGGGCAAAATTAAGGAGCTTATTCTTCGAGGCCTAATTCTAAATAGGTCTTTTTTGTTACCAGAATTCCCGCTTCTTTAAAGACTCCTAAAGTCTTCCGTTCAATCTCTATTAAACGTTCTTTAGTATCTCCTTCAAAACGACATTTAATAAGAGGGGAAGTATTTGAGACTCGGGCTAAAGCCCAACCATGGGGAAAATTAATTCTTGCACCATCGATGTCAATGAAATCAAAATTTCTTTCTCTCAAATATTCTTGTAAATTCTCAATAATTTTAAACTTTTCCTCGTCAGTTGAATCAATAAATACCTCTGGACTAATATGATAACGGGGTAAACTATCAATATAGCTAGCGAAATCTCTTGCTCCAGAAGCGACTTCAGCTAATTTCAAAGAAGAAAAAATGGCATCGTCGCCTAAATAATCAAGGGGGAATAGAAAGTGGTAAGTAACCTCTCCTCCGAAAACAGCTCTTTTCTCGATGATTTTATCAATCACTGCATTATGATGAGAGACGGAAAAATAAGTCTTTACTCCATTTTTTTTCATCTCATCTAAAAAAGCTTTAGACACTCTCATACAGTGAACAATTGGTCCTTTTTTCTTTTGAAGAACCTGTCGAGCTAACATTAAAAGACAAAAATCACCAGAGACTCTACGGCCTTGATTATCGATTGGAGCAACTCTATCACCATCAGCGTCAAAAGCAAAACCTAAATCAGCTTTTGTTTCTAGAACTTTTTTCTTTATATCCAAAAGATTTTTTTCATCATAAGGATTAGGTAAATGATGAGGGAAATTGGCATCAAAATTTCCGTAAAGAGTTTCTACTTGGCAGCCAAGCCTTTTGAAAGTTTTTTCCGGTAAGAATCCGCAGGCCCCATTACCCGAGTCAATAATAATTTTTAATGGTTGGTTTAAATTAATACGAGCCGTGACAAAACTAATGTAATCTTCGGTAGGATCAAGAGTTGTTATTTTTCCTTTCTGCCCGAAAACTGTTCGTGGGATAATTTTCTCCCCTTTCAAAACTTGCTCTTTAATCTCTTCTAAATCTTCTCCAATTATATCTTCTGAAATTCCTTTATTAGGTTTTCGAATGGTAAGAGTAAGACCATTGTATTCTTTGGGCCTATGGGAACCACTAATCATTATTCCACCATCAAACTGGTATCTGAAAATCGAGAAATAAAATAAAGGGTCGGGTGCAATCCCAATATCAACGACTTCTTTACCAGCTTTCACTAAAGCCTCGGTTATCGCCTTATGTAAAGGAGGGGAGCTCAAACGAGAGTCCCTAGCTACAACTATTTTTTGCGATTTCGAATATAAATTAGCGTAAGCTGTAGCAATTTTAGCTACCACTTTTTTATTTAGCTCATCAGGATAAACTCCCCGAATATCATAAGTTCTAAAAATATTTGGATTTATCTCTTTCATCTTACAAATTTAAGAAGTTGATTATGAAGTTTCTTATATACTCATCTAAGTACAAAATTGACAAGGACAATTTAGTTTGCTATGATATAGATAATAGCACCTTGACAATTCGATGATAGGTGTAAAAAAATAAGAGAGGTGAAAAAGATGAGATTTTGGAAATGGTGTAAAGATGGTCTGAAAGAATTGCCGCAAGAATTGTCGCAAGAATTGCGACACATCCTATTCCATTCCTTACAGAGTGCCTACCTAGAAGGATTTGTAGGGATAATGTCAGCGGCTGTAACTGTAATGTGTGCCCAGGCATGGATAACAAAGAGTAATCTGTACTCAGCTTTCTTGGCGTTCTTAACGCTTCCATTGTGGATCACGATGATAGCTCACGCCTATTATAGGTATGATAAAATGATGACAGAGAGAGGTTATCCGCGTTGGAAACGACGTTCTTTGGACCTACCAGCACCAGGATAAGAATTGAAGCAGCAACATAGCTAAATTACCCAAAATGGAGAGGGAGAAAAAATTTTCTCTAACTCTCCTTTTTTTGTTTTACTTTATCTGGTTTTTCAAAAATTCTAATTAACAGAACTCTCTTTTAAATTTATTAAATAACTTTACACCCTCTCGGAGCATTCTTTCTACCTTTTTATAACCATCGCCGTCGGCAATTATTCGAAAGGTTATGGGTTCTGTCTTTGATTGCCGAAACCAAATATAAGAGTTTTTATCAATTAATGCTTTAAGTCCGCCGGTGGCACCACCTGTTTTTTTTATCTTGTAACCTTTATTTTTAAAGTAATTTTCTAGTTTGTTTTTAATCTCAATGGCTTTAGATGGCAAACAATTTATTTTTTTTCTTTGTGAATAATATCTAGGATAACTCTCTAAGATATCAACTAAAGACTTTCTTCTTTCTGCAATCATTTTGAGAATCATAGCTACGGTCATAATGCCATCCCGGCATTTTATTGGAGGAATAATTACACCGCCACAAGAACCTTCGCCTCCAATAATACTTTTTTGTTTTTCCATTTCCTTAACCACGGTCATCTCTCCAACTTCCGCCTCCTCCATTCTTGCTTCATATCTCTTTATAACATCTTGAAGTAAATATGACGTACAATCATTAGTACCTACCACCTGATTTTTAGTGTCTGTAAGACAAGCATCGCAAGCCAAAGTTAATACGTATTGTCCTGGAACTACTTGACCCATTTCTCTAGCAAATTTAGAATTAGACGGTATCACAAATTCAACTCTGTCAGCATCGCTATCAAAACCGCAACCGAATTCAAATTTATCCTTATCGATATGTTTACTTAAATCAAGCAGAGATTCAGCGTTTGGTTCAATCAATCGACCGAATTGACCCAATCTGTTATTCACAATCGTAGCCTGAACACCTAATCCCCTTAAAAGCTTTTCCAAAACTACAATAGCTGCCCCACCATTGGGATCAACCAGAATTTTAAATTTAGATTTTTTAATTTTATTTATTCCTCTTCTCCCAATTTTTCCTAAAACATAACGTATGTACTTATCAATAGCTTCATTGTTTTTATTGATTACTTCTGTCTTTGACTCTGTTACCTTTTGTTCCCGCTTCCAAGCCTTATGGGCTCTCTTTATTAATTGGTCAGCCTGATTTTGATATAACAAAGCACCGTCTTCTTTTAAAAATTTCCAGCCGTTATATTCTGGCTCATTGTGAGAAGCAGAAATATAAACACCTCCGGAGGCTTTAAATCTTAAAACTCCATATTCGGAGGTTTGAATTGGTACAATCCCAATGTCTATAATTTTTTTTGTTCCCCAGTCTTTAAAAGCCTTAATCATTGCTTTTTTAAGAGCCGGTGTTGAACTCCTGCTATCGCCACCAATTACTAGACTTGATATTTTATCTCTGAATAATTGGCAGTAATTCCAAGCATATTTATAAGCGAATTCCTCATTGATACTTCGTCCATAAATTCCTCTAATTCCAGAAAAAGACTCAATCAGGTCTTGATTTTTTTGTTTAGCAATCATCATAATTTTAAATATTAATACTTCTAATAAAGGGGTGTTTTTCTGCCGGAATAAATCCCTCGAATATCATAAGCCCTAAAAATATTTGGATTGATTTTCATATTAATTCATTATATCATAAGCTTATGAGCTTTTCAGTAGGGATTGTTGGTTTACCCAATGTTGGCAAATCAACTTTATTTAAAGCTTTGACTAAAAAGAATGTTGAAATCGCTCCCTATCCATTTACTACCATCAATCCTAATATCGGTAAAGTTTTCGTTCCCGATGAAAGATTGGAGGAAATTACCAAAGTTATTAAACCTGAAAAAATTACTCCCACGACAATTGAATTTGTTGATATCGCCGGTTTAGTAAGGGGAGCCCACAAAGGCGAGGGGCTAGGAAATCAATTTTTAGCCCAGATTAGAAATTGTGATGCCATTGTTGAAGTGATCCGGGTTTTTGAAAACGAGAAAGTTGAACATTTAGAAAAGGGGGTCAACCCTAAAAGAGATCTGGAAATCGTTGAAATTGAGCTTTTAATGAAAGATTTGGAGACAGTTGAGAAAGCACTAGTCAAATTAGAAAAAGAGAAAAATTTGAGAGATAAAGAGAAAATTAGGAAATTGGATCTTTTAAAAGAAATTAAAGAGAACCTCGCAAGAGGAAAGGGGATTTCTGATTTCCCGCTTTCTGAAACTGAGGGTCTTTTAATTAAAGAATTTCAATTTCTTAGCCAAAAACCAATAATCTATCTATTTAATATCAACAAGCCCCAGGAATTAGAAATTGATGAGGAATTAAAATCGAAGGTTGATTCTCGATATCTAATGCTCAATCTTAAATTAGAAGAAGAAATCTCTGAACTCTCAATCAGTGAAACAAAAGAGCTAAATCTTGAATCTTCTCTTGACCAACTAATTTTGGCTTGCTATAATATTTTAGACTTGATTACCTTTTTCACCATCACCGGAAGAGAAACTCGAGCCTGGACAATTGTAAGAGGAGCGAGTGCTCCAGAGTCCGGAGGGAAAGTCCATTCTGACTTTGAAGAAAAATTTATTCGGGCAGAAGTAATTAATTGGCAGGAATTGATAAAAGCCGGTTCCTTGAAAAGAAGCAAAGAGCTCGGCCTGGTAAAGACAGTTGGAAGGGACTATTTGGTTCAAAATGGAGATGTAATTGAATTTAAAATCTAAATATGAAGTTTTACGAATTAACCTATCTAATCTCGCCAGATCTTTCAGAAGAGGAACTAAGAGTTTTTCAGGAGAAAATAAATTCCTTTATCAAAGAAGATGGGGGAAGATTGGAAAAATCTAAAAATCCAATTGAAAGAAAGTTGGAATATCCGATTAAAGAAAGAGAAAGAGGCCACTTAGCTACCTTAGATTTTCATTTTGAACCTGAAAAATTGGAAAATTTGGAAAAGAAACTAAAACGGGAATCCTCAATTCTCCGTTATCTAATTTTGGCAAAGAGGATATCCAAAAAAATTGAGATCCCAAGAATCACACCTGAAATAAAAATTAAAAAGTTTAAAAAAGAAAAAAAGGTGGAATTAGAAAAGATTGAAGAGAAACTTGAAGAGATTTTAGGCGAAATTTAATTCTATAAAATATGTACTTAAATAAAGCAATTTTAATTGGGCGCTTAGTAGCTGATCCTGAAATAAGATCTACCCCCGGTGGGCAGAATGTCTGTAGTTTTCGCTTAGCCACTAACCGGATCTGGACTGACCGAAAAACCGGACAGAGGCAAGAAAAAACTGAATATCATAATATAGTTCTATGGCAGAGGTTAGCTGAAATTGCCCACCAATTTTTAACTAAGGGGTCTCTGGTTTTAATTGAAGGAAGGATTCAGAACAGATCATGGCAAGATTCTTCAGGAAATAAAAGATTTCGAAGTGAAATTGTTGCCCAAAGAATGCAACTGGGACCAAAAGCGGCTGGGAAAATTATTCCCGCCGAAGGCGAAGAAGAAACTGGCAAGAAACCTCCAAACAAAGAAGAAATCCCCATTATTGAAGAAGGAGAAGAAGAGATTGATGTTTCGCAAATACCTTTTTAACTGACCTTAAACTTTAGACTTTAAACTTTAGACGGAATGTTGTTTATAGTTCATAGTTTATAGTTTAAAGTTGCACAAAGTACAAGTGGATTGTTATTTTTGTAAAAAGGGAATAAAAGAAATTGATTTTAAAAATACTGAACTTTTACGAAGGTTTATTTCCGGATTAGGAAAAATTAAGGCAAAAAAAAGAACCGGGATTTGCTCTAAGCATCAAAGAAAATTAGCCAAAGCAATTAAGAGGGCAAGATCTTTGGGATTACTGTCTTATACGAGTAAGTAGAGAGTTGTAGGTGGTAGGTAGTAGGTAGAATATAAAAAAACAGCTGAAAGCTGTTTTTAATTTTCAACCACTTTCTACTCTCAACCCTCTACTCTCCACTTACTTCTATTATCGCTTCTTTTATTTTCTCCAGTACTTTTGGATTCTCTTTCAAAAATTTTTTACCAGCCTCAAAGCCCTGTCCTAATTTTATATTCTCGTATCTCAACCAGCTTCCGGCTTTCTTAATAATTTCTAATTTAATTCCAGTATTTAAAATATCGGCCACATAAGAAATTCCTTCATTATAATAAATATCAAATTCAGCTGTTTTAAAGGGAGCGGCCACTTTATTCTTGACAATTTTGGCCTTTATTCGGCTGGCAATAATTTCCTCACCGTGTTTTATCTGAGCAATTCTTCTTAAAGCAATTCTCACTGAAGAATAAAATTTTAAAGCCAAACCTCCGGGAGTGGTCTCAGGATTTCCAAAACGAATACCAATTTTCATCCTGGTCTGATTTAAAAAGATAACCGAGGTTTTAGTTTTAGAAACAATTCCAGAAAGCTTGCGGAGCGCTTGCGACATAAGCCTAGCCTGGAGACCAATCTGAAATTCTCCCATCTCACCTTCAATTTCAGCTCTGGGAGTTAAAGCAGCTACTGAGTCAATAACCATGACATCAATCTGGCCTGATCTAACTAAAGTCTCAACGATCTCCAATGCCTGTTCTCCAGAATCGGGTTGGGAAATCAAAAGATCGTCAACGTTTACTCCAATTCTTTTTGCCCAATCAGGATCTAAAGCATGCTCGGCATCAATAAAGGCAGCTACCCCTCCTCTCTTTTGGACTTCAGCTAAAATATGAAGCGCCAATGTTGTTTTTCCCCCACCCTCGGGTCCGAAAATCTCAATCACTCTACCCCGAGGTATTCCCCCTACTCCAAGAGCCGAATCTAAAGAAATTGAACCGGTAGGAATTACGTCAACATCAACCGGACGAGTTTCTTTCAATTTCATAATTGACCCTTCGCCAAAACGTTGTTTAATTTCGGTTATTGCTTCTTCTAAATCCTTTTTTTTAATTTTTGAAGGGCCCGAGCTTCGCTTGGGAGGATGGGTGGGTGGGTTGTAGTCTTTAGGTTTTCTTGGCATTTTTTAAAAATAGCATTAAAAACAAAATTTATCAAATATCCAGATTTTCAATATAAACTTCCCTTGGCTTGGCTCCATTTAAAGGCCCAACTATTCCTCTTTCTTCTAACATATCTATAAGCCTTGCCGCCCTGGCATAACCAACTCTTAATCTTCTCTGTAGAAGAGAGGCTGAAGCCTTTCTGGCCCCAATCACCACTTTTTTTGCCTCTTCATATAAGGGATCCTCTTCAATTTTTAGAAGCTCTAATTTTTCTTCAGGTTGAAGAGTTAAATCCTTTTCTAAATCTTCAGCTAATTTATCTTCGATTGTTTCTAGCAGACTTTTTGACCTTATCCAGTTGGTTATCTTTTTCACTTCTTTTTCGGAAACATAGGCTCCCTGGATTCTCTTAGGTTTCAGTATTTCAGCCGAAACAAAAAGCATATCGCCTAAACCTAAGAGTTTTTCTGCTCCGGCCATATCTAAAACTGTTCTTGAATCAATCTGTGAAGCCACCTGACAAGTAATCCGAGAGGTGATATTGGCCTTAATTAAACCAGTAATCACCTCAACTGATGGTCTTTGGGTGGCAACTACCAAATGAATACCAACTGCCCTGGCCAGTTGGGCCAATCTGACAATACCTGCTTCAATCTCTTTTCCTTTAGCAGCCATCAAATCAGCTAACTCATCAATAATCAAAATAATATATGGTAAGGGTTCGGTTTTAGTTTTAAAAGCCATTTCGTTGAAGCCGGCAACATTTCTGACCCTGGCTTCAGCTAAAATTTCAAATCTTCTCTCCATTTCTTTAGTTAACCATTTCAAAACACTAACTGTTCTATTAACATTTAAAATCACTGGAGATAAAAGATGGGGAAGGTCATTATAAACTGGGAATTCAACTCTTTTAGGGTCAACTAAAATAAATTTTAAAATTCTCGGAGAATTTCGATAAATGAGACTTAAAATTAGGCTGTTTAAAAAGATAGTTTTACCAGTCCCGGTTGAGCCGGCAACTAAAAGATGAGGCATTTTTGCCAAGTCAGCAAAAACCGGAAAGCCCGAAACATCTCTTCCTAAGACAAAAGTAAGATTTGATACCGATTGCTGAAAATTTGGATTTTCAATTAAATTTCTTAATCTTACCTTAGCCCTGACTTTATTGGGAATTTCTATTCCCACTAAAGATTTCCCCGGAATGGGAGCCTCAATTCGAATTGGATGAGAGGCCAAAGCTAGGGCCAGATTATTAGAAAGAGCAGTAATTTTTGATAACTTTACTCCCGCGGCAGGTTTCAGTGTATATTGGGTAACTGTAGGACCAATATTGATTCCAGACATCTCTACCTTAATATCAAAATTTTCTAAAGTTTTTTTAATAATAGCTGAATCAATTCGAACGTCACCAGAATGGGGAACTTCTTTATCAGATCCGAGTAAATCAAGAGGGGGGGGCTGATAAGAAAAAGGGGGG
>JAHCRH010000008.1 GCA_020148025.1 Patescibacteria group bacterium
GTTCCATTTTTGGGTCAAAAAATTGTTATTTTAGGAGCATTATTTGGAGTGATAACCTTGGCCGACTCTTTTTTAATAATCTGCCTTTATTTTAGCAATACCCTGGTCTATGATTATCACTTCCCAAAGGTTTTAGCTTTTTTTATCTCTTCTGGCCTACCCCTGATTTTATTTTTAATTGGTTTGCGGAGTTTTATCGGAGTGATTGGTTTTGTTGGTACAATTTTGGGGATGATTGAGGGAATAGTAATTTTATTAATTTTTACTAAAGTTAAAAAACTTGGCGACAGAGAACCTGAATATAGCTTAAAAGTTCCCTCATTTTTAATCTATTTCTTAATGGTAATTTTTATTCTTGGAGCGATCTCTCAGATATTTTATCATTTAAAATGATTTATATGAGAACTTTTATTATTCCAACCTCTCAAGTCGAACATTTGAGAAAAAACATCTTGGCAAAAACAGAAGCTCCCAAAGTCATTCTTGCCGAATTAAGTAAAGATGGAAAAAGATATTTCCCGGACGGAGAGGTTTATATGAGAATCTTAAAAGCAAATAGATTAAAAGGAAAAAGAGTCATAGTTTTACATTCTGGAGCGCCAAAACCAAATGAGGGATTAGTGGAATTAGAACTAATATTGCAAATTTTAAAAGATTATAAAATAAAACCGGAAGTCTTTTTTAGTTATTTTCCTTACGGAAAACAAGATGAAGTTTTTGAAGAAGGAGAGACTAATGCCGCCAAAAATTTAATTGAAAAACTAACAAGGTATTATAAAGCTAAAAAAATTTATACAGTTGATGCCCACTTTTTGAGAAGGAAATGGGTTAAAAAATATCCAATAGTTAGCCTTTCAGCTATACCAATTTTAATTGAGAAAGCTAAAGAGAATTTTGGAAAGAATATTTTATTTTTAACAACCGGAGCTAGTGGGAGAAGATATAAGATCAACAGCTTTAATAAAATTCGAAAAAATTCTTGCACTATCAAATTAGAGATTTCAAATAAATTTAAAAAAATAATAAAAGGAAGAATAATTGGGGTGGTCGATGATCTTCTTGAAACGGGCGGGACCCTTCTAAAAGTATATGATGTTTGTAAAAAACTTAAAGCAAAAAATATTATCTGCCTTGTAACTCACGGAGTGTTAAGAAAAGGCATCTTAAGAATAAAAGAAAACTATTCTCACTTTTATCTAACTAATACAATAAATCAAAAAGAATCAAATATAGATATAACTGATTTAATTTTAAATACTCTTCAGAAATATGATTGAGGTAGATGGATCAATTGGCGAAGCTGGCGGTCAAATTTTAAGGACAGCCTGCGCTCTTTCAGCAGTAACTAAAAAACCTTGCCGCATCTTTAATATTCGTCGAGGCAGACCAAATCCTGGTTTGAGACTCCAGCATCTTTTGGGAATTCAGGCTTTAGCTAAACTTTGTAATGGAAGATTGGAAGGAGATTTTTTGGGTTCAGAAGAAATTAAATTTTGGCCAGGAGAAATTAAAACTAAGGATCTCCATATAAAAATTGAAACTGCCGGAAGTATTACTTTGGTTTTGCAAACTTTAATTTTACCCAGTCTTTTTGCTTCTCCATCGACAAGCTCAGGACAAGCAGAGCTAATAAAGATTGTTTTCAATGGTGGAGCTACTGATACTTTTTTCTCTCCAACTATTGACCATTTCCAATACGTGTTTCTGGAAGTTCTAGAAAAAATGATCCCAACCCAAACCCACAGCGAGAAGTGTTCTCGCTGTGTTGACGTGGACGTAATTAAGAAGGGTTATTATCCAGAAGGAGGAGCAAAAGTTGAGGTGAAAATACGTCCCTCAAAACTAAAGGGCCTCAATCTTTTAGAAAGAGGTTCTCTTAAAAAAATCACAGTGATGTCCGGAGCTTCAGAATTTTTGAGAAATAAGAAAGTTACTGAGAGACAAATTGCTGGAGTTAGAGAAGTTTTAGGAAAGTTAAAATTAGCAGTTGAAGAAAAAGTTGAGTATTATAAAACTCAATGTCCGGGAAGCCAGATTTGTCTAATTGCTGAATTTGAAAATACAGTAATTGGCACTGACAATTTAGGAAAGTTAGGAAAAAGAGCTGAAGATGTAGGAAAAGAGGCTGCTTTAGAATTATTAAAGGAACAAAAAACTCAGGCCTGCCTAGATAAACATTTAGCTGATCAAATTTTACCTTATTTAGTCTTGGCTAAAGGCAAAAGTGAAATCTTCGTTTCTGAAATTACAAACCATTGTAAAACTAACATCTGGGTAATTGAGAAATTTATTGAAGGAAAATTCAAGGTAGAAGGAAATTTAATTCAGCGGATCCCGGCTTAAAAATCTAACTCAAAAGCCCCGCGTTAGACGCGGGGCTTTTGAAATTTCTCACTAAAAATTACTTCAAAGTTTCTTTAATATCTACATATCCACCAGTTTTTATAGAGCTAATAAAATATTTATCCTCAACTCTTGTTACAATTAGAGTTTCGTCATTATAGCCTATTATTCCTTCTCCAGTGTATTCCTGATATTCTCGGACTATAAATTTAAACTTAGTAGCATTTAGTTTTATACTGCTCAATATCTCAAAACTTCCGAGATAAGGATTAGAAGTACCAAAAAAAGCAGGCCATTTTTGAACTTGCTCTTTTACTTCTCCGGTAAGATAAGGAAGAACATTCTCTCTACTCCTGCTCATCATAGCATTTACATATCCACTGACCGTATCTTTCGCTAATTTTTGTTCATTAACAGTAGCTTTTTTTAGTCTTTCTATCTCAGGTAATTGGGAAATAGAAGCTATTTCTTCGAAAATGTATCTTGAATAACCCAAAATTCCTACAGCTGCAAGAATAGTAAAAATAATTAAAATTAAAACATATCCCCAATTGGTTGGTCCGCCTCTAAGAAATCGAAAACTTTGAGCATTCATAATTTTTATTTTTCCAGTCTTTCTACGACCTCTGGCTGGAAGAATTTGTTAATTTTAATTTCAATTGGGATTACTTCATCAATTTTACCATTTCGAATAATGACTTTCAACAAAAGCCCTTGCATAGTTTCTTTAGAGAATCCTTGATCAAAAACAAAGTTTCCTAAGGAATAGGCGATGAGGCCTGTTTTGTATTTTTCTACTTCCTGGACTATATGGGGATGGTGGCCGACTACTAAATCAGCTCCAGAATCAATGGCAAGATGGGCAAAATGTTTTTGCTCTAAACTTGGTTGAAATTGATACTCCTCCCCAAAATGTATTGAGACTATCACTATATTGGCTTTTTCTTTCGCCATTTTAATATCTTTTGTAATCCCATCGTCTAACCAGGCAATTCCTGATCGAGTTTCTTTAGCTGACCAATATTCTGAGCCCAAATTAGTGTAGGCTAAAAAAGCGATTTTTGTGCCGTTGACCTCTTTTATTATAGGAGAACGAGCTCCTATTTCATTAAATCCACCGCCAACATAATCTATCCCGGCTTCCTTTAATCTTAAAAAATTATCTTCCATTGCTTCTCTTCCGTAATCAAATATGTGGTTATTGGCAACTGAAAGGATGTCAAAACCAGCATAGATTAAGCCCTCGATGGCTCTTGGATTTGCTCGAAAAGAATAGATACTACCAACCTTTACTCCCTTGTCAGAAATTGGCCCTTCTAAATTCCCAAATAAAATGTCACCTTTTTCTAAATCATTTTTAATTTTTAAAAATGGGAATTTATAATCACCTTTACCATATTTTTCAATCATATACTCTACGCCTCTGTCTAACATAATATCTCCAACAAACATTAAAGTTATGGGTTTAGATTGAATTTTTCTTTTTTGAATGAATATCTGTCCGGTAATTGCTCGAAAATAAAGAAAATTAATCTCAGCATTAGTTTCGGAAACATAAAAGGAAAACAAAAGAATTAAGAGCGAGAACTCAAATAATAAAAGTAGCGATATCAAATTTTCAATCTTCGGTTTTACCATTTTAGATTATTCACGATAAAGTCGTTTTAAACCGGCTTTTTTAGCCAGGGCAATCGCCTCCTGATATTCTTCAGTTGTGATTCTCCGAGAAAGCTCAGGAAATTCAAAAGCTTTAAAATAAGGGCGATATTGGTCCATAATATTCAGAAAAGTATCAGACCCAATCTCTTTAGCTAAAAATTCAAAAATTTTTTCAGAACCAGCTAAATTATTCGGAAAAACTAAATGTCTAATTAACAAGCCCCGAATGGCTATTTTATTTCCATCCAGAGTTAAATCTCCGACTTGCTTATGCATTTCTTTGATTGCCTTTTCCATAATCTCAGAATATCTTGGAGCATTAGAATATTTTAAGGCAATTTTATCATCGCTATATTTCGTATCTGGCATATAGATATCGATGATCCCATCAAGTAATTTTAAAACTTCAATTGAATCGTAGGCACTGGTATTGTAAACCAAGGGAATTTTTAAACCTTTGTCAATTGCAATAGCTAATGCCCTAATAATTTGGGGAACTTGAGGAGTAGGAGTAACTAAATTAATATTGTGGCAACCCCTATTTTGAAGATTAATCATCATTTCAGCCAATCTTTCAGAAGAAATTTCTTTTCCTACTCTTAATTGGGAAATCTCATAATTTTGGCAATAAACACAAGCTAAATTACAGGAGGTAAAAAAAATTGTTCCCGAACCAAAAGAACCAACTAGAACGCTTTCTTCGCCAAAATGGGAATGAAAAGCAGATACCATTGGTAATCGTCCTAATTTACAAAATCCCTTTCCCCCTTTCAATCTGTTAATATGGCATTTTCTTGAACAAATCTCGCAATTTTCTAAAATTTTAAAGAGTTTTCCTATTCTTAAATTCAATTCTTCCCTTGGTAAATTTAAATAACTGGGATACATTATTTTATTATAACAAAAAGCCCGCTTTAAGTCGGACTTTTTGTAAAGTATATTGATATTGAGAACCTTCCCTCAATTTTTTAGAAGGACTCACTGAATTTTTCCAAATAAGCTCTGGTAGAGGGACCAACGAAACCGGTTCCTTCTTTCAATCCAAAGGGTTTGAGAATTTCTTCAGAATATTTTTCTTGAAATTTAATTACTGCTTCCTTAGTAATTGGTCCAAGGTATCCTGTAGCTTCAATATCCGGTCTTGACCATACCCCTTCTTTAATTAATATTTCCTGAAGAGCTTTTACATCATCACCTTCCGTTCCTGAAAATAGATTACGGGTCCATTTTGCAATTATTTCTTTTTCTGTCTTTACTGAAAGCTTTTCGAGAAATTCTCTAGTTTTTTCGCCAAAATATCCAGTTCCTTTTTCTAACCCTAAGGGTCTTAAAATATAATAATCATTTTCCTCTTGGAATTTTATCAAAGCTTCCTGGGTAATTGGTCCAAAGAAACCGGTAGCTTCAACTTCTGATTCCCATAATTCCATATTAATAAGCACTTTTTGGAGAGTTTTTACATCCTTTCCTGAATTTCCTGAACTTAGATTTCTTTCCCATAAATCAGAAGGAAATAAAGTAAAATCTTTATCAAATTCAGTTAATCTTCCAGAATAATCAAATTTTACTGCTTTTACATTTGATTCAAATAAAGAAGCCAACTCTTCGTTTACTTCTCCTAGTTCTTCTTTGGTAAGCTCAACTGGATATAAATATCTGAATTCTTCTCCAACAAACTCTTTTGCAATCAAAAATATATTGATTCTTCCGAGACTGGAACCTATTTCAGAAATAGCAGTTATTTTTAGGGGATAATACAAGGAATCAGAATTGAATCGATAAATTAAGGGGTTTATGCTTTCTTCCTCTTCTTTGGTATCAATCACATCGAAAACAAAATATTTTATATCTCTTTTTAAATAATTTTTAATTCCTTCTTTAAATTCTGAAGAAATCTCTTTTACTTCCAGTCCTTTTTCGGTTGCAAAATCTTTAATCCAGTCTAAAAAACAATCCAAGTCATTTACTTTAACTATGGTTATATCATGAGCTCCGATTTTTTCATGAAAGGTAATTTCTACTCCAGCAGCTGGCGCTTCAGCTCCTTTTCCTAATGCCCGAAACTCCTCTCTGATTATATTCAGTTTTTTATTCATTATCTCCACTAATTTCTCAAAAGAATCAAAACTTCCTTCTTTAATTTCAGAAGGATTAGAGGGTAGAGGGATAATTCTCAGAGCAATAGCTTCGGCATCACTTTTTACATCATTAGAAAGAATTATTATTTCCTCTTCTCCATTCCAGGCAACGATTGCATGTTGGGCTGACTGATCTAAATGAATATCTGGAGGCCAATATACCATTCCCCCATCAGCAAAAATGAAAGCAGGAATTAATAAAATTAAAGAAATTATTAAAAAATAAAAATGTTGTTTTTTCATATTTTTAAAATTTAATTATTAATTACTTAATAATAAATGACCAAAGAAAGATTATCAAGCCCACCCCAAAAGGGGTGGGCTGTTCTTCTCTCAGATTAACGACTTATATTCCTTAACAAAGCAATTACTCTCTGAAGTTCATTTGTAATCCTTTCTAAAGTCTTTATCATTTCTTCTACTGGAAGACTGGGACAGAGAGGACAGACAGGTTCCGGACAGATGTGAATAATATCTCCGGTGATTGTAAATGGTTCGTCACTTTCATCCCAATGGATATAATGTGGTGGCGGAACTGGTAACGGTGGGACTAGCCAGATTTCGTCTGGTTTGACCTCTATGTCTTCCTCTGCCGATGTCAATGGAATAATTCCTCTTCCAATAGAAATTCTGATTATATAATCTTTTCCATTTGGAATGTCTCTGGTAATCTTCCAAGAATAAGTCCTATCAAATAGATTAACTGTGGCTATGTGTTTTACAAAAACTGATTTTTCTACAGCTTCACAAGTTTCTTCTTCAGCGCAAGGCATAGTCATTACCACTCTTCTAAACAAATCAATTGAAGCCTTTGGCCAGAAAGGATATATCTCTGGTATCCCTGGTCCTCCCGACGGCCTTATTACCTCCCATCTGACAGTATAAATTTGGTTTCTGTCTAAGACCTCTCCTCCATTTGGATAAACAACTCGAACACCATAATCTATTGGATAAATGCAACTTTCTGTATCAGAATCAATTACACCAGTTTCTGCAATTCCACATCTCTTCTGAAGTCTTTTAATAGCTTTTTCAGTTAGAGGACCAAAATAGCCTGTCACATAACCTTCAGGATAAATCTCAGTATCTGTCTTTAAGATGCCCTGGAGCGCTTTTACCTCTGCGCTTCTCATTCCTCGAGCCCAAGGAATTTCCCGGGCATTAGCAATATTTCCACCAATTCCACTGAGTAAAAAAATGATTCCTGTGAGACTGATAAGAATAGCTTTTTTGTTCATATAACCATCTCAATAATTTAGCTTCTAATAATCGACCTTTCTATCCAAAACGTTCTAACCTTCAAAAAGTTGCATTATTCTTCAGTCTCACCTAAAAACTTTACTCCACCCACTTTTTCTTCAATTAAATCTATTTCTCCCTCCCATTGATTTTTATTAAGTTCATAAATTATTCTAACCCTTTTTTCTTTTATTTGTTCTGGAACGACTCTCACTGAATTTTTTTCTTTAATTAATCTCAACTGAGAAAAGGGGACTGGCATTATCTTCGTAATCTCAGCTTCTTCTGGAATAATTTTCCGAATCTCAGGATTATTTTCAGCAATCTCTTTGGCTTTTTCTTTCTCTCCCTCAGCCAAAGGAGAAAATTGGGGAGTTACTTTTTCAATTCTGGACACTTTTTTCTCTTTAAGATCTACTTCAGCCAGAGCCCCTAAAAATTCTCCTTCAGTTTTTAAACCTGTTTTTATCTCCTCAGCTTCCATCTCCGCTCCTGCTAGCGGTTGAACCAAAACATAAGCTTTGTCTTGTAATATTTTTACATCTTTTATAATGGCTCCTTTTTCTATTAATTCTTTGATTTGAGGATCTCTTATGGCAATTTCTTTAGCTTTAGCCAAACTATATTGTGGAAAAATTAGGTTATTAGAAATTAGAATAATCAAAATAATTACTATGGCTCCCACTGGAACAACTTTCCTAAGAATATTAAAAATCTCCCAGTTTCTTTTTTCCCGAAAATATTTATTAAGTAAAACCCGCTTAAGCTTTCTTTTATGACTGGGGATTTCAATCTCAGGGAGAGAAGCTTCTTCTAATTTTTTAATTAAATTTTCTTCTTCCATAATTTCTTTCCTTTTAATCTAAACGCTTTTTTGCTTAAAAAGTGGCATTAAATTTTTCTCTTAGTTTTTCTAATCCTCGACGGAGTAGAGATTTTATCGTTCCTTCTTTTTTACCTAAAATTTCGGCTATCTCTCTAATTTTCTTCTTCTCAAAGAATCTTAAAGAAATCACCTCTTGATATTTAAGGGGAAGTCGGAGAATTTTTTCTTGCAGAGCCAAAAAATCTTTATGTGCTTTAAGTTTTTCCTGAGCTTCAATAATTTCAATAGAGGGATTGGAAACAGCTATTGGTTCAGGAATTTTCTCTAATGAAACCGATTTATATTTCCGCTTTCTAAAGAAATTAGCAATTTCGTTATTGGCGATTCTGTAAAGCCAGGCAGAGAAAGGAATATTTCGCCAGCGAAATTTCCAGAGATTTTTCAGGGCCTTTAGAAAAGTTTCTGAAGTAACATCTTGAGCAATTTCAAGATTGGCTACCCTTTTCAGGATGTAGCCAAAAATTTTCGGATAGTTTTCATCAAAAATCTTTCCAAAAGCTTCAGGATCCTTTTTTGCTTTTTCGATTAACCCCTTTTCTTTACTTAAATCCACAATTTAACTTTTATCTATTATTTTGACTGCTTCTTGTTTTAAAACTCGGGGTGGGGGAGACGGCTTTTCAGCCGGGTAACCCACGGGAACAATAACAATTGGATGTAAATTTTTCGGTAAATCTAAGATTTCAGCCACTTTTCTTTCATCAAAAGCACCAATCCAACAACTACCTAAACCAAGTTCTGTAGCCAGAAGTATCATGTTTTGGATAGAAGCCGAGACATCACAAATTGAATAAAGTTTTCTTCCTTTTTCTCCGTATCTCCGGCTAATTTTATCATCTGCACAACCAATAACAACCAAAGGAGCTTGAGTAATAGAACTCTGACCAAAAGCTGCAACAGCTAACTTTTCTTTTATCTCGTCATCAAAAACAAAATAAAATTTTCTTGACTGTAAATTCCCAGCAGAAGGAGCCCAAATTAAAGCCTCAATTAATTTATCAATAGTTTCATCAGGAATTTCTTTTTTCTGAAATTTCCTAATACTTCTCCTTTCTTTAATTATTTTTAAAAGAAACATATCTAGGACTTATTATTCTCATTTTTAACAATTATTAAAGGTTGAGACTTGACCATTTTCCGCAGCGATCTCCCCAGCGGGCAATTACCTTTCCATCAATTCTAGCTTCAATCACTTCACACTGATTCGGACAACCCTTGCATATAAAAGAAGTACATCTAATATCTTTATCAGAGATTTCAAAACCAAAAAATTTACTTTTTGGAAAACCCAATTTCTTAACTAAAAGAGCTACTCCAAATGCTCCCATTACGGTGTTGTATTTTGGAACAATAATTTTTTGATTTAAGGCACCTTTAAATGCTTTTCTCATTCCTACATTTTCAGAAACCCCGCCCAGAAAAACAATTGGTGGTTTTATATTCTTTCCTTTAGCAACATTTGATAAGAAATTTCGAGCAAGGCCTTCACATAAGCCAGCTACAATATCTTCAGTTTTGTGACCAATCTGTTGTTTATGAATCATGTCTGATTCGGCAAAAATTGTGCAACGACTTGATATCGTTGTTGGGTTTCCTGATTTTAAAGCAAGCTCCCCGAATCTCTCTATCGGAATATCCATTCTAAAAGCCTGAGCATCAAGGAAGGAGCCCGTGCCGGCTGCACACAATAAGTTCATGGCAAAATCGACTGCTACCCTATTTTCTAAGATTATGATTTTTGAATCCTGTCCCCCGATTTCTATTATTGTTTTAACATCAGGAATAAAAAACGTGGTTCCTCTGGCATGGGCTGTAATTTCATTTTTTATTAAATCTGCTCCGGTGATTACTCCAGCTAAATATCTAGCCGATCCAGTCGTTCCTACTCCCAAAATTTCAGTATTTTTAGGAATTTTGTTTTTTAATTCTCTTAACCCTTTCTGAACGGCTTGAATCGGATTTCCTTCAGTTCGAAAATAGCTGGAAAAAGTTATTTCATTTTTTTCATTGATTAAGACAAGTTTACAGGTCAGTGATCCTACATCAATGCCCAAATAAGTTTTCATATTTTTTTCTTTTTATTATGGTAATTTTTTACTACATCTACAAAAGCTTCAATTCTAGTATTAATTCCCGCTTCGGCCGCCTGTTCATCCAGAGATAAGGATAAAAAGGGAATACCGCTTTTCAAATGAATTTTCTGCAAGATTGGTCTGATAGTGACCTCGGGCATACATCCAAACGGAAGTAATTGAATCAGTCCGTCAAAATCCTTTTTAACATAATTTAGCATTTCGTAAATTGCATCACGACCATGCCCTCCTACTGTGGAGCCTAAATAAGGATTTATCTTTCTTTGAATTAGCCAGTCTTTCCAAGGGAAAACCCTCTTTTTTAAATGGTAGGTAATATCCATTTCTCGATGAACCTCAACTTCTTCTTTTCCTAATTTTTCCTCAATCCCAAAATTTACTGCTCCATCAGATACGGTAAATATTTCTCCTACTAGGCCTACTTTTGGGACGACTTTTTCTTTATCGATTTCAATTTTTGAAATTTTTTGCTCTATTTCTTTTTTAAATTCAGCCAATTCTTTTTTTATATTTATCTTATCGAGATCTAAAAAGGCCTGCATTAAAATTTTGTCAGTTCCCCCTTTTATTCTTTCTCTTGGTCGGAGATAATTTGCCATTTTTTCTAACTTCTCAATTAACCTCAATTTCTCATAGAAAAACCAACCAGCCTTTATTATCTGCCAAAAAGAAGCCCCGGAAACTTCTTTTATTTTTTTGTAAATATCTTTTGGGGTTTGGTCAAAGACAATAAAGTTAATATCGTAACCTGCGTCTGATAAAACCTTTTCCTGGATTGCACCGTAATATCTCAGGCGACAGGAACCACCAAGACTAGTTACCATAAAAATAGTATCAGCCCCTCTTTTTATAGCTGATAAATAATTCCCAATATTTATTTTTAATGGGAGACAATACATTTCAGGAGAAATTTTAGCTCCATCTTCAATTGCTCTTGGATTAGTTTTTTCTGGAGGAACGACATCTAGCCCTAATTTTTTAAATAGGGTTTTAAAAGCAATTGTATAATTCCCCCAATAAGGAAAAGTAATCTTCATAGCCTCGCCCCGACCCCCGTGTTAGACACCTTCGGTTTCTAACGCTCGCCTTCGGCTCGCTGTTTTTCCAACACGGGGCGAGTTTATTTTTATTAATGTAATGTGTCTATAAATGCTTCTAATCTTGTTTGAAGACCGGCGTCGGCAGTGTTTTCATCAATTATTAAATATAAAAAAGGGATTTTATTTTCTTTAAATGCTTTTTCTACGAATTCTTTCAATACTGCATCGCAACCGCATAGAAAAGATGAGACCTCGATAGCGCCAGAAAAGCTATATTTTAAAATTTCTTCAATTTTTTCCATTATTTCTTTACCAAATTCCCAATGAAATTCCGGATAATTTAACCTTCGTCCCTTGTCCCTTGTTCCTTGTCCTTCGATTGGGACTTCATCTATAAATATTACCTCAGCCCCCAATTTCTCTAATTTCTTTTTCATTCCAACATTAATATAATCATCATATAAATTATAGGGGTGAGAAATTAAAACTATCTTTTGTTTTTCAGATTTTATTTTTCTAAAAAAATTTTCTTTTTGCTTTTCTCTTGATTTTTTTTCTTTCAAAAAAGCAGAATCTGTTGATTTTTTTATTTTTTTATTATCAATGCCTAATTTTTTTCCTAATCTCCAAAGTGCTTTTGTAAGGTAAGTAGGAATTCCCTTTTTGGGGTGGGTGGACAGATAATGGTCCTTTCTCACGTCAAAAGTTTCAGTTAAAATCGGAGTCTTGACCAAAATTTTTGCTAAATCTGGTAAGCCAAAAAATTTAGGACAGTATTCCAGTTTTTCCTCATTTGTTTTTAGTCTCGGAACAAAAACGAAATCCACTTTTCCTTCCAGCCATAAAATATGACCCAAAAAGACTTTAGTAGCAAAGCAGGTCTCAGGATCAGATACCTTTACTCCTTTTTCAATAATTTCTTTATTAGTTTCTGGAGATAAAATAATCTCTACTCCTAAATTTTCAAAAAAGGTCTTCCAAAAATGACCTCCGTGAGCTCCGGCTGAAAAGGGTTCTTTCCAATAAAATAAAGCTTTAGGAATACCAATAGTCATATTTAATTTAGAAGAGTGTTCCTTGTTTTGACAAGATCCTCTGTTCTCCCTGAGAGAAAATTCTTATTTTTCCGAAAACTCCATCAAAGCCCGGTGTGATATTAACCTCACCGGTTCTGACCCTTATAATTCCTTCAGCAATTTCTGGCAAGGTAGTTGCTTCCAGGTCTTTCCGAGGAACCTCAAGTAAAATCTTTAATTCGTTACCGAAATTTTTTATCAAATTTTTATACTCTATTTCTCCTTGTTTTGTTCCGGTGTTTACTCCCAAACCCTCAGCGATTATTTCATTTAAAGGAACTAAACTTTTAAATGGAATTGCTCCTTCTGGTTTGAAACCCTCTGGCCTGTCAGCTAACTTTTCTACTCTATTTAAAACCCCGATAGTCAGAGGTTTTCCACAAACAGGACAAATGTTGTTGTATTTTTTTGATTCTTGAGGAGATGAACTAATTTGACAATCCCGGTGACCATCATAGTGATATTTTCCTTCTTGAGGAAAAAATTCAATAGTGTAAATTAAGGTACAGGGTTTAGGGTCTAGGGTTTTAGTTCTTTTGATTGCTTCTATAATACCTCCATAACTTAATTCTTCTCCTTCAAACACATTAGCTTCCCGGCCTATTTTTGGAGGGCTATGGGCGTCACTATTTGAGACTAAAGTAATTTTATCCAAAGCCGATAACCGCCAATTCATCGGAGGATCGGAGCTTAAACCGGTTTCAACAGCAAAAATATATTTTGAATATTCTTCAAAGCATTCTTCGATGGAATCGAAGCCAGATTTGGAACCAAAAAGACTGAACCAGGGGGTCCAGACATGAGCGGGAACAATTAAGCAATCCTTAGAAGTTCCCAAAATAATTTTTACTAATTCCTTAGCATCTAATCCCAAAATTGGCCTTCCGTCAGCTTTTAAATTTCCAATCCAGCCCAAATGGACATTGATCTTTTCAACGATTTCCAGAGAGGGAGCGAGAACAACAATATGAATTTTTCGAACTCTACCACCTTTAGAGTAAATACAACTAATTTCACTAGTTAAAATAAAACGGATCTCGGAATCGCTACCTCTTAATTTGTATAAACCTGGTTCAGCTGGTTTAAGTTTTTCTTTTAAATTTTTAAACCACTCGGGATGAGTAAAATCTCCTGTGCCCAAAACTTTGATTCCTTTAATCTTTGCCCATTTATCTAAATTTTCCAAATCCGTGTTTTTACTGGTCGCCCGAGAATATTTGCTATGGATATGAAAATCGGCTATAAATTTCATAAATTTTCTTTTAGGATATTTTCATTATACCCTTTTTATTCTAAATAAAAAAAGGTTCCAAACCCCTCCCAAAATTGGTGAAATAAGAAATTTTCTTAATAGTCATTTCAATAACCTTCCTTTTCTGTCTATCTCTCCTCTTGATATTCTCTTAGCTGAAATTGGTTTTCCATCTTCAGCTAAAACAAACTTTATTTTGACAATCTTTATTGGTTTTTTCTTTTTTCTTTGACGCTCTACATTGATAAGTTGCGCTGTTTCGCAGGTTTCTGGAGAAACAACAATATAATCAAATTTTTTTTCTAAAGTAAAACCGAATTTATCCTCGATTTTTACAATTTCCGGCTCAGCTTTAAACTCCCCTCTAATAAAATCTTCTAATTCTTTTTTTCTATATTCAAAACCTTGAACTTCTCTATTTTTCATTTCTCTAGCCATAACGTCGGAAGTTAAACCAATGGCCACTTCACCCAGCTCAAAGGCCTTTCTTAATAGAGCTTTATGCCCATCGTGCAATATATCAAAAGTTCCGCCGATAACAACTTTTTTAGATCTATTTAATTTTTTTTCCATTAATTTATCAATCAAAATATTTTACCAATTTTTATTATTGCCTTTTATTTTTTCTTTAAATCTTCTGGTAAGGAATAGAGGGAGGGCTTTTTAATAATGATTTTATAAATATTCTCAATGAAATCTCCACCGGCATAACCAATAATAAGAGCCAGGGCTGGTGAAATATAATTCACTCCCAAAAAAGTAAATCCTAATTCATTTACGGCAACAGTAGTTAAAAGTCCAATAATACCAGAGAGAAACATCATATTAAAGAAATAGGGTAGACGAAAACCAACATTTTTATAAGAATATTGATGTTTGATGAAACCAACCAATCCCCCGATAACTCCTCCTGCAAAACCTACAATTAAAATTTGAATATACATCTTACTTATTTCTTAGTTTCAAGTTTTTTCAATTGACTTTTCGACCTTTCTTATATTTTTCTAACCCTTTTTTAAAAACCTTCATTGATTCTCTAAGTTTTAAAGAAGAAAGAACAAAGGCGATACGGATTTCATCTTTACCAAGACCTCCTGTAGCATAAAAACCTGCAGCCGGTGCCACCATCACGGTTTTTCCTTTCCAGGAAAATTTAGTCAGAAGCCACTCAGCGAAATGGTCTGAATCCTCAATTGGCAATTTAACTGTGATATAAAAAGCTCCTTTTGGTTTTTGGCACAAAACTCTAGGAATTTTTTGAAGAGCTTCAAAAACTATATCTCGTCTTTTTTTATATTCGGCTATAATCTTTTTGATGTATTTTTGGGAATTTTTTAAAAGGGGGACAACCGCTAATTGTTCAATCATTGGTGAGGAAAGACGGGCTTGAGCAAATTTCGTTGCCCCTTTAATAACTTTTTTATTCTTTGAAGCCAAGCAGCCAATCCTGGCTCCACAGGCACTAAACCTTTTGGAAACGCTATCAAGCAAAATTACTCTCTGACGAATATCGGGAAAACTAATCATGGAATAATGCTTCTTACCATCATAAACAAATTCACGGTAAACTTCATCAGACAAAACAAAAAGATTATGCTTTTTGGCAATCTCAACAATCATTTTCAGCTCCTCTTTTTTATAAACTGTACCGGTAGGATTATTGGGATTACAAATCAAAATGCCTCGCGTTTTTTTGTTAATCTTCTTTTCAATTTCCTTTTTGTTTGGCAAATGAAATCCTGTTTTAGCAAAGGTTCTCAAGGGCACTAATTTAATTCCCGCCACTGAAGCATAGCCATTATAATTGGTATAAAAGGGCTCAAAAACAATGATTTCTTCCCCTGGATTACAAATTGTGGCGAAAGCAAGGAGAACAGCTTCGCTACCGCCAGTTGTGACAATAATTTCGGAGACATCAAAGTTAATTCCTGCATCTTTATAGTATTTTTGCCAGGCAGCTTTAACCTCTGGTATACCAGTAGAAGGGGCATAAGCCAAAACTTTTCCTTTGAAACCTTTGATTTTCCTTAAAATTTCTTTTGGCGTCGGCAAATCTGGTTGGCCAATATGGAGTTCAAAAACCTTAATTCCTTTCTTCTTGACTTTATGCAAAAGAGGAACAAATTTTCTAATTGGTGAGAATTGAGTTTCTTTTGCTCTTTTGGAAATATCTAAGAATTTTTTTGCCATCAATTTTATTGGTCCATAAGAGGTTAATTAAAAATAAACCTAACGCAATAGGGATATAATTTGAATAATAAAACCGAAAACAATAATAATTAAGGCAAAATACCTTTTCATTAAGTATCTTCTGACGATCTTCTCTTCTGAGACCCTTTTCTCATTATGAATTTTCTTCTCCACTGCTAAAGGATCTAAAAATAACAATAGCAATACTGTTCCCAAGAAATCAAGGATTAAACCATAGAATTGTAGTTCCATATCTTGTTTCCCTTAGTTTTGAGCTAGACCTTTATAATGTTTTAACCTTTTTTATTCTATCAAAAAATCGCCTCCTTGGCGATTATCATATCTATTTATTTCGTGAGCCAATAAATTTTACGCTAATTTTCTTTTTTTTGGATCATAAAAAAGTAATTTCTTCTAAAGGAGTGATTCTTTCGCAATAATGGCATTTAATAGTTAAAGGTTTGGTAGAAATGACGTGGAATTTTGTCTGGACATCCTCGTGCCTCGTAATACAGTTTGGATTTGAACATCTAATAATTCTCTTAATTAATTTAGGGACTTCGACCTTTGTTTTTTTAACTACCTTAAAATTTCTGATGATATTGAGAGTGGCAATAGGAGCAATTAAGGAAATGGCATCAGCTTCACCTGATTTAAGCTCTCTGTTTTCTATTTTAACAATATCTTTTCGACCATACTTTTTGCTTCCGAAATTCATTCCTATCATAATAAATTCCTTTCCATTTTCTAAATTCAAAATTTTTACAATTTTAAAAGCTTGACCTGAAGGAATATGATCAATCACTGTGCCCTGTTTGATTGCACTAACCTTTAAAGTAATTTTCTTTGCCATATTTATTTAATTTTATCTAATAATATACTCAATAAAGCCTGTCTTATCGGAATTCCAAAACCCACCTGTTCAAAATAAAAAGCATAAGGAGTCGAATCAACATCGGTTGTAATCTCTTTTACTCTTGGAAGAGGATGAAGGATGCGGAGGTTTCTCTTTGCTTTTTTAAGTAATTTCGGAGTAATAACGTAAGCGTCTTTGACTTTTTCATATTCTGCCAGATCTGGAAATCTTTCTTTTTGGATTCTAGTAGCGTATAAAATATCCAGCTTTCCCATTATATTATTTGAATCTTCGATTTTTAATTCTTGAAATTTAATTTTTTTATTTTTTAGATCCTCCAAAATATATTTTGGCATGGTTAAACTTTGAGGGGAGATAAAAAATAATTCACAGTCAAAAAAAGAAAGTGCATAGGCTAAAGAATGAACAGTGCGTCCATATTTCAAATCACCACAGAGAGCCACTTTTAATTTATCTAAAGTATTTTGAGAATTTCTGATGGCGTAGAGATCTAATAATGTTTGGGTTGGATGTTGATTTGCCCCATCACCGGCATTGATCACTGGTTTATCTGTTGATTCTGCTGCTAAACGGGCTGATCCCTCCAAAGGATGCCTAATTACTATAATATCAGCATACTTTCCTATAACTTTAATAGTATCTCTCAAACTCTCACCTTTGGCTGCAGAAGTCGATTTTATATCAGCCATTGAAATCACTTCACCTCCTAATCTTTTCATTGCTGTTTCAAAAGAAAATCGAGTTCTAGTTGACGGTTCATAAAATAAAGTGGCCAACACTTGGCCACCTAAATTAGGTTTAATTCTTTTTGCCTCGATCTTTTCAGCAATATCCAAAATGAAAAGGACATCTTTTTTGTTTAAATCATTGATTGAGATTATGTCCTTTAATTTCATATTTCTATTATATTAATCCCATTTCTTCCATTTTGCAACCTTCTTGCCTACCACCATTTCCTTAAGTTAGACCTTCTTCACTAATCACTTTTATTCCGTTTCTTTTTAATAAAGCAGTTGTAATTCCATTGCCTTTAATTACTTTATCAGAAAAGGTTCCATCGTAAATCTGTCCGCAACCACATGATGGACTTCTTTGTTTTAAAATTGCTTCTTTGATACCGAGTAGCTTTGCTAATTTTAAGACTTGTTTCGCTCCCTTTTTAAAACTCTGGGTTATATCTTTTCCTGATTTTGTAATAACTTTTCTTTCTTTCTGCTCAGCTGGTTCCCTCGGCGTTGCTAACCCGCCCAATTGTTCAGGACAAACCGGAATTAATATTTCTTTTTTTGATAACTCAATAATTTTCTTGTTGGTTTTACTCTTACCGTCGTACCTACATTTTATTCCCAACAAACAGGCACTACATAGTATAATTTTTCTTTTAGTTTTTCCCATAAATTGTATTTTTTATTATTCTATCAAAAAATCGCCTCCTTGGCGATTTTTGGATTAAACTTTCACTCCAGCTTAAATCTAAGGTAATTTGTGGGATACTGTCCGTAACTTAGACTTAAAGATATTTTTTATAATTTAATACTAGAAGAGAACTATCCAATATTCATATTTATCAGGCTCGTCAAAACATATGGCTTTTTCATATCTGGGTCCTTCCAAATGAGCCATTAAGGTATAACGACCCTTACACTTATCATTAATTGGTACACCATTATATGTTGTGGCATCAGGAGCAAAGTAAAAGTAGTAGTAGGCTAATTCTCCTTCATTTATCGGATCTTTTAGTTCGGCAGTGGTGCATGGTTCAAGGGCATTCTCGAAATTTCCATGGCAGGGCCCACAAGAAAAGCCATATTTCCAGCCTGTCCCATAAGCGTCCCATATTTGAGGTATAGGCTCTAAATCACTATCAGGATAATTTCCCCGGTCTGAATAGCATATTATGAGAACCTTAAAAAATTGATTTATCTCTATCATTCTATGGGCATCGCGAGCTCTTGCTTTAGCGGATGTTAGAGAAACCAAAACTATTCCTGCCAGTAAACCAATAACTGCAACTACCACTAAAAGCTCTATTAATGTAAAACTTCTTTCATTTTTAATTTTATTTTCTAAATAATATTTCACAATATCAATAAATACAATGGTATTAAATGTTCCCCAACTTCAGGATAAATTTTGATAACTTGATTTCTTCTTTAACTTTTATTATTCTACCAAAAAATCGCCTTGAGGGCGATTGGCGGCAGAGATAAAAAAAGAGGGCTTTTAGGCCCCGCGTTGAATTTAGCTGAAACCGTCCCAAATTTTTATCGTTTCTTCTCGTGCTTCCACCATGCCAATTTTAGCTTTTTGGACAAGTTCTTGAAATTTCTCTTCCGGGATTTCAGTGGAACAATATTCTAGGAATTCCATCCAGGGCTTGGGCAAGAATTTGTGGAACAGTTTCCTTGCTTTTCTGAAATCTTCCCTTGTCGCTTTTATTGCTTCTAGGAACTCTTTTTCTTCTTCCACGCAATCAACCCCTTTTGAATTGTATAACTTAAGTTATCATCTCTTTTAAAATCTGTCAATAAAAAAAACGAAACCGATAAGATTTCGCCTTCCGATCGGCTTTTTCAAGCCGATTTTACAGAGGCCCGTCCTTTGTTTTCCGTTCTTTATTTCGTTTTTCTCTTTTAATGCCTAAAATTTCCTCAATTGGTGAACGAGGAGAAGCTTTTTTCATTTTCTCGATAATTTCTTCTTTCTCTTTCTTTGATTTACTAGCAAGATATTTTTCTTTTAATTTTCTTAATTTCTTTTTCCTTTTCCCTTTTCTTCTGATTTTAAATTGTCTCCTTTTTCGAGAAATTTTTGACATATTAGTTTTTTTCTTTTTTATTAAAATCTGACTTCGAAATTCTCAAATTCCCCTTTATGTTCTTGCCATTCGATATCAATATCATTTACTCTGGCAATTTTTGGCCCTTTTCTGGCCCACTCAATTATTTCTTTGATTTTTTCTTTTTCTCCTTCAAAAACAGCCTCAACTCGACCATCGGCTAAATTCTTAACCCAGCCTGTAACTCCCAAAGATCTCGCCCTTGATTGAGTATTAGATCTAAAAAATACTCCTTGAACCATTCCCGAAATAAAAACGTGAACTCTCACTTTTTCATTTGTATTCATCTTTACTCAAATTTTAATTTTCTTTGTCTAAAGGTTTTGATTATTTCTTCAGCTATTTTCTTTCCTGGTTTTGTTAGAGAAAAAGAGGTTTTTGGATTGCCAGTAATTAATTTTCTTTTTCTAAGAGTCCTGAGAGGCCGGTCTATTTTACGAGAATCCGGCCACTTTGGATGTCGGGAGAAACTAAAGACCTTTGGAAAGAGGGTGAAGCATTCTTTGATTAACTTTTCAAAGGTGCATTTTTCTTTTTTTTCGACGACAGAATGAATACCAAAAAGAATTAAATTATTAATTGATTTGGTTTTGTACAATTCTTCATCAAAAATTATTTTTTTCATACCCTAATTCAATTTAGCATTTTTGAAGGTTTTTCACAAGATAAAAAAAGCCCGCACCTTCGGCGCGGGACTAAACCAAAAAAGTCTTTAATTCAGTTAGAATTTATTTCTCATATTCAAAAGTTTCACCGTGGCCAGGATAGATTTTCATTCCTGGTTTTAAAAATTTTGATAATTTCTCAAGAGATTTTTGAAGGTCTTCTGAAGAGCCGCCGGGAAGATCTGTGCGACCAAAGCCATCTTTAAATAAAGTGTCTCCGGTAAATATAAAATTATCCCCTAACAAACAAATACTCCCCTTGGTGTGACCGGAAGTATGGATAACTTTTAAAATAATATCTCCGATTTTTATTTTGTCACCCTCCTCTAAAAATTTATCCACTTCCCGCCCTTGAGGGCGAGGCTCGCCTTCGGCGGCAAATTTTAAAAAATCTTTTTCAGCTTCGTGAATCAAAATTTCAGCTTTGGTTTTAGGGGCCCGTTCGGAGCGAAGTGAAGAACGGGAGGATGTGGTGGGCGGGTTGTAGTCTTTTATTTTTAAAGCGGCAGAAGTATGATCCCAATGGGAATGAGTTAAGATAATGTACTTTAGTTTTTTTCCACTACTCTCAATTTCCTTTAGGATCTTTTCTGCCTCTCCACCAGGATCAATAACTGCTGCCTCCCTTTTTGAAAATAACAAATAGCAATTTGTTAAAAGAGGGCTAACTATTAAGTTCTTAATTTCCATAAAAATTTGAGAATATCTTCTGGAATGGGTGGCGCTTCCCTGATCGGGCTAATACCGGGATAACGCCAGGCAGTGATAATTCTCATTTTCTTTCCAAGCTTTTGGTACATTAACCAAATCTCAGTTGGATGTTTCTTAGTGCCGGCCGGTTGCATAATGGCAATTGTACCGGGAACAATTCCTTTTTCTATTCTTTTGGGATTGCGAAACAATCTTTTTAGTCGCCTCTCGCTCAATTGATAAAATTTCATTTTTTCTTCAACATGCTTGGTCCAGGAAATTTTTTTACTGTTTTTCGGTGCCTTAAAAAACATTTTTACAATAAGCCATCTTTTTTCATTTTTTTTATAAATTCTCTCTGGGCTTTAAAAATAACATCTTTTGTTTTATAAGGTTCAGGAATCTGGCGAAAAACAAATTCTCGAAATTCACCAGCTGTCTCAATATAAAGATCCCCAAAATGAAGGACCGTTGGGAAGAACCCTTCCATTTCTATTGTAATATCCTGAATTTTATCGTGATCGACACTAGAAAAAATCCGACTAAAAAGCCCCCTAAGTTCGGTATGAATAGTTCTTTCGTTAGTAACAATCCAACAGTCAAGATAATAGTTAGTAACAACCAAAAAGATAATTGTCCAGAGAACCAAAAGAAGAAGGCTGAAGAAAAATAACAAAAGATAGCGGATTTCAAATTCCGAAAGAGAGGGGATGAAATTCATTAGCCAGTTAGGCCAAGAGGGAGGGGGAATAAAAAAAAGAGAAATCGTTAAGATAATAGTTATTGAAAAAATTAGGAGCTCAGGAAAAAGACTCCTCATTAAGACGATTCGATGCCGACGTTTAATTAGATAGATTTTTTCATTTGGGCGAAGAGTAATCATTTTTTTAAAAGATTTAGAGCTAACAAAACAATATTGAACAAAATAATGAATAGGCTTCCGATTTCAAAAATATTTAGAATTCGCTTGGCAAGTGGATCTTTTGGAACACTAAATCTTCTAAAATGAAAAAAAATAACTATTCCAATCACAGCCATAAATAAGACAGCGGCAAAAGAGAGTAGCATTAAAACTATTGAAATCATTACATTAATTATATTGGAACTTTAGAGAAAAATAAAGAAGACGACTTGACCCCCCACCAATTTCATTGGTGGGGGGCTTGACAGACTATTTGGGTGTAATAAAATAAGTTGTTGATTATTGTGAACTTTCAAAAATAAACCCAATAGGCTATTTCAGCAATTTTTTAGAGACTTGACAGGGATTCTTGGCAGATTATAATGAAATTGGAGAAAAGCTAAATAACGCTTCCAAGAAGATGAGAAAGAAAAGAGAGAAAATTAATCTTACTTATTCCCTAGCCTTCTATACTTTTGAGATGTGTACTTGGGGTTTTGTTACTACCATTAAAATTAAAGGATTAGCCAGGGGGTTCAGTAGAAGGAGAGTAAGATTTTAAAAATTTAGAAAAGCTACAAACTACTGAACCTCCCAGCCAAGGAGGTTCTTTCACTTTATAATCTAAAAACATGGCAAGAGAAAAAAAATTTTACTTAACCAAAGAAGGATTGGAAAGAATAAAAAAAGAATATAAAGACCTTAAAATTCTTAGATTAAATAAAATTAAGGGCGAAAGGCCTAAAATTTTACATTCCCAAGATTTAGATCCAGAATATTTCTCTTTTCAAGAAGATCTAAACCGCTTAGAGTTTCGAATAGTTGAATTAGAGAACATTTTGGAGAATGTCAGAATAATTAAAGCCCCCCCTAAAGAAAAACAAAATATTGTTAATCTTGGAGCAATTGTCACCCTGAAAGAACAAGATGGCAGAATTAATGAATTTATGATTGTTGGAACATTAGAAGCAAATCCAAGCGAGGGAAAGATATCTTCTGAATCCCCGGTCGGGAAAGCCCTTCTGGGAAGGAAAACCGGTGATGAAGTAGTAATCACTTCCCCAATAAGGGTAATTTATAGGATTAGAAAAGTTAAATATTTTCTGGGATAAACTTTTTGAAATTTAGGAAAATTATGATATAAAAAACTGAGGCTACTCAGTTTTTTATTATATGACCCTTCGGTAAACTCAGGGTCATACTGAGCGTGTCGAAGTATGAAAAACCTTCTTAATTTCTTTTTAAAAGTTGAAAAATTAAAGACAATGCCAAGAACTGGCTGGGTTCTGAGAGAAGTTAAAAATCCAGAGACAATTGCTGGGCATACTTTTCGATTGGGAATAGCATCTTGGTTGTTGGCTGAAAAAAGAAACTTTAATGTGAAAAGAGCGATCTTAATCGCTCTTTTTCATGACCTTTGTGAAGTCTATGCCGGAGATATAACCCCCTTTCTTTATTATCCTCGTTTGCCAAAAGATAAAAAAGAAAGAAAAAAGCTATTAATGAAATGGGCCCGTCTTTCTCATAAGGAAAAGCAAAAAATAGGAAAAGCAAAATTCAAAAAAGAAAAAAATGCTCTTTTTAAATTAATAAGGTCTCTTGAGCCGAGTTTGAAAAATGAACTCTCATCCTTATGGTTAGAGTATGGAAAGGGAACATTAAAAGAAGGAAAGTTTGTTGAACAGCTGAATAGGATAGAAACCCTCATTCAAGCTATTGAATATTTTGGGACAAAAGATATTTTAGCCACGACAAATTGGTGGGAATGGGCCGAGGAGATAGTTGATGACCCTTTACTTTTAAAATTTCTAAAGGTTATTCAAAATAAATTTTATCGGAAAGTTCCTGGATATAAAAAACAAAAAGAATTGGAAAATATTTTAGATTTTATTTTGGAAATCGGAAAATTAAAGAGGATGCCCAGAACCATCTGGGTCTCCTTAGGAGTGGAGAATCCTGAGACAGTAGCCGGTCATATTTTTACAGTATCTCTAATGGCTTGGGTTTTTGGTCAACAAAAGAAAAAGCTCAGTATGGAAAAACTTCTTAAGATGGCTCTTTGCCACGACATACCTGCGGTTTATACCGGCGATCTTATTACCCCTTACAGTAAAATTTTGGCAAAAGATGAAAAAGAAAGAAGGAAAATTTTTCAGAAATGGCCCCGTCTCCTTAGAAAAGAAAAGCAAAGAAAATTTCTCAAAGATTACAAAAAAGAGAAAACAGTCATTAAAAAACTCACCTTAAAGTTGAAAGCTCCTTTAAGAAAAGAAATAATTCAACTTTTTGATAAATATAAAACTGCGAGTACTCCTGAAGCCCGTTTTCTTAATCAGCTCAATGTATTAGCAGTTTTACTTCGGGCTCTTTTATATCAGAAAGAAGATAAAAATTTACCCATTGACTGGTTATGGGAATGGGCTTTTGAAAAGTGTGAGGATGATGTAATTTTTGAATTCATTGAAAAATTAAAGAAAAAATTCTATAAAAAGAACTTAATTCGTAGATTTATCTTAAATTTTCCTCGTTTCAAATAATTATGGCCAAGTTATTTATTGGCACTTCTGGTTGGGTTTATTCTCATTGGAAGGGTATTTTTTATCCTGAAGATTTGCCTTCAAAAGATAAGCTAAAATATTTTTCTCAGCACTTCAAAACTACGGAAGTAAACTACTCTTTTTATCATTTGCCTCGGCCTACTACTTATCAAAATTGGTATTTACAAACTCCCGAGGATTTTTTATTTGCTGTTAAGACCAGCCGATTCATCACCCATATTAAAAGATTGAAAGGAGTGAAAGAGGCCTTGAAAATTTTTATTGAAAATGCTCTAAATTTGAAAGAGAAGTTAGGCCCAATTTTGTTTCAATTCCCACCGAGCTTTCATGCAACACCAGAAAATCTAAAAAGATTAGAAAATTTTCTAAAATTTATTACTAAAACCCCATACCCTAAACCCCATACCCTAAAATTCGCTTTTGAATTTCGCCATAAATCTTGGTGCAACAAAGAAGTCTATAATTTACTTAAAAAATACAATGTTGCCTGGGTAATTGCTGATTCTCCCAGATATCCAAAAGAAGAAGTTGTGACTGCTGATTTCATCTATATTAGAATGCATGGTTCAAAAGTTTTATTTGCCTCAAAATACACCAAAAAAGAACTCAAAGATTTGGCTCAGAAAATTAAAAAATGGCTGACTTGTCCTGAGCCGGGCCGAAGGAAAACTTGCGATGTTTATTGCTACTTCAATAATGACTTTCAGGGTTTCGCCATCGAAAATGCCAAAGAACTTTCGGCATATTTTAAATAGAGTTAAAGAAGATGGCAAGCGCTTAATAGATATTGACTGGGAGAAAGAGATAATTATAAAATATATTCCTAGTGAATATATTACTGAAGAGCTTCTTCAAAATTTGCCCGAAGCTATTGGCGTTGCTTTTATCAAGGAAGGGGATGAGGAGATTGGGTTGGACGTGAGGCACGAGGGATTTTTATTTGACGGCGAGTTTCTTTTTCATGCCACTTCAGCACGAGGAGAAGTTGTAGCTGTAGATTTTTTTGAGTATTATTTTGGTGAGGATGGGAAAACACCTCGATTCGATGGCATAGTCTTATTTGTGATAAAATAGGAAATACCTCCTATGGGCAGGGTTTTGCTATAACGGGAAAGTCATGAAAAAAATTTTTTTATTTTTAATTTCTCTTTTAATCGGAATAGGTCTTTTTACTTGGATTATTAAATTTGTTGGCTGGGAGGAGATAAAAAATGCCTTTTTAGTTTTTACTGGCTGGCAGGGAATAGTAATTCTAATTTTAACTTTATTGATGCTCTCGGTTGGAACCTTGAAATGGAAAATGATTTTAAAAAGTAAAGGAGAAGACATTTCTTTTTTAGATCTCTTTAAAATGTATTTGGCTGGTTTTTCAATTATGTATTTTTTACCAATGGTGATACTGGGGGGAGAGATTTTTCGAGGTTATATTTTAAAAAGAAAAAATTCTTTACATTGGTCAAAGGGAATAGCCTCTTCAATTATTGATCGAATTTTAGATTGGACCGCTATCTTAGTAATTGTTTTCTTGGGAACAACCTTTTTTCTTTTAACAATTGGTTTTCCGTCAAAAAAAATAGGGATAATTTTTGGTGGAACATTTTTCATTTTTGTAGCCGCGGTCTCTTTTTTTTATTTTAAAACTTTTAAAAGAGAAAGCATTGTCAAATTCTTTCTTAAGCTCTTCAAACCAAAGTATTTAGATAAAAAGCCCTTAGAGATTGAGAAAGAAATTTTTGCTTTTTTTAGTCCCAAGAAGATAACTATGTGGAAAGGTTTCCTTCTTGCTTTTTTGGGAGGGGGGATATCTTTTCTAAGAGCCTGGTTTTTGATTAATTTCTTAGGAAAAAATATTGGCTTTCTACCATCTTTATCAGTTCTTAGCTTCTCTTATTTAGCCGGCATGATCCCAATTACTGCTAGCCTCGGAAGTCATGAAACAATCCAGGTTTTTGTCTTTAAATCCTTAAGATTAGGGGCAGGGACTGCCACAGCCTTTACTATGATTATTAGAGGAGCAGAATTAATTTTTGCTCTCTTGGGAATATTTATTTTTTTCCGTTTAGGATTTAAATTATTAGAAGACGGTCTCTTTCAAAAGCAAAAAATCAATACAAATCTTAATTTAGAAGAAAAGTCATAAAAGGAGCTAAGCTCCTTTTTCCAAATCCATTTTCGCCCGAGAGTTTTTCTCGGGGTGCCGTCCAAAAATCGCCCTTCGGGCGATTTTTTGATAGAATAGATTATTATGAAAATTATAATCAGAAATACAAGAGAGAAAGATTATAATCAAATTAAAAAATTACTCAAAACACAGAGAGTGTCAGCTAATTTTACCGAACAAAAATTCAAGAAGATGATAAAAAGAAATAAAGGGTTCTATTTGGTGGCAGAAGCAGATGGGAAAATAGTTGGGACTGTCTTTGGATTGTATGATGGTGGGCTTTTGGGTTCAATCTACAAGATTGCAGTTGCAAAAGAATTTCAAAGACAAAAAATCGGAACTCGCCTGTGTAGAGAACTTCTTAAGAGATTAAAGAAACTCGGTGTCGAGCTTGTTTACGCTCATGTCCATAAAGTGAATAAGAAATCAGTATCTTTTCTGAAAAAACTCGGATTTAGAGTTCGCAACGATATCTTTCTTATGGATACAACTCCCAAATAAAACTTCTAACCAACAAAAAAATTGCCCAGCGATGGGTTTTTTTGTTTTGGGAAAATTATAAGTTATAATTAACTAATATGAGATTTTCAATTAGTACAAAGGGATTTACAGATATTATTGACATAACTGATCAGATTTCAGAAATTTTAAAAAAATCTAAAGTAAAAGATGGTGTCTGTTTAATTTTCTGCCCGGGCTCAACTTGTGGCTTAACCACTATTGAATATGAAAGCGGTTTAATTAAAGATTTAAAAAGAGCCTTAGAAATAGTAGCTCCAATGTCAGATAATTATGAGCACTGCAAGAGGTGGGGAGATTGCAATGGTTTTTCCCACATAAGATCAGCTTTATTGAAACCCTTTTTAGCAGTGCCAATTGAGGATGGAAAGCTAGTTTTAGGCACTTGGCAAAATCTCGTGTTCTTGGACTTCGACAATCGACCGAGAAATAGAGAAATAATAGTAAAAGTGATTAAGTCATCGAGTGATTAAGTTAATTAAGGAAGATGTTTAAATCTATCAACAAAGTTATAAGGATATTAATATTCAGCGATCTTGCTTTGAATGGTGCCTGGGGATTAATCGGCCCCATTTTTGCTATATTTGTTGTTCAGAAGATTGCCGCAGGCAGTGCTATCGAAGGAGCTAAAATAGCCGGCTTTGCTTCGCTGACTTATTGGATTGTAAAATCTATTCTGCAAATTCCGATTGGTAGGTATCTTGACAAAAATCGGGGTGAAAAAGATGATTTTTGGTTCATGGTTTTTGGGACATTTTTAACTGGATTGACCCCATTTGGATTTATGATCGCCTCTCGGCCCTGGCACATCTATGGTTTTCAAATTTTACATGCCATTGGTATGGCAATGGTTATTCCTTCTTGGTCTGCTATTTTTACAAGGCATATTGATAAGGGAAAGGAAGCTTTTGAGTGGGGACTCGAAAGTACCTCTTTGGGATTTGGTGCAGGGATTGCGGGAGCTATTGGCGGAATCCTTGTTGCTATCTTTGGATTCAAAGTTGTTTTTATTTTAGTGGGGACTTTCACTATAATTTCAGCCTGCATTCTTTTGTTAATTCACAAAGAAATTGCTCCTCGAGACAAACTCTTTCCTCGAATTCCTCCATTTAGAATGCCGTTCTAACCATTGGACCCCTTTTTGGAAAAAAGGTGTCCAACCGCCAAAAAATAAGAAGTTATTGCTCGCCCGGGACCTTATAACCCGTGGCTCGCAATATTTATTCGAGATCCTTTTAGTAAAAGGTTCTCGAGCTCTCCAAGTTTTATGAAGAATAAGGAAATTGCAAAAATATTTTATGAGATTGCTGATTATTTAGAAATGGAAGAAGTGGCTTTTAAACCTTATGCCTACCAAAAAGCAGCTATTGGCTTGGAAACGTTAGAAGAAGATGTTAAGGAGATTTATAAAAAAGGGGGATTGGAAGCCTTAAAAAAAATTCCTGGGGTAGGAGAGAGTATTGCTTTGAAAATTGAAGAATATTTAAAAACCGGAAAGATTAAATATTACGAAAAATTTAAAAAGAAAATCCCAATTAATTTAAGTGAAATAATCTCTATTGAAGGAATGGGGCCTCGGAAAGCAAAGATATTATATGAAAAATTGGGGATTAAAACCTTAAAAGATTTAGACAAAAAAGCGAAAGCTGGAAAAATTGTTCCTCTATTTGGTTTTGGAGAAAAAACTGAAAAAAATATTTTAGAGGGAATTGAGTTCTTGAAAAGGTCGAAAGGAAGATTTTTATTAGGAGAAATTTTGCCGAAAGTTAGAGAAATTGAAGAAAGGCTTAAGAGTCTAAAAGAAGTTGAGAAGATCGATGTTGCAGGTTCGGTCAGAAGAATGAAAGAAACAATCGGAGATGTAGATTTCTTAGTGATTTCAAAAAATCCCCGCCGAGGGCGAGGCTCGCCTGAAGAAGTGGCAAAAAAAATAATGGATTTTTTTGTTAATTTACCGGATGTAATAAAAGTTTGGGGTAAAGGAACTACTAAATCTTCGGTCAGAATGAAAGAGGGTTTTGATATGGACTTGAGAGTTCTGCCAAGAAAATCATATGGTTCTGCCCTCCAATACTTTACCGGTTCAAAAGAGCATAATATTGCTTTGCGAAAAATTGCTATCGATAAAGGATTAAAACTTTCGGAATACGGTTTATTTAAAGGAAAAGGGATGATAGCTGGAAAAACTGAAAAGGAGATTTATAAAGCTCTGGGAGTGGAATGGATTCCTCCTGAAATGAGAGAAAATCAGGGAGAGATTTGGGCAGCCCTTCGGCAAGCTCAGGGTAAACCAAATGGATTACCAAAAATTATTGACTATAAAGATATTAAAGGTGACTTGCATTGTCATTCAAAATGGGAGGCAGGGGCTAATACAATTGAAGAGATGGTGGAGATGGCTCAAAAGATAGGCTATCAATATTTAGGAATCGCTGGTCACACCAAATTTTTAAGGATTGAGCACGGGCTCAACGAAAAGCAATTGGCCTCACAGAGAAAAGAAATCGATAAACTCAATTTAGGGTTCAGGGTTAAGGGTTTAGGGTTTAGGATTCTGCAGGGAGCAGAAACAAATATTTTAAATGACGGCTCAATTGATATAAAAGATGAGGCCTTAAGAAAATTGGATTACGTCATTGCTGGAATCCATTCTAGTTTCAAGATGGAAAAAGAAAAAATGACAGAAAGAATTATTAGGGCCATTAAAAACCCTTATATCAAAATTATTTCCCATCCAACAGGAAGAATTTTAAAGAGGAGAGACGAGTATCAAATAGATTTTGATAAAATTTTGAGGGCGGCAAAAGAATTTGGAGTGATTTTAGAAATAAATTCTTTCCCAGAAAGGTTAGATTTGAATGATCAAAATATCCGACGAACAAAAGAAGCTGGAGTAAAAATGGTAATTAATACTGATTCCCACCACAAAGACCACTTAAGATTTATCGAATTTGGCATCGCGCAAGCCCGTAGAGGATGGGCGGAGAAAAAAGACATAATCAATACTCAATCTCTTAACAAACTTTTAACTTTTTTTGGTATAATGAAATAATATAATCTTATGAATTCTCATTTTAAAGAAATATTTTTCTTTTTATTTCTATGTTCTCTTCTAATACCTTTATTAGCTGAGGCAATAATAATAGAACCTTCTTTTGCACTCCCGACGTTTGAAGAATTAATAAATGCAATTGTTGATTTTATTACTTGGGTTGCTTTAGCTATTGCTCCAATAGCAATTATTATAGCTGCTTTTTATTTTCTGACATCAGGTGGTGATCCAGAAAAAGTGAGGAAAGCCAAGAAGATAATATTGTTCACTGTCATAGGACTAATTATTATTTTATTAGCTCGTGGAATAACGGGTTTAATTAGACAAATTCTGATAGGGCCACCAGGACCACCACCTAGTTGTGGAAATGGAATCAGAGAAGCGGGAGAAGACTGTGATGGAGCTGATTTGGGAGGTGAAAGCTGTATAACCCTTGGTTTTGTTGGTGGTGTTTTAGCTTGTAATCCGGGTTGTACATTTGATACTTCGGGTTGCATATCTCCACCACCTAATCAGCCTCCAGTAGCATCGTTCACTAAATCAGCCGCAACAGTAACTGTTGGCGAGATAGTTTTCTTTGACGCTAGTGCAAGCTTCGACCCAGATGGTCTTATTGTCAGTTATGACTGGAATTTCGGTGACGGAGATACTGCCGGAGGAGTAATCGTTAACCATAGCTACTCAGCTTCTGGAAATTACACCGTAACATTGACTGTGACAGATGATGATGGAGCATCTAATTCAGCAACTTCAATTATTACAGTAAATCCTCCACCTAATGATCCCCCAATAGCTGATGCCCGGGTAGGCGATGCTCCAAATCCAATAGGAACTTCAGTGACTGTTATTGAGGGAGATACAGTCCATTTTGATGGAAGTACTTTTTCCTCAGACCCAGATGGTATAATAAATAATTATGAATGGGATTTTGAAAATGATGGATTTTATGATTGGAGTAGTGCAATAACCGGAGTAACAACCCATGTATATCCAGCCGGAGCCTATACAGCTCAATTGCGGGTTACCGATGATGACGGAGCAACGAATACAGATACAGTAAGCATTACAGCAAATCCAGCACCCGTATTAATAGCATCGATCACCTCTCCTTCTGATGGAGAAATATTCCTTCAAGGAGCTTCAATTACTTTTACCGGTTCTGCTGCTGGGGGCGTACCTTCTTATACCTATTCTTGGAATTCTAATCTAGATGGAGTCATAAGGAACACTTCTACATTTAATAAAAACAATCTGTCTCTTGGCATCCATACCATAACTTTCCAAGTCACTGATAGCGCTCCTATTCCTGTTACTGATTCAGATGCTATTACCATAACTATTACCAATGATGTTACTCCACCAACTATTCAAAATACTCA
>JAHCRH010000009.1 GCA_020148025.1 Patescibacteria group bacterium
GGTCCACTCGATATCAACGGATTTCACCCCTACACCGAGCGTTCCATCAGCCCCTAACGTCCTCTAGTCTAGGAGTATCTCTAGCACCCCCAAGGTTGAGCCCTGGGTATTTAACCAAAGACTTCCTAGACCGCCTACGGACCCTTTACGCCCAATAAATCCGGATAACGCTTGGGGGACACGTTTTACCGCTGCTGCTGGCACGTGATTAGCACCCCCTTATTCGTGGAGTACTGTCACCCGAAGGTTCATCCTCCACAAAAGCTCTTTACACCCCGAAGGGCTTCTTCGAGCACGCGGCGTCGCTGGTTCAGGGTTTCCCCCATTGACCAATATTCTCGACTGCTGCCTCCCGTAGGAGTCTGGACCGTGTCGCAGTTCCAGTGTTGGTGACCACCTTCTCAGGCCACCTACCCGTCATCGCCCAGGTAGGCCATTACCCTACCTGCTAGCTGATAGGCCGCAGACCCATCGCCAACCGGAATCGATTGCTCGAACCCTTTACCCCGTGAGATAATTTTCATATCTCATGGGGACTATCAGGAATTAGCCCACCTTTCGATGGGTTATACCTGTGTTGACGGTTGGTATCTACGTGTTACTAACCCGTTCGCCACTCCCCGTGAGATAGCGCTTGCGCGACATCTCATGGGTCGTTCGACTTGCATGCCTTATCCACGCCGCCAGCGTTCATCCTGGACCAGGATCAAATCCTCAAAATAATTTTACCAGAGCACATAAAGATTTATGTGCTCGGTTAATTTCAGGGCAACTCTAAAAAACTGATATTTAGTTTTCAAGGTACTTCTTTCAATCAATCTGGGTAAAACAAAACCGTGAAGACATCCAACTTTTTTTTAGACACCTTCACGGTCTTATTTAATGTCTTTGATGTCTTCGATTTTCTATTAAATTTTATTAACCCTCACTTCCTGCACCCATATTTTTATTATCTTTATTTTCTATCTTCATTCTAGCAAACCAAAAGAGCCTGTCAAGCCCCGCACCAAATTTTGTCATGATATTCATTGGCGGCGCACGGTGGCTGAATAAGCCAGTCCTCTAAAGGAGGACAAACTATTCGTTTAGTGCGCCGCTAGTGACTTTTTAGCAAAATTGGTGCGGGGTCAAGCTCCCACTACCAATTTCATTTTTCCCTTTCAATTATAAAATCGGCAAGCTCTGTTAAAAATCCTTTTACTTCGGAAGGGAAATTTGATTTTTTAATTGCGATTTTTGATTGAGATACTAATTTCTTAGCTAAATTTCGAGCAAAATTAAGAGAACCAGTTTTAATAACAATTTCTCTAACTTTCTCTAATTGATTTTTGGTTAAATTGAGATTTCCTAAAGCCCGATCAATAATTTTTCTTTGTCTCCTATTGGCTGATCTCCTGGCTTTAAAAATTAAAAGAGTCTGTTTTCCTTCCCTTAAATCAGAACCTATTGGTTTACCTAATTTTTTCTCATCACCAAACATTCCCAAAATGTCATCCTGAATTTGGAAGGCAATACCTAGAGGAATGGCATAATCTGATAATTTCTTTAAAATTTTTTTATCAGCTCCAGCTAAAATTGCCCCCAAATGCAAAGGGCCTTCAATTGTATATCTGGCTGTTTTGTATTCCAAAATTTTAAAAATCTCATCTCGAGAAAGTTTATGCTTTATTCCCCAAAAGACATCTAAGACTTCTCCACCACCCACCTCAGTTATTATTCGATTAAGTTTATCCAAGGCTTTGACTTTAAGGGAATCAGGAAATTTTGATTTAGTTAGAATTTCATAACCAAAAGAAGAGCAAAGATCCCCTGCCACAATTCCAGCTGAAATCCCTAAGTGTTCAGCCTCTTTAGAAGTTCTCTGGTAAATTTTTTTATATTTTTGATGAATTGTTGGTTTTCCTCTTCGAAATTCATCTTTATCAATAATATCATCGTGAATTAATAAATAATTGTGAATTATCTCAATAGAAATTGCAGCATCTAAAATTGCTTTTTTACCCTTGCCTCCAGCTGCAAAATAGCCATAATAAGCAAGAATTGGTCGGATTCTCTTTCCTCCCCTTAAAACAAAATTGTTGATTTCTTTAGTCATCTGATCACTAATTTCTTTAGTCATCTGGGACATTAAAAGAGAGATACTTCTAGTTTCTTTGATTTTTTTCTCAAAAAAAATTTCTAATCTTTTATTAATTTCTTTTTGTAATTTTGTAATTTTCTTTTGAAAATCCATATTTTATTTCTTTTATTTTGAGCCGTCCGTCGGATTTGCACCGACAACCTGATGCTTACAAAGCAACTGCTCTGCTATTGAGCTAGGACGGCAGATTATTTTTATTATTTTCTAATTTATCTTGATTAATTGATTTTTTAAGTTCTTGCCAATATTTATCATTTTCTTTCTTTTTCTGTGATTTCTCTCTCAATTTTTGAAGCCAAATACTAATTTTATTTTCGGCTTTAAGACTTAAAATTCTAATTTTTGAAAGAACTTTCTGGAGAAGGACTTCAAAAGAAAGCAATTTAAAATATTTTGAATTTTTAATTTTCTCCTTTATTTGTAGAAATTTTATTTTAAAATCAAAACCTCCGGGAACCTCTGACAATTCCGTCAATACCGGGACTTTTCGAAACAAAATCACACCCATACCAATGAGACTGAAGGATAAAACAATGATTGCAATCAAAACAATCATATAAACATTTTAATATTCTAACATTTAAACAAAATTAAGATCGGAAATGTTTATATCTTAAGATGTTTAGATGTTAAAATGAGTTTATATCTCGTATCTCACAAATCTTTTCACTACAACATTCTCCCCCATTCTAGCGATATATCCGTCGATTAAATCCTTAACTGTTTTTGTTTCGTCTTTTATCCAAGGTTGAGATAAAAGAGAAATTTCCTCTTTATATTTTTTAATCTTTCCTTCAACAATCTCTTCAATTATCTTCCTGGGTTTACCAGTGTCAGAGAACTGTTCCCTGTAAATTTTTCTTTCGCCCTCTAGAAATTCTTCGGGTACGTCTTTGGGATCTAAAAACAAAGGATTCATGGCAGCAATTTGCAAACATAACTCATGAGCTAATTTTTGGAACTCCTCTGATCTGGCGACAAAATCCGATTCACAACCCAACTCCAACATCACTCCAATTTTTTTATTTGGATGAATATAGGTTTCAATTAAACCCTCCTTTGTTTCTCTTTTCAATTTTTTTCCAGCAAAATCTCTCCCCCACTTTCTCAAAATTTCCTTTGCCAAATTAATATCTCCTTGAGCTTCCTCTAAGGCTTTTTTACATTCTATAATTGAAACACTAGTTTCCTGACGAAGTTTTCTGATTTGATCAATGGTGACCATATTAACATTTTAGCATCTTAACATTCTAACAAAATTTAATCCAAAATGTTTATATGTTTAAATGTTTGAATGTTAAAACGGAGTTATTCCTTCTTAGTTTTGGATTTTGCTTTAAGTATTACCTCTTTAACTTTTTCTAAAATATACTTCACTGAACTTATGGCATCATCATTGGCTGGAATGGGATAATCAACTAAGGTGGGATCAACATTGGTATGAGCTATCCCAATAATCTTTATTCCCTTCTTTTTTGCTTCTCTAATCGCTATTTCATCTTTTTTCATACCTAAAACAAAGATGGCATCAGGAAGCAATTGGAGATTTTTAATACCTCCAAATTTTATTTCCAGATCTCTCAACTCCCGATCAATATTCAAGCGCTCTTTTTTAGTATATTTCTCAAAACTCCCCTCGGTTTTTTTTCTTTCCAAATCTTTAAAATATTCTATTCTTTTTGAAATCGTCTTAAAATTAGTAAAGGTCCCACCCAGCCATCTTTCCGAAACATAAGATAGACCACACTCAATAGCAATCTCCTTTACCAAATCTTTAACCTGAATTTTTGTTCCAATTAAAAGTAAAATTTTGTTCTCAGAAATAAGTTCTTGGATAAATTTTAAGGCCTCTTTCAGTTTTTCAGCTGTTTTTTCAAGATCAATAATGTGAATGGTGTTTCTTACTCCAGCCAGGTAGGGTTTCATCTTGGGATGAGATCTCGAAGTCCGATGACCAAAATGAACACCGGCCTTGGCCATCTCTTCAAGGCTAATCCTGAAATCGGTTTTTTTTGCTGTTTTTATTTTTTTCTTAACTTCAGCCATATATAAATCAATATTTAATATATCACTACTCAGAAATTGAATCAAGCCTTGATTTTAAATAGTATTTTTGTTAATATAACTTACGAATTCGTATATTTGTAAAGATTCTTAATTCGTAGGGTTATGAAAAAAGATATACACCCAAAATACTATAAAAATGCAATGGTTCGCTGCGCCTGTGGGAATACTTTTACCGTAGGTTCAACTAAGGAATTCATTGAAATTGAAATCTGTTCAAAATGTCACCCTTTTTATAGCGGTAAAGAGAAAATGGTTGATAAAATGGGGAGGGTGGAAAGATTTAGAAAACGGTTAGCTAAAAAAGCTGAAATTAAAGGAAGAAAGAAAAAACGGAAATAAAACTATTAACTATTTAATCACCTTAATCAACATGGCTGATATTGAAACTATTAAAAAAGAGTACAAAAGTGAAGAGCAGCAAGCCCGCCAAAGTTTTGCCAGGCAAAATTTAGGCGGGCAAGCAGTAATTATAGAAATTAGGGCCGGCACCGGCGGAGAAGAGGCGGCTTTATTTGCCCGAGATCTTTTCAGAATGTATTCAAAATATGCAATACGCCAGAATTGGAAAGAAAAGATTTTAGATTCGAGAATCACTACCTTGGGTGGTTTCAAGGAAATAATTTTCGAATTCAAGAACGGAGACATTCACTCCAAAATGAAATATGAAGCCGGAGTTCATCGAGTCCAAAGGACACCAATAACTGAAAAAGCTGGGAGAATTCATACTTCAACTGCTACGGTGGCTATTTTGCCGAAACCAAAAAGAGCTGAAATTAAAATTAGACCAGAAGATTTGAGAATTGATCTTTATCGGGCTTCCGGACCTGGCGGTCAATACGTAAATAAGAGAGAAACAGCTGTAAGAATTACCCATCTACCTACAGGCTTAGTGGTTACTTCCCAGACCGAAAGGAGTCAATTACAAAATAAAGAGAATGCTTTATCTATTTTAGGGGCTAGGCTTTTGGAAAAAGTGCAAAAAAGGGGGGAAACAGAAATCTCGAAAAAAAGAAAGGCCCAAATTGGCTGGGCAAAAAGGGCTGAGAAAATTAGAACCTACAATTTCCCTCAAAACAGAATCACTGACCATCGGATAAAAAAAAGCTGGCATAACTTAGAAAAGATCTTGAATGGAGAATTAGATTCAATAGTAAAGGCCTTACAGAAATCAGAATATTAGATGTTCACAACCTGAAGACATTGTACCGTAATTAATGAATCCCTGGTGACATTGAGCTAATTCAAGAACATTTTTCTCGTACCATCGACACCAATAAGTATTCTTAGGGCTACCACAAAAATAACTTTGTATTGCTTTACCTTCCGAACCGTATTTATTTATTCCGTCTTTTAGATAAAGAGATGCCGCTAATGAAGCATCTCGGAAATCCCAAGGATCTGCTGTAGTCCCAATCAATCCCTCTACCTTATCTTTATAATATAAACTCCAAGTAGAGGGAATAAATTGAGCTGGGCCCATGGCTCCTCCCCAACCAAAACTCATCGGGCAAGAAACCAATGTCTGAAAGGGATCAAGGCCCAATCCTTTAGCAGTGTTTAATTCTTTAATAATTTCTAAGAAATGAGATGTGTCTCTGTTTGGGTTCATTACTCGAGCAATTGGCTTGGCATTATAAGCCACTACCCCTTCACCAGTTGAAGGGTTTTTTAAATAACATTGACCCACATTCTTCCCGATTCTTGATTCCTGGCTTAAGACTCCGAGTAAAAGCGCTGGACGGATACCGACTTGAGAAACAACGTATTTTGCTACCTCTAATGCCTCCTCATAAGTAACTACTTCTCGAACTCCAATTAATTCAAAAATTCTTGCCCTGATCTCAGCTGCTCTTTTTTCGACCTCTTCTTTCTCTTTGAGATATTTTTGATATTCTGCCTCAGTCAATCCCAGGAAATAATCTTTCTCTTTTTTAGTAGATTCACTTTCTTGTTTTTGAAGAGCCTGAATTTTGACTACTCTTTCTAAATCTCCTTTTTCTTCATCTAAAGATCCTTTTTGTTCCTCAAGATAAGATTTTAAAGCCTTGATTTCTTTTAGTAATTCCTGATTTTTAGAAGATATCATCTCTAAATCCATTAAATTATCGAAAAAATCAGAAAGTTTGGGTTCTGAAAGTAAAATTTCAATAATTGAGCGTTGGTCTTCTTCATAAATTAATCTTAAAACATTAACCAATTTTTCTTTTGAATCCTCAATCTTTAACGAGGTTTTTTCAATTGAGGCTTCGGTGTCTCCAATCTGAAGCCCAAGGTCTTTTATCATTATATTTGATTGATAAATTTGATAGCTTAGATTTGTTATTTTATTTTTTAGAATGTAAATCTGGTTTTGAAGAGTCTTCTTTTCCTGTTCAGTTTTGGTAATATCTTCTTCAATCTGGGCACTGATTTCATCATAGTATTTCTGACATGCTTCTAATAATTTCCGGTAATCTTCCTTAGAAAGATTTTCTTCTTGTTCTTCGAGTTTTTCTAATTGGCAAAGTTCCTCAAGGTCTTCTTCGGTAAATTTTGCAAAATTAGGAACAACGAGAAGTAAAATCAATATAACAAAGAGAAATCTGTAGCCCACAACCAGCCCACCACATCCTCCCATCCCTCGCTTCGCTCGGGATGGGCCCCTATTTGCTTTGTGAAATTTATAGATATTCATTGTTCTTAATTTCAATAAATTTCTATTTAACTTCTTTATTTCCCTTGCCCTCCGTAACTTTAGTTGAGGAGGGTTCTTTTTTCTCCTCAACCTTTTCTCCCTCTTCCACTTTTTCTTCAATCACTTTTTCTTCAATCGGTTTTTCTAATTCTTCTTCAACTTTTTCTGGTGGAGAAACCAAAGCCACAGTTTCTTCGGGGTCTTTCAAAATCTTAACCCCCTCAGGTAATCTCAAATCTCTTATCAAAATGCTATCTTCAAAAGTTTTTAATTTTTCGATATCTACTTTAATTTCTTTGGGGAGATTTAGAGGAAGGGCTCTCACCTCTACCTCTGAAATATTCTTAATGAAAGTTCCTCCAAAATCTTTCACTGCTTTTGCTTCTCCTTCAAAAACCAAGGGAACCATGGCTTCGACCTCTTCTTTTAGTTTTGGCTGGTAAAAATCAACATGTAAGAATTTCTCTGTTAGTGGATCTCGAACTACTTCTTTTATTAATACTGAAATTTCTCCATTTTTTGCCTTTTGATGTTTGCCGCTCAATTTCATCGAGCGAGCCTCGCCCCTCTGGGGCGGGATTTTTAGTTTTATTACAGAACTCTCTCCGGCTTCCTTGTAGATTTTTTCAAATTCTTTTAAGTCAATTTCCAAAGGTAAATTTTTTATTTCCGGCCCATATAAAACCGCTGGCAAAATACCTTTTTTTCTTAGATCCTTTACCTTTTTGCCAATTTCTTTACGGATTTTTGCCGATAAAGTTAACATATCCCAAGGCATCCTATAGTACGATTTCCACGGCCGTAGAAATTGCACTACATAGTTTATTTCACAATACGTATAATCTGGACTGGGCAGGCATCAGCTGCTTCTTGGGCACATTCATTTTTTTCTATTTCCAATTCATCATTTCCACCTTCTGGATTCTTTTTTGAATCCAAAAGTTTGGTCTTTCCATCTTCAGCCATTTCGAAATATTTCGGGCACAAAGCAGCACAAGAACCACAGCCAATACATTTTTCCCTCTCGAGAATGATTTTCATATTTTTTAATGCTTTATTTTACTCTAAAAACTTAAAAGTAGAAAGCATTTTTTGAGAAATAGCATACTCTTCAGGATTAGCTGGTCCCCAAGTCCAAATATCGATTATCAATGAATTTTTTTGATACATTGTTCCTATCACTTCTTCTTTTGAAGCTCTTTGAGTAATGACGAAAGGATAATCTTGTGCCGGAACTGTTTTGCCAAATGCCACGATATAATATCCCCTTGCATCTGGTTTTGTCTGGGTTCCTTCAGTGTACTTCCAATCCGATTGATACTTTATCTCAAACCCATACTCCTCACTCCTATAAGTTTTCCAGTTGGCGGTTTCATTAACTTTTTTCTCTTTAATCGTGAATTCATTTGAGTAAAATCCTTTGTCTTCTCGAAAAGTATCTTCTTTTTTACAACCAATACAGACAGGAATAGTCAATCTGTGAAGGCCATCTGGAACCTCTGGCAAAGTTAATTCAAATGCTTTTTCTTTTCCCACATTAATACAATGCCCATTACCGTTGAAATCGTGGCATTCAACGTATTTATAACTTTCCCATTTTTTATTTTTCCTTTCTAATAAATAAGGATAACAAGAGGAAAAACAAATATTTTCCCACAAATTATTCTTAATTTTCACCCTTAAAATCTCTCCCTTTTTATATTCTGTTTTATCGGTAATTATTATAACTTCTCCTTTTTGGAGTTGATAACCCTTCCAAGCCATCCAACCAATAACTGAAAAAAGGATTACAATTCCAATAATTAAAATAATTAGAAATCTTTTAATTTTCATATGATTTATTTTCTAATAACAAATCTTTTTTCCAATTTCTTTAGCGTCTCCGTTACTCCGGTATATTCTAATTCAGTCATTGGCAACATTGACGGACCCGAGAATCCTTGTTTTCTTATTTCCTCTGCCTTCTGAGCTACTTTCATTCTTATAAAATCCCAGTAAGGATGGTCGAAAACATCAGCTGGCTCGGTCAGTTTTCCATTTTTCATAGAAAAAGCTAGGCAATTTACTACTGGAGGGCCATCAAAGAAAGAAATCGATGAATTTTTCTTCACCGGCATTAAAGGACCTATATGGGAACCTCTCATAAACCCCGAGACGAAGTGTCCCAATGTGTAGGGAGAAATGATTTCTCCTGTAGCTGGAAAACCGTGTTGAGCTCTGGCCAGCATTACCGGATCATCTTTTCCGACATATTTTCCAGCAATGTTGTGCAATCTAGTTGTTGAAGCTGCCACCACTTGTTCTCCAGTAGCTCGAGACCAGATAGATTCTACTACAAAGCGACCCGTATCTCTTAAAAGGCAAGCTACATCATAAGTTTCTTCTGGAGTAACCAATTCAATAATTTTGTCTGCTTCTGTGGAAGCAACATCCATAATCACAAATTTAAAACCTTTTTTGATTTTCGGAGACAAAATCAAACCAGCGCAATACATCGGATCAGTAAAAGCCAAATATAAAGGGAGATTATAAGCGCCCGGTTCGGTTTTATCAGCCACGAACATCAAAAATGGTTCAGATTCTCTCTCCTCAATTTCCATCTCAGCTACTTGAGGCCCCATTCCTTTAACATTTTCAGAAAAAGCCTCCACTAATAAATCCTGGCCTGCCCCATAAAGACCCTGGGCTTTGGCAACCTTAGTACCGGCTAAAAAAGCATCCCAACAAAGTTTATGAATTTTTTTATTCAAAACTCCTTTTTTATGGGTTGTTAAAATTGCTATATCGTCTCCGGTGTGACCAATATAATGATCGATTATCAAGCCCTTTCCTTTTTCTTTTATAAAATTTTTAACTGTCTGAATTAATTTCTGACTAGGCTTTATATGTCCTCCAATACTTCCAATATCAGCTTTTATTATACTCAAGGTAATTTTTGCCATATGTTATGTGTTTAAGTTAATTTTAATATGACCTTTATCTAATTATAGCTTATTTTTTAATTTTAGCTAAATTTAGAATTGTCTTCATTACCGTATCTGGATTCAATGACATTGATTCAATTCTTTCTCTTAACAAAAATTCAGCAAATTCGGGAAAATCACTCGGGGCCTGGCCACAAATTCCGCAGTATTTTTTCTTTTTAAGACAAAGCTTTATTGTTTTTCTTATCATATCTTTCACTGCTTCGTTTCTTTCGTCGCCGATGTAAGCTATTCGAGCGTTATCCCTGTCCATTCCCAAGGCCAATTGAGTTAAGTCATTGCTCCCTATAGAATAACCATCAAAGATTTCTAAAAATTGTTCAGCTAAAACGACGTTTGAGGGAATTTCACACATCATAATAACTTTCAAATCATTCTCCCCTCTTTCTAGGCCATTTTTTGCCATCAAATTTAAAACTTTTTTACCTTCCTCAATGGTTCGACAAAAAGGAACCATTGCCCAGATATTTTTTAAACCAAAAACTTCTCTTGCTCTTTTTAAAGCCCTGCATTCCATTTTGAAAGCGGGCTGAAAACTTTTATCAATATATCTACAGGCCCCTCTAAAACCCAACATCGGATTTGCCTCCTCTTTTTCAAAAAGTTCACCTCCAATTAAATTCCGATATTCGTTTGTTTTGAAATCAGAAAGTCTAACAATCACTGGTTTTGGATAAAAAGCGGCAGCAATTTGGGAAATTCCTTCTGCTAATTCTTTAACAAAATACTCTTTTTTATCTTTATGTTCAATGGTTAACTTATTAATTTTCTTTTTTATTTTTTTATCCCTTAACTTCTTAAAATGATAAAGAGCCAGAGGATGAATTCTAATCTTTTCAGCTAAAATGAATTCAATTCTGGCCAAACCAACTCCTTCGTGGGGCAAAAAAGAGGTCTTAAAAGCAATTTCAGGTGCGCCAATATTTATCATTATTTTGGTTTTCAATCTCGGAATTTTCCTTAAATCATATCTTTTTATCTCAAAAGGAATTTTGCCCAAAAATACTCTACCATTTAACCCCTGAGTGCAATCTACCGTAATAGTTTTTCCGTTCTTTAAAATCTTGGTTGCAGTCTCTGCCCCCACCAAGCAAGGTATGCCCAATTCTCGAGAAACTATTGCTGCGTGACAAGTCTTACTCCCCTCATCAGTAACAATTGCTGAAGCTAATCTCATCACCGGAACCCAATCGGGATCTGTCATCTTAGTTACTAAAACCTCTCCTTTTCGGAAAAGACGAATCTTCGAAACATCTTCAATTATGTGAACTTTTCCTTGACCAATTTTGTTACCAATGGCAATTCCAGCTAGAATAGGTTCTTTATTTGTTTTTATCTCATATTCTTCATAAAATTTCTCAATCTTTGGCGCATGAACTGTTTCAGGTCTTGACTGAACAATAAATATTTGACCTGCCTGTCTATCCTTTGCCCATTCAATATCTTGAGGGATGCCATAATGATTCTCAATTATCACTCCCCATCTGGCTAAAGTTAAGACTTCATCATCAGTTAAAGAAAATTTTAATTGTTGCGATTTTGGAACATCTACTTCTTTTAAACCGCCTTTTCTTGCGAAAATATACTTTTTGGTCTTTCTCCCTAAATTCTTAACAATAATTGATTTAAAACCCTGTTTTAAAGTTGGTTTGAAAACATAAAACTCATCAGGGGTAATCTTTCCCTTAACGATCATCTCCCCTACTCCAAAAATTGAATTGATTAAAACCACATTTTTAAATCCGGTTTCAGTATCTAAGGTGAATATTACCCCGGATGAGGCCAAATCTGATCTAACCATTTTTTGGACTCCGACAGATAAAGCGATTTTCAAGTGGGAAAATCCTTTTTCTTCTTTGTAAGCAATTGCTCTGTCATTAAATAAAGAAGCGATACATTTTTTAATCGCTTTCAATAGATTCTCTTTTCCAGAAACATTTAAAAAAGTCTCAAATTGCCCGGCAAAAGAAGCCTCTGGTAAATCTTCGGCCGTGCCAGAAGATCTTACAGCTATATCAACCCCATTAGAAAATCTTCGATTTCTAACGGGGTAAACATTTTTTTCTTTGTATTTCCGAGATAGTTTTTGATAAGCACTGACAATTTCTTTTTTTAGATCATCGGGAAATTCAGCTCTTAAAATTAAATTTCTGGCAGTTTTGCCAGTTTCCTGAAGGCTCTTTATACTCTTTGGATTGAATTTAGTAAAAACTTCCTTTAGTTTTTTATCAATTTTATTTTCTTTTAAGAAATGCCAATAAGCCTTTGTAGTTAAAGCAAAACCGTCAGGAATATTAATTCCTTTTTTACTCAACTGGGAATACATTTCCCCCAAGGAGGCATTTTTCCCACCAACCATTGGTACATCTTTTGCTGAAATTTCCTTGAGCCATAAAATAAATTTTCGGATTTTTTTCTTCATAAAATTTGTTTGAGGATAAGATTAACCGATTTTAATTTTATTGCTTTTAATTGTTTTTGATAGGCTTTTATTACCAATTTAAATTCTTTGTTGCCTAAAGAAAATTCATTTAAAGCATAAATCAAACCCTCTAATTTATCAGCAGCTTCAACAATCTTTCCTTCAATTTTCTTTTTATCTTTTGAGGTAGACCAAAGAGTAAGATATTCCTTTGAAATTTTCTCGGGTAATTTTTTCATTAAATCCTCAAAAAATTTCTGGCTTATTTTTCTAATTGCCCGAGTCAAACTCTTATCAGTATGTTTAACACCGTAGATTATATCTCCTGTTAGACACTCCTCAAGGTCATGCAAAAGAGCAGTCTTTAATATTTTTTCTTTATTAACTTTGTTTTTAAAAACTTTTTCTTCCAGATCAGCTAAGATCATTACATATAAGGCCACATGAAATGAGTGTTCGGAAACGCTTTCATCTTTTATTCTCATTTGGGCTGAAAATCTAATTACTCTATCGAGTTTTCTTTCCTCTTTTAAAAAACTTTTAAAATTGAATCTTTTCATTTTAAGCTGTTTAAACTTCCAGTTTAAACACTACCAAAAGGAGCTTAGCTCCTTTTATCTCCGACTTTTAAGCATTTTTTAATTTCTTTGACGGTTCCAGGATTGGCTAAAGTTGAGAGGTCACCCAATTTTTCACCGGTAAATAATCTTTTTAAAATCCTCCTCATAATTTTACCAGATCTCGTTTTTGGCAAATCTTTAACTATAAAAACTTTCTTTGGCAGGGCAATTGGGCCTATCTCTTTCTTAACTTGATCAACGATTTCCTTTTTAAGAATTGCCAGAGGACGGGCCTCTGGTAGCTTTTTTGAAACTACAAAAGCAACGGGAACCTCGCCTTTTATTTTATCAGGAATTCCTACCACCGCGCATTCTGTTACATTTGGATGAAGATTAATAGCTGCTTCTAACTCTCCAGTAGTTAATCTGTGACCGGCAACTTTTATTACGTCGTCTACTCGACCAACAATTCTAATTAAACCTTTTTTGTCTTTGAAAGCGGCATCAGAAGTAAAGTAAATTTTTCTTCCGTATTGGCTCCAGTAAGTTTTTAAATATTTTTTTGGATTTTTATAAACTCCTCTTAATAATCCTGGAGCAAAAGGAGGAAGTAACACCAAATCCCCTACTTTTCGTGGAGATAAAGATTCTCCCTCGCCATTAAAAATATCAAACTTTATACCTGGAAAAGGTAATCCAGTAAAGGCTGGTTTAAAGGGGCCAATTCCTGGCAGAGAAGTGATTAAAATTCCACCAGTTTCGGTCTGCCACCAGGTATCAACAATTGGACATTTTTTCTCTCCAACTTCTCTAAAATACCACTGCCAGGCCGATTCATCAATTGGCTCCCCCACTGAGCCCAAAATCTGTAAACTATCGAGTTTGTATTTTTTGGCAATTTTGCCATTGTATTTTGCAAACATTCTTATGGCAGTTGGGGCAGTATAAAAAGTTGTCACACCATATTTTTCAATAATCTGGGCCCATCTGTCAGGAGTTGGCCAATCAGGAGCACCCTCAAAAATTATAAAAGTGATCCCATTGAGTAGAGGCGAATAGCAGGTGTATGTGTGACCTGTGATCCAACCTATATCAGCCATGCTCCAAAAAATATCATCTTCGTGTAAATCAAATATCCATTTTCCAGTGAATTTAGCTTGAACGCTATAACCACCGCAAACGTGAGTCGTTCCTTTGGGGCGTCCAGTTGAGCCACTCGTGTAGAGTACAAACAATAACTCTTCTGAATCCATTACTTCGGCTGGGCAGAAATCTTTTTCATTCTTTACTAAGTCTTCGTACCAAACGTCTTTGTTGGCTTTCCAGGAAATTTCATTTCCCGCTCTTTGTACCACAATCAGTTTTCTTACTTTTGTTTCTTTTATTCCTTTATCAGCATTCTGTTTTAAATTGATAATCTGGCCTCTTCGATAATAACCATCGGCGGTTATTAAAATTTTTGCTTGGGTGTCCTGTAATCTTATTCTTAAAGCGGTGGGTGAAAAGGCTGAAAAAACAACTGTATGGACTGCTCCAATTCTGGCGCAAGCTAACATGGAGATTATTGCTTCAGGAATCATTGGCAGATAAATTCCTACTCTGTCTCTCTTTTTTACTCCCAATTTTTTTAAGGCATTGGCAAATTTATTTACTTGGCGATAAAGGTCGTAATAAGTCAAAACTCTTTCCCTTTCCTCAACAGGCTCTGGCTCCCAGATTAGGGCAACCTTGTTTTTCCTCTCCTCCAAATTCTTATCCAGGCAATTTTCGGTGATATTTAATTTTCCACCCGAGAACCATTTAAAATACGGGGGCCGATGGGAAAATACTTTTTTCCATTTTTTTCGCCAGAAAATTTCTTTAGCTAATTTTTCCCAAAACAAAACTGGATTTTTCTTGGCCTCTTTATAAACTGAACTTTTATTTATCCAAGCCCTCTTTTTAAATTCTTTAGTCGGATAATAATAGCCTCCTTTTTTGATCATATTTTATTATACCAACTTTATTAAAATTAAAAAGTGGAAAAAAATTAAAATATCAATTCTACGGGGTCTGACCCCATGGAAATTCATTCCAGCCCAAGAGTTTTTCTCGGGATTTATTATCATGTCCATTCTATTTAACAACGGAGAACTGTTCTCCGTTGTTTTACTTCTTTACTTCCAAAAAAAAACGGCCTAAAGGTCGCTGTTTATTTACTTATTAACTTCTTGAGAATATTATAGTTTTCTTCCTATATACTCTGCGAATTCAGCTAACCGACAGGCATACGCATATTCGTTATCATACCAAGCCAAAACTTTTACTAAATTATTTTTGACCATTGTCATTTGGGCATCAACTATGGCTGAAAATGGGTCTCCTTTGAAATCAGCTGAAACTAAAGGTTTTTCTTCAACTCTCAAGATTCCTTTTAGTTCTCTGGTTTGTGAAGCTTCTTTGAAAATTTTATTTACTTCTTCTTTTGTAGTTTCTTTTTTGACCAAACAAATCAGATCCACAATTGAAACAGTTGGAGTTGGAACTCGAAAAGCAATTCCGTCTAATTTTCCTTCTAATTCAGGCATCACTTTACCAATGGCTTTGGCAGCTCCGGTGGTAGTGGGAATAATATTTAAAGCTGCAGCTCTGGCTCTTCTTAAATCCCGATGAGGTAAATCTAAGATTCTTTGGTCGTTAGTATAACTGTGGCAGGTTGTCATAAAACCCTGAATTACTTTGAAATTTTGGTCTAAAACTTTCAAAACCGGAGCTAAACAATTTGTGGTACAAGAACCCATATCTAGAATATCATATTTTTGGGAATCATATTCTTTCTCATTTACTCCTAAAACAAAAGAGGGAATTTTATCAGGATTTTTGGAAGGAGCTGAAATTATCACTTTTTTAGCTCCGGCTGTTAAGTGTTTTTTTACTTCTTCAAAATCTCGAAATCGCCCAGTACATTCCAAAACTATATCAACATTCTGATCTTTCCAGGGTAATTTTAGAGGATCTTTTTCAGCTAAAATTTTAAATTCTTTCCCATCAATTATCAGAGAATTTTCCGTGGCTTTCACCTCTTTTTGATAAATCCCATACAAAGAATCATATTTTAAAAGATGGGCCAGAGTTTTTGGATTAGTTAAATCATTAATCGCCACCACTTCTAAATCAGGATGATCTTCAACTATTCTTCTAAATGTCGGTCGACCAATCCGACCAAAACCATTGATGGCGACTTTAATCATAACCCTACGAATTACGAATCAATACGAATTCGTAAATTCGGAAATAATTCGTTATTCGTTGATGTTTAATAATTCTGAAATTTTTTCTTTATCAAATCCTATTACAATTTCTCCATCAATTTCTATCACCGGTACTCCAAATTGTCCTGATTTTTTAATCATCTCTTCTCTGGCCTTCTCATCTTTTGAAACATCAATATCTTCAAATTCAATATTATTTTCTTTTAAAAATTGTTTCAAGACATGACAATAAGGACAAGTGGGGGTGGAAAATACTTTTATCATAAAGGAGATTTTAATTAGTCTATTTGATTAATCAAATCTTGAACTAAATTACAAACGCTAAGAGGTCGATTCTCGGTTAATTTACAAATTAAAGCAGTTAATACTTTAGATTCGTCTTCTTCACCTAATCCTTCTCCAGAACCCATCCTATGATACTTACAACCAAATACCAAGGTTGGTATGCCCCCAGTACTATATTTAGAGAACACATCTCTATCAGCATCAGAATCCATATTATTATGGAAGGAAATATATCCCTCAAAATCTTTTGCTACTTTTTCTACTATTGGATGCTCCCAGGTACAATGAGGACAACCTTTTGAGCCAAAAAAATAGATAACGGGCATCTCATTTTCCTTACAAACCTCGTCTTTGCTTATTATGAAATTACCAACTGTATACTTCTGTTCTTCTTGGGTCGTAGGTTGCTCTGTGGATACCTTTTCTAAATCAATGCCTTCGATGAATAAAAGTTTCCCACTTTGAGTTACATAAGAATCAAACTCTTGTTCCCCTATTTTAAAATGAAATTTATACAGCCCTTCTTCTTCTACTACATTTATCAAAGAAGCACTCATGCCTTCTGACAACATATTCTGGTTTATAAAGCTTATTGCTTTTTCTGCTGCTTGCTGGGGAGACAATAAATCCTCTGAAAGGCGCTTCTCAACTTTCCCTTGATTTATATAAATTACAGCTATTGCAATAAAAACCCCAGCAATAATAATGGCTATGGGTATTAAATTTTTAGTTAGTCTCTCGAACATATTATCTAAAATATAGTATAAATCTTATTTACTGTAAAGTAAAATCTTTGGCATCAAGTTAATTTGTTTTATTTTACCTAATTTTCCTTTTTCGCAAGCTTTTTCTGAAAATTCTGAAACTTTGTCAGATTTTAATCCTTTTTTATAACGAGCTTTGCTCGATATATCGCCTTTGGCGTTATAAACCAAAATTGGTATGAGTTTTTTACAATGTCTCTTTAGAAGAGAACAAGTTGAATGGTCAGCGGTAATCACAATTAAAGTATTTTTCAAATTCAAGATTGATTTCAAATCTTTATCAATTTTTTCAATAAATTTCTTTTTTCCAATAAAATTTCCGTCTTCAGCTAAAGAGTCAGTAGCTTTAATATGTAAAAAAACAAAATCATATTTTTTTAAAGATCTTTTAGCCGCCTCAAACTTCCCTTTGAGATTTGTTGTTGTCAGGCCATTTGCCCCTTTAACTCTGATTAAGTCCATTCCTAAAATCTTGCCGATTTGTTGATAGAGAATTTTGCCCGCAATACAACAGGCTTTCAATTTATATTTCTCTTGAAAACCTGGAATTCTTTGGAGGGAACTTGCCCCTCGAACTAAAATATAATTAGCGGGTGGAAGGCCTGTTTTTTTTCTCTTTTTATTTAAAGGATGATCTTTAAAAACTTGATGAGCTTTTTCTAAAAATTTACTTAGAACTTTGGCAGTAAACTTTGCTTGATAACTTTTATCTAAAGGGATAATCTTTTTTGCTCGCTTACCCAATTTTCCATAATGGGGATCACCATCTGAAATTTGGCTACTTAGATTTCTGCCTCGCAAAATTATACCAACTCGATGCTCACCAGCAGGTTTCAACAGGAATTTTACCCCATCAATCACCATTCCATTTAAAGATTCAATTAAAGGCTGAGTATTTTTAATCCTTCCGGCTCTCCGATCAATCATATTTTTGTTCTCATCCACAGTACCAAAATTGCCCCGCAAAGCCACATCGCCAGCTTTTATTTTCATTCCAGTTCCAAGAACTGTAAATATCCCCCGTCGAATTCGATAAGCTCTTGCATCATAACCAAACAAGGCTAAGTGAGACTCTTCTGAAGTAGGGATAGCAGTATGAAAAGTTGGTTCAACTAATCCGCAAATTCCGTTTTTAGCTAAAAAATCTAAATTGGGAGTGTAAGCTACCTCCAATGGAGTTTTATTCCCTAATTGAGGTATTGATTCATCGCCAAGGCCATCGATAATTATTAAAAGAATTTTCATAATTCATCCTCAATTTCTAACAATCTATTATATTTTGCCACCCTTTCTCCTCTAGCTGGAGCTCCAGACATTATCCAACCAGCTCCCAAGCCAACCGCCAGATCAGCAATAAAGTCATCGGGGGTCTCTCCTCCTCTTTGTTTAACAAAAACTCTAAAACCATCTTCTATTACATATTTTGCAGCCTCAATCGTTTCAGTTATAGTTCCAATCTGATTCGGTTTAAGAATTAATCCATTACAAGAACGCTCTCTTACTGCCTTTTTAATTCTTTCTAAATTGGTAACCAAAAGATCATCACCAATTATTGTAATATTTTTACCGAATTTTTCGGTCATCATCTTGAAGCCCTCCCAGTCGTCCTCAGAAAAGGGATCTTCGATAGCGAAAATTGGATATTTTTTAAAGAGCTCAGTATAAAAATCCAAAAGCCCCTCTTTTGTTAAAGTTAATCCCTCAAATCTGTAAATTCCTTTTTTGAAAAAAGAAGAGGCAGCGACATCAAGGATAATTTTCATTTGATCTTGATATCCTGCTTTTTTTGTGGCTTTGATAATGAAATTCAAAGCTTCAGTGGTTCTTTTTAATGGAGGGGCAAATCCTCCTTCATAGCCAACGTTTCTGGAATTTTCCCCGCATTCTTTTTCTAAAATTGAAAACAGCGTGTGATAAATTTCAGTTCCGATTTGAAGCTTTTCTTTAAAAGAATCTCCTTCAGGAGCGATCATAAATTCCTGAATATCTAGGTCATTTCCAGCATGAAGTCCTCCTTCAATCATCAAAAAACAAGGGTTGGGAAGTTTTACAACCCAATCTCTACGAGAAGTGTTCTCGTAGAGTTGAGAGATGTATTTATAGAGAGGTAATTTTTGGGCTTTAGCTCCTGCCCGACAAACGGCCATTGAAACTCCGATTATTGCATTTGCGCCAAGCCTTGATTTGTTTTTTGTCCCATCAAGTTCAACTAAAATCTGGTCAATCTTTTTTTGATTCTCAACTTCTTCACCTATTAATTTAGGAGCAATAATCTCATTAATATTTTTTACAGCTTCGAGGACTCCCCTACCAAGGTATCTCTTTCCACCATCTCTTAATTCAACTGCTTCGTATTTTCCTTTAGATGTTCCCGAGGGAACAGAAGCCTTAACTAAAAAACCGGAAGTTTCCAAATCAACTTCTATTGTTGGCCAACCCTTGGAATCTAAAATTTCTCTCGCCTTGATTGATTTAATTTCCATTTTGCTTTTTTAAATATTCATAGGCAGCTAAAGCTGCTTTCGCTCCTTCACTACAGGCTGTAATAATTTGTTTAAATTTTCCGGTATTTACATCCCCAGCTGCGAAAAGACCAGGGGTTTTTGTCTGGAATGTCTCAAAATCAACTTTTATTTCGCCTCTTTTATTAAACTCAACTAAATCCTTGGCAAATGCTGTCGATGGCTGCAAACCAATCTCAACAAAAACTCCTTCAACCTTTAATTCCTTTTCTTCCCTTGTTTTTCGGTCCTCATAAATTATGGAATTAACAAATTTATCACCTTGAATCTTCTTCAAGACGGAATTAGTTATTATTTCAACTTTTCCGGTCTCTTTGGCCATTTCTTGATTTTCGAGATCAGCTTTAACTTCTAGACCTGCCTCTAAAATATAAATTTTTTTAGCCCATCTACTTAGAGCAATTGCTGTCTCAAAACCAGCATTTCCTCCGCCGATTACAGCTACTGTTTTATTGGAAAAGAAGGGAGCGTCGCAAGTTACGCAATAGGAAACTCCTTTTCCAATAAATTCTTTTTCTCCCGGTACTTTAAGAGGTCTGGGGTCTGCGCCTGAAGCAATGATTACTGCCCTGGCTTTAAATTGCTTTTTATTCTCGCTCGTTACTATAAAATTTTTATTAATTTTCTCAATTTTTATCACCGAATCCGTCTCGATATCAGTTTCAAATTTTTTCAGATGTTTTTCAAATTTTTGGATGAGGTCGAGGCCCGAAATTTCTTTAAATCCCGGGTAATTCTCAATAGGCACTGCTTTTTTTGCTATCTGGCCTCCAAAATCCTTTGTGATTAATAATGTCTTTAATCTTTGTCTAGCAGTGTAGATTCCAGCTGTGATCCCAGCTGGTCCTCCCCCAATAATTATAAGATCATAAAGCATATTGGGCATATTTTAAGAAGTTAAATTTTTTCTCCTTTTTTCTATTGTATAAAAATTTAAGAAAATAAAAAAGGGGGAAACCATCCCCTAAAAAATTTTCTTTAAGGGTTATGACCCTTCAAGACAAAACCTCGGGTATTGCCTTGATCAATTCAGTGGCTAATAGTCCTTCTCCCATTTTCTCAGCAACAATTTCTCCGGCCTTTCCATTAATAAAAGCGGCGGCTTGGGCAGCAACAAATGGGTCAATGCCTCGAGTAAGCAAAGCTCCACAAATTCCGGCTAAGGTATCGCCGCATCCTCCTTTAGTCATGAAAGGTGAACCAGTCTTATTTAAAGCCACTTCTCTTCCATTTGAGATTATATCTGTTCCTCCTTTGAGTAAAATTGCGACACCCAATCTTTCTGCCTCCTTTTGAACCTGTTCTATTTTTTCCTCTTCAGGTAATTGATATATTTCTTTTTTAGTCAAGATAAAAAATTCATAAGTATGAGGAGTGATTAAGAATGGCTTTCCAGAGATAATCTCAGGCTTTTTTGCTAAGGCATGAATGGCATCAGCATCAATAACTACCGGACAAGTAACTTGGGAAATATATTCTAAAATTGCTTCCTGGGTTTCCTCGGTTCTTCCCATTCCTCCACCAATGACTACTGCCGTCTTTCCATGAGAAACAATCTTTGCACTTTCAGTCATTGAAATTAGGGTTGGTAAGTGCTTTTTTTCAAGCCAACTTCCCTCCAGCGGATAGGCGGCTAAATCAGGAGAAAAGGAAGCGATAATGTCCGCTGCCCTTTTGGGAGCAATGATTCTAATCATATCAACCCCTGATTTAAAGGCGGCCATGGCAGCCAGAGCCGGAGACCCTGAATAAAATTCTGAACCACCAATGACTATTAATAAACCATAGTCATACTTTCTGGCATCGCGGGGTCTTGGTTTATAAACCTTTTTTAAAATATCTTTGGTTACTTTTTTCATATCTCCTTTAAATATTCCTTTAATTTCTGGCCGAATTTATGGTGTTTTAAAGAAAGATAGAAATGGGATTTAAGCCAGTTCAGTTTATTACCACATTCTAACCATCTCCCTTCAAATTGATAGCCATAAATTATCTTACCATCTTTTATCATTGAATCAAAAGTCTCTGCTAATATTATCTCGCCCTTTTTAGAGGGTTTAGCTTTTTTTAGATAGTCGAAAACTTCTGGAGTCAGAATATATTTTCCGACAATTGCCAAGTCAGAAGGAGCTTCATCAATGCTTGGTTTCTCAACGATTTTTTTAATTTTATAAAGATGACTAGTGATCCTCTCAATTCTTACTATTCCATAAGAAGGTATTTTTTCTTTAGGAACTCGATGAAGGGCAATAACTGGTTTTTGAGAAGTTTTGAAAATTTTGATTAATTGTAAAAGACAGGGGGTTTTAGAATCGACAATATCATCTCCAAACGAGACTGCTACTGGTTCTCCCTTCACTGAATTTCGGGCCAGAGAAATGGCATGACCGTCGCCCAAAGGTTTTTTTTGAAGAACATAGGAAAAGGAAAGATCCTGACAAAGTTCTTCTAATTTTTTGAGTTCTTGTAAGAAAGTTATTTTATTTTGTTCTTTTAATTTTTTTTCTAATTTTGGTGATTTTTTGAAATAATATTTTTTAAAATAATCTAAAACAACCCTTTTTTCAGGGCTGATAATAAAAATTATTTGAGAAATTCCAGATTGCTTTGCCTCCTCAACAACATATTGGATAACTGGTTTATCAACTAAAGGCCATAGTTCTTTTGGTAAAATTTTACTGAGGGGTAGAAATCTCGTTCCTAAACCAGCAATTGGAATGATAGCTTTTTTAATTTCCATGATTTGCTATTATTTCTTTTTTCTCAAAAAGGCTGGAGTTTCCCAGATTTTTTCCTGGGCTAAAAGTTCTTTCTCCTCTTCCTTAAGGGCTTTTCTGATCTGGAGAGCATTTCTCCTGATTTTTTGAGAAGTTCCTTCCCCGACTTTATCAATGCTGGATGGAGATTTAGTTTCTAAATTTTCTTCAGCTAATGCGGGAGTTTCCGATTTAATTTTAATCTTTGTTTTTTTAATTTTTACTCTCTTTTTCTTCCTGGTTTTTTTAGTTTTTATTTTCTCTTTTTTCCTAACAATCTTTTTCCGCTCAGCTTTCCTTTTAAAAAGAGAAGTTTTAGATTTACAGCCGGTAGCTAATAAAGTTATTTTTATCTTACCTTTTTGTTTTTTACTCTCTGAAATTCCAAAAATAATTTTTGCCTCTCCCTTCACTAATTCCCAAATGGCTCTGGAAATTTGATTGACTTCAGAAAGTTTAAGATTTGATTCACCGGAAATATTAAATAAAATTCCCTTAGCTCCAGAAATTGTATAAGGATAGAGAGGGTTGGAAATTAACTTTTTTATTGCCTCTTGAACCCGATTAGGACCTTCAACTTCGATTGTATTTAAATAAGCAATTTTCCCTTTGCCCTCTAAAATTGTTCTCAAATCAGCGAAATCAATATTAATTAGACCTGGCTGATAAATCATTTCAATAAGACCTTCTAAACTTTTGGCTAAGCTTTTATTAATAATTGAAAGGGCATTGGTCAACGGAGTTTTCTTATCAATGATTTTGAAAATTCTTTCATTTGGAATAATTGTCATGGTATTGAGATAGGGTCTTAATTTCCTCAGAGAATTCTTAGCAATTTCCATTTTCTTTTCTCCCTCAAATTTAAAAGGCAAAGTGAAAATTCCATAAGTAAGGTTGCCTAATTTTTTAGAAATCTTAGCAAAAACAGGGGCAGCACCTGAACCCACTCCCCCGCCTAAACAAGCCACTAAAATTAGAAGGTCCTGATTTTCTAAAATTTTAATAATTTTTTCTTTTTCCTTTTGGGCGGCTATCTTTCCAAGTTCGGGATTCATTCCTGTTCCCAAACCAAAAGTTATGTCCTGGCCAAAACGAAAACGAAGGGCCTTGAAACTGGTTTTTTTCAAGGCCTGCAAATCGGTATTAGCAACAGCAAAACTAATCTTCTTTTTTCCTAAGGGAGCAATTCTTTGGGCAATTTCTGAGACAATTGAACTTCCTCCCCCACCAATTCCAACTACCCTGATTTTCGTTCTATGAATCGGTCCCTCTAAAAAAGAAGGTTTACCCCGTGGTGGAGAAATCTTACTGCGGAGTTTGCCCCGTAGTAGAAATTTTTTCTTACTACGGGTTTTAGTAATTTTAACAACTTTGACTAATTTTTTTAATTTAGTTTTTTTAACCAGCCTTGAAACCTTCCTCTTTAATTTAGATTTTTTAGCTCTTTTCTTTTTTCTAGGCATTAATTTAGTTTACCCCGTTAGAAATTTAGCGTCAACGATTACCTTGTCTTAATAGTTCTTTTTCTAACGGGATTTAAATTCCTAAAATTCTCTTGTCAATTTTTTATTTCTAGAAAAACCAGTCTTTATTATTCTAATTCCTTAATGATATCTCTGATTTCTTTTTCAATAAACTTTTCAGAATTTTTTAGAGCTTTTTTTAAATCATGACATATCTTCTTTTCTTTTTCACTTAAACCGGGTTTACCATCCAATTTTGCCACCTGTTCCTTTACTTCTTTTCTTAAATCCTTAAAGGCCTGATATAAAGCTTTCTCAGCTTCTGTCGCTTCTTCCTCCAATTTCCTTCTTTTTGGTTTTATGTTTCTCCAAATCCAGAGAAATCCAGAGATTACAGCTACAATTAAAACTAAAAGAGGAATAGTAATAGAAAGATAATCGATAATTTTCTCCCCAATTCTAACACAAGCTGGGGGAGCAATATAAATAACAACTTTTTCTGAAGGATTACTTTTTGCTCCTTTTAGATTTATGGCTTCTGCAAAGATTGTATACACTCCTTTTTCCAAAATTCTATCGTGGATATAAAACCAATTACCATCCTTATCGCTCTGTATTTGACCTGTTTCTATTTTTCCTTCTCTTTGAATATAGACCTTTATTGTAACCTCTGGTACTGAAATTCCTTTAATTAAAAGAGGAAAACCAGAAATTAATTCTTTGGGATATTCAGTTATTATCGGAGGTTCAAGAAGAGTAGTATCTATTTGAAATTTAAAATGAGAAATCCCTCCCCAGCCGAATTTATTTTCTAGTTGGGCATGAAGATACCAAACACCATCAGCTAAATCTTCTAATCGTTTCTCTGATATTGGCTCTGAATAAAATACGGTGGGAGTGTCAATGGGCTTGTGGTTAACCAACAATTTTACCCCGGTAATGTCTTCGGGAACCTCCCAAGTAAATTCCGGGTCATTATTTAAATACCATCTATCGGGATAGGGATGGGTAGAAGAAGAGATAATTGGGGCCGTCGGTGCATTTTCAGGAGGAATATATTCATCGACCAGCGGAAGAACTATTTTCGGCTGAATAACGTAAGTTCCAGAACCCATGCTGGCTAAAACATTTGTTCCCTTATGATCAGCGGCTAATACTGAACCGGTAGAAAAATCTACATTACTGGCACCAATAATTTCGGCTCGAAAACTAATGGTGATAATAGTTCCTGAACTACCAATAAAGTTGTTCGGTGTTCCTCCCCCAAAGTTAATGGTTCCATCAGAGTTAGAAAAAATTGGCTCAGTAGTCCATAAAGTAAAAATTGAGTCGCTTTTGGAAATACTAACCACATTAAGTTCATCTGGATCAAATATCAAAGTTCCTTCAGCAACATTAATAGCCTCTCCTTCGCTATCTACTGTAACCGCAACAGCAAAAATATCACCAACTCTATAAGTTCCAGTTGGGGGAGATAAATATAAAGAAGCAGAAGCTCCCTGTGCAGAAGATGCAGTTACAAAAAAGAGTGTTGAGATAAGTAAAATAGGAAATAACTTTTTCATTGAGAAATAAGTGACAGGTAACAAACAACAAGTTTAATTTAAAATCTTGTCTCTTGTCTCTTGTCTCTTGTCTCTTTAATAAATTTTCTAATCAGCCACCAGACTACCCCTGCCCCTATCAAAATTAAAATGATTATCCAATAAAGGAGTGGTTTTGGTTTCACTGACGGCACGTATTCGGCAATTCTCTCATTCCCGGCTTTATCAACCGCTTTCACTAATATTTTACTTTGCAAACTCTGGTCTTCCAAGAGATAAGGGCTCCGGGCTTCATCCCAATCTTTGCCCCCCTTTTTAATCTCATAATAACTCATTCCGGTCTGTTTGTCAGTAGTAGAAAAAATAATAAAATATTTTCCTTCAAAAACTGATGGTTCTCGATGAATTTCTATTTCAAAGGGTTCTGGTGGAATATTATCTTTTTCTATCATCTCTTGCCACTCATCTCTGGGAACTCCTGGCCTACTTAAAATTTTAAATTTTGCTCCTTGGGTAGTGAGTTTGGCTTTTGTTCCTAACATATCACTTAAAAGCAGCTGGGAACTAGCTAAAAATTTTACTTCAGCTAAATTCTCTCCTAGTTCTTCAACTATGAGTCCGGGGACTTTGAATACTATTTTCCCTATTAAATTACTTACTCCCGGGTCACTGGGTATTTTTCCACAATAACCCCCGGGAATTCCCCCAATAAGAGAAATTTCGCCTTTACTTTGATCAATGGTTGGTAATTTTACCCAAAGAGTTAAAATTGATTCCCCCTGGCTAAAATCAATTGCATCTAAAATATCCTGAGAAAAACTTAAATTAGCTTCCACAACATTAATACACTCTTCTTCAGCATCGATCTTTATTTCAACTAAAAAAGTATCGCCCGGCTGATAATCTCCCTCGGGAGGCTCTAAATATAATTTAGCCGCAAAAGCAGACATCGTTGAACTGAAAGTAAAAAACAAAAAACTAAAAACTACAGCTAAAAACCTAAAGCCTTTAAGATATTTTTGCTGGATCGAACGAAGTGAGAGACTCCCCGGAGGGTTGCTTTTGATTTGTGATTTTGAATTTTGCATTTTTGATTTTGATTTTTTATCCTGTCCAGCAACTTAAAAGAATACTAAAATCAGCTAAATCTACGATCCCATTTTGATTTAGATCACATCGGGGATTAGCTTTCTCCCACCAAGAAAGAAGAATACTGAAGTCAACTAAATTTACCCTTCCGTCTTCGCTGAAATCAGACTGGCGACAAATCTCTTCAAGAGGAACCGTTACTTCTCCAATATAAAAAGTCAACACTTTTCCAAAGCCGCTTCTTTCTTCAGCACTGAGCTGAGAGCGGGCCTTGGTAATGTGGGCTCCCTCATCTAAAGGTTTGGTATTAAAAGGTAAAAGCCAGGCTCCGATTTCATCACTAGTAGTAGTGGTAACAATCTCAGGAGATAATATATGAACATTTACTTCGACTTCTGGCACGGTTTGGCCAAAAATATTTAAAGTTTCACCTTTAGAAAGTGAGGTTTTATCTATACCAATAGTCGGAGGTAAAAAAATACCACTAACCGTAGTAATAACATTTGAAGTAACCCGGAAGGTCAAAGTATAGGTAATGGATTTTATTCCGTCTTTATCTTCAACCCAAAGACCAAAAGTATAAATGCCAGGAGTGATTTCAGTAATTTCTTTCTCAAAATTAGCTTTGGAATCAGCTTTAGTAATAGTTATTTCTTTCCCATCTTTTAAAATATGAACTTCAGAGCCGGGAAAGGCTTTTCCTTTTAAAATAACCTTAGTTTCAACAGGTGGCGGAACCCAACCACCTCCACCACCAGGAGAAGTACAATCAGAAGTATCAAAGGTACAATCATCATTACAACTTAGGGTTCCACCTGTATAGCCACGACTTTCACAAGTTTCTCCGCCAAGATCTGCTTTATCGCATTGTTCACTTCCCTCCCTAACGCCATCACCGCAAACCGGAGCAGGTGCGGTAATTTCAATACGAAGTTGAGTAGTACCGTTACTAGAAAGAGCATGATTAGCGATTAATAATAAGCTTGGAATGATAAATAAAATCAAAGGGAGGATTTTTTTAAAAAAACTATCACTTGTCATTATATTATTATAGTAAAATATTGAAAGAAAAGAAAATAAAATAAACGAAAATATAGCCTGGGACAGTTTACTTGATAGATAAAATTTGCTACAATGAATTTAGTTAGTCTGTGGATAACTTTTTCTTGACAAAACAGGTTAAGAAAATGCTATAATAGAAAAAGAAAAATATGTCTCAAGTAAAAAGAGAAATAAAAACTATTAAAAAGCAGATTATTTCAGTCTTGATTTTATTTTTTATGTTCGTAATGATTTTTGCAACAGTTAACCTTGGCTTGGCTGCTAATAACGCTGATACCAATTTAGCTCAAAATATTATTTCCGGAACATTAGATATGACTGCCCCCGGTAACTTAAACTGGACCAATGTTATCCTCAATGGTTCAAACCAAAACAGTAACACCAATCTAGATGGGGTTAATGTTACTGACTATCGGGGTGGTGGTGGAACTGGTTGGAACCTAACGCTTTACGCCGAGAACAATATTACTGCCGGCACCAACAATATTGATATTACGGCCAGGCTAAATGTTGCTCCCGGAGATGTTACTTCCGATGATACCGCTCAATCAGGTAGCAATTTTATGATGCCAAACGATTCTGGCAATGCAGAAGTTCTAATGAATGCTGGAGCCGATTGCGGAACCGGAGTTTCTAATATTGATAATACCTTATTTAAACTTCTTATTGAGTCTGGTGATGCTGCTGGTGATTATACAGCAGTGATGGTTTTTACTGTCTCCAGTTAGAAACAAGATAACGAATTTCCTTAAGAGAATCTCAATCTATACAAATTGAGATTTTTTTTGTAATCTTGTAGTATATAAAATATGATACCTAAGGAAAAATTATCAAAATATGTCTTTTTGATATTAATTGTTGGGTTAATATTTTTTTTGAATCTTAAACCTCCTTTAGATCCTGATTTAGGCTGGCATTTAAGATCGGGGCAAGATTTAATCCAGCAAAAAACAATTCCCCATCTTGACCCTTATTCTCATACTATGCCTGACTGGGAACGGGTATCTCACGAATGGCTAACCAACGGAATTATCTACTTTATGTACACTAAATGGGGGTTGTTTGTCTTATCAATTATCTTTGCCCTAATAACAACCTTTGCTTTCTTTTTAATCTCGAGACTAACCAAAGCCAGAATGGAATACTGTCTTTTGGCTGTCCTTTTAGGATCTCTTGGCTCTCTACCAATAACCGGAATAAGGGTTCAAATGATAACTCTTTTGGGCTTGGCTATACTTTTATTTATTTTATTCCGTTTCCGCCGGAACCAAAATAAAAAGACTATTTACTTTTTACCTTTTTTATTTTTTATCTGGGTGAATCTCCACGGTGGTTTTTCTATTGGTCTTTTTGTTTTGGGTCTTTTTTTATTTTTTGAGGGGATAAAAATTGCTTACTTTTGGCTTAGAAAAAAATATCAATTAAAAAAACAATTCGCAGAATTAGAATTCTCTAAAAACAGATTCAGACTAGTAAAAAATAAATTAGCTCGGATAGTTAATTTTTTAAAAGGGAAAATTTCTGATAATGAATTAGTTAAAGAATCTCTTACTTTTCAATCTTGGCTGAAACTTGTCTATGTTTCACTTTTCTCTTTTGTAATGACTTTCATTAATCCTTATGGGTTTAAAGTTTACTCTTTGATTATAGGAGTAATCCGAGACGAATACGGCCGGGCTCGAATTGGAGAATGGCAGTCATTTGAGGTCCGCAGTCCTATTGGCTGGGAATTTTTAATGTATCTTCTTTTATTGGCTATACTCGTCCTTATCTATCTTAAGAAAATTGATTTGACTCTGTTAGGATTAGGAATAGTCTCTATCTTTTTAGCCTTTTCCAGTTGGAGAAATATCCCTATTCCGATTATTATGACTATCCCCCTCTGGGTATATATTGTTAAAAACGTAGCTGATCCTGCTCTTTTCAAATTATTAAAGCAGAAATTTGTCCTTTTGCTGCTCCTGATAGCTGTTTTCCTTATAGGATATCAACAGACTTCTTTAACCTGGACCACTGCTTATCAACCAGAACTTTTAGCTAAAATTGGGAAATATCCAAAAGGAGCAGTAGAATATATTAAAACTAATCCTGAAAAATTCCAGGGAAATATGTTCAATGAATATAATTGGGGGGGTTACTTAATCTGGCAGTTACCAGAACATAAAGTTTTTATAGACGGCAGAATGCCCCATTTGAAAATTGGAGATAGACATATTTTCAAAGATTTCAATGATCTTCAGGAGTTACGAAATCCAAGAAAAATTATTGAAAAATATAACATTGATTGGGTGCTTATTTACAACAATCGTCTTCTTGGGTCTTATCTACCCAGTGAAGGTTTCAAGATAGTTTACGGAGATGACCTATCTATTATTTTTAAAAAAGAATAGCCCGTTTTTTTAATTAAAATTTATGATTAATAAAAAGTGTAATATTTGTGGATCTTCTGATTGTAGGGTTTTCCCCAATGAATTTTTTAAAAACATTTTATTGCGCTGCCAAAAATGTGGTTTGATTTTTGTTCATCCTCAACCAAAATTTTCTGAGTTAAAAAAAATCTATAGTCAAAAGTATTTTAAAAATAGTAATTCTAACTCTATTGGCTATGAAAATTATCTTAAAGATAAGCCAAATATTATTAAGACCTTTGAGAAAAGATTTAAAAATATTGAAAAATTATATCCAAAGAGGGGGAAAATATTAGATCTGGGTTGTGCTATGGGTTTCTTTTTAGAAGTAGCAGGAAATCACGGTTGGACACCTTACGGAGTAGAAATTTCAAATTATGCCAGCAATATCGCTAAAAAACGTTTTAGAGATAAGGTTTTCAATGGTACCCCCGACCAGGTTTGCTTTCCCAATAACTTTTTTGATATAATCACAATGTGGGACTATCTTGAGCATATTCCCGATCCTTCCAAAGAACTTTCTCGGGGCCGACAACTTCTTAAGAAGGGTGGTATACTTATTTTAAGCACACCTGATACCAATAGCCTGCCTCATAAAATATTCGGAGATAAATGGATGGGATACAAAGATCAGGAACATTTGTATTATTTTTCCGAGAGAAATGTCAGAATGTTATTAGAAAAGGTGGGCTTGAAAGTCTTAAAAGGTGAAAAAATAGGGAAATACATTAGTTTAGCTCTCTTTATTAAACGTTTAAGTCTTTATAATAAATTTTTAGCCAATGTTCTTAAATTTTTAATATCTAAAACAGATTTACCCGACTTTTCATTTTATGTAAATCCTTTAGATATTATTTGCCTCTATGCTAAAAAATAAAAACTATTTCCTTACTCTCTCTATTATTATATTGATTAGTATTCTTTTCACCCCTTTTGTGTCAAGGGCGGTTACAGCGGAAGGAGTTGGGGTTTCTCCAGCCTATCCTGACCCAGATGTTAAAGGCTCTGATATTTGGTTTGTTCATAACCTTGAGCGAGGAGAAAGTATTACTGACTATTTAAAACTAGTTAACATTTCTTCGGAAAAGACAATGATGGTAAAGCTTTATCCGGTTGATGCTGTAGTAACTAGCAAGGGAGTGTTTAATCCTTTAGCTGAAACTGACCCTAAAAAAGATATTGGCGCCTGGATAGAGTTTAGTGTCTCAGAAGTAACACTAGCTCCAGAAGAAACACGTATAATTCCTTTTACTCTTACTATTCCTGAAAATGCCTCGGTAGGAGACCATCTCGGAGCAGTTATAGCCGAAAAGGGTGAACTTAAACCTTCGGGACAACCAGGACTTTCGATAAAAACAAGAGTAGGAATAAGAGTCTGGAATACTGTGCCCGGTGAAATTGTAAAGAATCTCCAAATTTCTAATGTTACTTGGGAAGTTAAAAACAAGAAATTAACCCCGAAGGCGACTACCGCAGAAAAAATTAAAACTGCTCTTGGTCTAAATAAAGAAGGATTTATTA